>NZ_JAHBDI010000083.1:0-202741 GCF_019956275.1 Pseudomonas sp. GL-RE-26
GTAATTGCTCAGCAGGCTGTCGGCCAATTTAACCAGTTCAGGATCAGGTTTGACTCGTTTGGCGCGCTTGGATTTTGGCTCGGTCATTGGATTTCCTTGGGGTAGGCAGTCTCCTGCCAAATGACCGTTTACACAAAACTAATTACACCCTCGCGGTAACGGCTACTGACGGTTTCGCTCTTACAGCGACTCACTTTTCCAAACGCCGAAAAGTAAGCAAAAGGCTTTGCCCCGACGTACGGCACCTCGCCAAGGCTCGGTGTTCCCTCGCTACGGTGTCCATCAGGGGGCATCGCCTCCGGTCTGCTTCGCGACGACCTCCTCTCGATGTGTTCGACTTCGTCGAACGGCGCTACGCGCCTAACCCCCTGATGAACACCTACGCTCGGCCTGCCGAAGGGGCAAAAGATCAAAAGCCAGATCAAGATCAAAAACCAAAGCCAAAGCCAAAGCCAAAGCCAAAGCCAAAGCCAAAGCCAAAGCAGATAGGGGTTTCTGAAAAATTGGGTACAACCAGATGGGACTCAGTTGGCTGTCAGGCCGCCATCGTCGGAACGCCGCCCGGACCAAGCCTGCTCCCACAGAAGAGCAAAGGCAGAGCAGCCCACACCACCACGTCGCTCCTCACCACTCAACAGGCCGAGCGTTAGCTCGCCTGCAGCTCTTGATCTTGATCCACCCGCCCCCTCGGCAGGCTGAGTGGAGGTGTTCATCCGGGGACTGGCGCGCAGCGCCGTTCGACGCAGTCGAACTCATTGCATGTAGGTCGAAGCGAAGCCGACCGGAGGGCAATGCCCCCGGATGAATACCGCAGCGAAGGAACGCCGAGCCTAAGCGAGGGGCCGTACGTTCGGGGCGAGACCTTTTGGTTCCTTTTGGGGCGTTTGCCAAAAGGGACTCGCTGTAAGAGCGAAACCGCCAGCCGCCGCTCCCGCAGAAACGGATATGTACTCAATCAACCAAGAACCAGGTCGGCCCGAAGGCCGCCAAGGTCAACAGCAGACTCAAGCCAAACTCTTGCTGACCACTTCAAACACATCACTGGACAACTGCCCCGAAGCCCGAATCCGCTCCAGCTCCCCCTTCATCAAAACCTGACGAGCACTGTCGTACTTGCGCCAGCGAGTCAAAGGCGCCAACTGGCGAGAAGCAATCTGCGGATTGAAGCCATTCAACTCGATCACCAGATCCGCCAGGAAGCGATACCCCGAACCGTCAGCAGCATGGAAGTTGATCAGGTTCTGCCCGGCAAACGCACCGACCAACGCCCGCACCTTGTTCGGGTTCTTGATGTTGAACGCCGGGTGCTGCATCAACGCCCTGGTCCGTGCCAGGCCACCGGGCAACACGCTGCCGGCCTGGACGCTGAACCACTGATCCATGACCAACGGATTGTCCTTGAAGTGTTCGGCGAAACTGGCCAGCGCCTTGGCCTTCTCGGCGTCGAACGGTGAATTGACCAACACGGCAAGTGCGGTCAGGCGCTCGGTCATGTTGTCGCACGCGTCGAACTGCTCCAGAGTCGCAGCCACAACTTCCGGCTTGCCGCTGAGCATCAGGTACGACAGCGCGATGTTCTGCAAGGCACGACGGGCAAAGTGCTCGGCTTCGGCCATGTACGGCGTCTGCTTCGACAATTCGCGATTGGCCTGATAACGCTGCCACAGGCCTTCGAACAACGCGTCAGCCAGTTGCTTGCGGGCAAACTCGCGTGCAGTGTGAATCGCTTCGACATCCGCCACTTCGCTGATCTCGGTCAGGTACGCCTCGCTTGGCAGCGAGAGCATTTCGGCGACCATGGCCTGATCCAGCGACTCATCCGAGAGCACCGTGCGCAGCGCCGACACCAGACGCTGATCGAGTACCAGCGCTTCGCCTTTCTGCTGCTGGGCGATCAGCTCTTGCAGCACCTGCACCGACAGTTGCTGACCGGCATCCCAGCGGTTGAAGCCGTCGCTGTCGTGCTGCATCAGGAACATCAACTGATCGCGGTTGTACGGGAAGCTCAGTTTCACCGGTGCCGAGAAGCCGCGCAGCAACGATGGCAGCGGTTGTTCGGCGATGTCGACGAAGGTGAAAGTCTGCTCGGCTTCGGTCACGGAAATGACCCGCGAGGTGCCTTGCGCGGTGGCTTCACCGGACAGACGCAGGGTAATCGCCACGCCATTGGAATCCAGCAGGCCCAGTTCGACCGGGATCACGAACGGCAGTTTTTCAACCTTGTCCGGGGTTTGCGGGCAGCTCTGGCGGAAGGTCAGGCTGTAGGTTTTTGCCGTAGCGTCGTAAGACTCGCTCACCGCCAGGCGCGGTGTGCCGGCCTGGCTGTACCAGCGCTTGAACTGGGTCAGAACAACGCCATTGGCGTCTTCCATGGCCTTGATGAAGTCATCGCAGGTCACGGCCTGGCCGTCGTGGCGTTCGAAGTACAGGTCGCTGCCTTTGCGGAAGCCTTCGGCGCCGAGCAGGGTGTGGATCATGCCGACCACTTCCGAGCCCTTTTCATACACGGTCAGGGTGTAGAAGTTGGAAATTTCGATGAAGCTGTCCGGGCGCACGGCGTGGGCCATGGGGCCGGCGTCTTCGGCGAACTGGTGGGTGCGCAGGTACGCCACGTCCTGGATGCGTTTGACCGTGGCCGAGTTCATGTCCGAGGAGAAACCGGCATCGCGGAACACGGTGAAGCCTTCCTTGAGCGACAGCTGGAACCAGTCGCGGCAGGTCACGCGGTTGCCCGACCAGTTGTGGAAGTATTCGTGGGCGACGATCGCCTCGACCCGCTGATGCGCGGCATCGGTGGCGGTTTCAGCCTTGGCCAGCACGGCGCTGGAGTTGAAGATGTTGAGGCCCTTGTTCTCCATGGCGCCCATGTTGAAGTCATTCACGGCGACGATCATGAAGATGTCCAGGTCGTACTCGCGACCGTAGACCTCTTCGTCCCAGCGCATGGATTTCTTCAGGCTGTTCATCGCGTGCTGGCACTTGTCGATGTTTTCCGGCTCGACGTAAATGCGCAGCGCCACGGTGCGCTCGCTCAGGGTGGTGAAGCTGTCTTCGACGCACCACAGGTCGCCGGCCACCAGCGCAAACAGGTACGCCGGTTTCTTGAACGGGTCTTCCCAGGTCGCCCAGTGCCGGCCTTCTTCACCGGGACCGGAAGCGATCGGGTTGCCGTTGGACAGCAGCACCGGATAGCTGTGTTGTTCGGCGACGACCGTGGTGGTGAAGGTGCTCATCACGTCCGGGCGGTCGAGGTAATAGGTGATCTTGCGAAAGCCTTCGGCCTCGCACTGGGTGCAGAACATCGTGCCGGACTTGTACAGGCCTTCCAGCGCGGTGTTGGTTTCCGGGTGGATCCGGACGCTGGTATCGACCGTGAAGGTGGTGCTGGTCGGGTGCAGGGTCAGGTGATTCTCGGTCAGCTGATACTGCGCCTCGGAAAGCGCCTGGTCGGCCAGGGTGACCGACAGCAGTTCCAGCTGCTGGCCATCCAGCACCAGCGGCGGCAGGCCCGGGCCACGCTCGGGATTGCGGCGCATCACCAGTTGCGCATGGACCAGGCTGTGGTCCTCGTACAACTCGAAGGTCAGGTGCGTTTCGTCGATCAGGTACTCGGGCGCCTGATAGTCCTTGAGGTAGATCATCTTCGGTTGTTCGGTGCGCATGCTGGAGTCCTTACTGATGCACGGCGAGCTGGTAGGCCGTGTATTTACGAATATTGATCACGCCGGTGTCGAAGATCAGGTATTGGCCCTTGACCCCCATCAGCGTGCCTTCGGCAATCGGGTTCTTGTCCAGGTTGAAGCTGACGATCTTCGCTGGGTACTGCTCGACCGGGTAGCGGATTTCCAGCGGTTCGACGTCGGTCACGGGCTGGATCGCCTGCAAGCCAAATCGCTGCTGCAACCCGAGCAAGCCTTCAGCGCAGCTGTCGAACAGCTGATCGCGGACTTCGGCCAGGTTCACCACCGCCGCATCGCCCTTGAGCAAAGCACGCCAGTTGGTCTTGTCGGCCACCTGGCTGCGGAACAGATCCTCGACGAAACCGGACTGCTGGCGGGTCGAGACGCGCATGATCGGCAAGGCCTGGCTCGCCCCTTGGTCGAGCCAGCGGGTCGGCAACTGGGTGGCGCGGGTAATCCCGACTTTCACCCCCGACGAATTGGCCAGGTACACCACGTGGTCGGTCATGCAGAACTTCTCGCCCCACTCAGGCTCCCGGCAAGTACCGGCCTCGAAGTGGCAGCGCTCCGGGCTCATGATGCACACGTCGCACTGGGCCAGCTTGGTCATGCACGGGTAGCAGTAGCCCTGGCTGAAACTGGTCTTGGTCTTGCGTCCGCAATGGGTGCAGTGGATCGCCCCCAGGTATTCCAGGCGCACCGTGGTACCGATCAACGGATTGACCGGGATCTCGGTTTCGCCCAGACGAAATGCGTATTGCACGTTCGGCCCGTCCAGGCGCGCCGACATTTTGCTGATTGCACCGCGGCCAATCTCGATCAATGGATGGCATCCGACTTGAACAGGATATTGGGCACTTGAATCGACTTGGAGCTGCATTCCTGCGGGCCCATGTAGCCCGTGCGCTGGTCCTCGGGCAGGTGCTGGACTTCCCAGGCGATCATCGCCTGCAGCGACAGCTCGCGTTGTTCGGCGGTGAGTTTGCCACCGTCGGACCATTTGCCGATTTCTACGGCCAGTTTCAGGCTCTCGTAGATATCGTGGGTGATGTTCTTGATCATTTCGTTAAAAGAGGACATTGGGTCTCCGTCTCTTTATTGCATGTTCTGAATTAGGCGGCCAGTTTACGGCGGTTATACAAACCGCCCAACAAACCGGTGAAGCATCCGATGAGTAACCCGCTGACGTGGGCCGCGTTGGCGATTTCACCGAAGCCGATCATCGACACCAGCCCGGACAGGCACAGCAGCAACCACACCAGCATCATCACCAGCACGCCACGGGGCAGGCGATAGGCCGGGTTCGGCGCCAGCAGCTGGAAGATCCAGCAATGCCCGAGCAGGCCGTACAGTACGCCGGACAAACCACCGAACAAGGTCGGGCCGCTGAAGAAATACTGGGCGAAGTTGGACACCAGGCTGAACAGCAAGGTCAGGCCGATCAGGTTGATACTGCCCTGACGCGACTCGATGCGCCGTCCCAGCTCCCAGTACCACATGCCGTTCATCGCCAGGTGCAGGATGCCGAAGTGGATCAGCATCGGCGTGACCAGGCGCCACCACTGCCCCGCCGCCAGGCTGTCGGCCAGTGGCGTGAAGTGGAGGTACTCGCCGACCACGCGGAATTCGAGGAAGGTCAGCCAGCGCATCGTTTCAAGGTTGTCGCCCAGCATGGTCACCGCGCCGACGATCATGCTAAGCAGCAATACCAGCGCGGTGGCCCTGGCGTACTTCAACTGCTCGACGAACCCCGGACGCGTGACGGTCTGTGCCAGCGGAATGTCCAGCTGCTGATCGGGGTCACCCGCCGGAAAACGTTCGTACAACGCACGCACGTCTTCACTGATGTTGTCCGGCACCCACAACACCTGCTCGCCAGCTTCCTCGCTGACCCGGTGGGGCACTTGCATGCGCTTGAGCAAGGTGACGAACCCGCTCAAGTCCACCGCCAGGGGCAGTCGCAATACCGCTACAGCACTCATTGCAGCACCTCCGGCCGCTCGACATCGACCCAGACGAATTTTTGCGGATCCAGGCGGGTTTCCTGATCCAGTCGGTAGGCAACCAGTTTGCCGTACAGCACCGCGCTGTAATCCAGGCAGGCCAGGTTCGGCCGGATCGGTGCCGGCTTGCCGCTGCGCCAGTAATGGCCGACGAACAACAGCGGCTCATCGATGCCATAGCGCAGCAAACTGTTCTTTTCGGTGGACGTCAGCGGCGTCCGGGCCACGGGTTCCGGCAGTGCATCCGGCTGGAACACGATGTCGCCGTAGGTTTTCGGATCGTCTTCCCAGAACTTGGTCCGGAAGAACGAACGTACCAGGCCGTCGCCGCTGGTCATCGTCAGGCCATGGGGCAAGCGCATGTCTGTGCCACGCAGTAGCCGGTCGAATACGGTGCAGGCAAAAGAGCCCGACTCCGCCGAGGCCTGGAGAAAATGCTCGTCGATGCAGCCGTTGGGGAACAGCGCGCGCAGCGGTTCGATCAGTCCGGCATCCCAGCAGGCGTGGACCACGCGAAAACGCCCGGCATCGACGAACAATGGCAATTTGTAGAACCATTGCTGGAAGTCCTGCCAGTCGCCCGGATGGTGTTCGAACTGGGTCAGGGTTTCGTGCAGCAGGCGGGCATGGCGCGGGGTGTGTTCGCGCACGAACTGCTTGCCGCTGCCCGGCAGCGCCGGCGTGCTCCAGCCCAGCGCATTGAACTCGTGGTTGCCCATGATGCACAGCGCCTGACCGGCCTCGACCATATCGTGGACGATATGCAGCGCCTCGCGAATCCGCGGGCCGCGGTCGATGATATCGCCGACGAACACCGCCATGCGCGAGGCATGCCGCCAGACGCCATCCTGCTTGTGATAACCGAGTCGGTCGAGCAAGTGCTCCAGGGTCAGAGCGCAACCGTGCACGTCACCGATCAGGTCGTAGCTACGCGCGGGATCGAGCATCAGTCGCCTCCACCCCCCAACTTGCTGCCCCAGCCGAGCTTGGTCCGGCAGACCTCATAGTAGTTGTGGTCCAGCGGGTGAATCAGCCGCAGTTTCTGGGCTTTCTTGCTGACGGTAATGGTGTCGCCCGGCGCGCAGGTGAAATGGTTCTGCCCGTCGCACGAGACTTGCGGGTAAATCTGCATATCCTTGGACACGACGATCTTCAGCTCACTGTTGCCATCGACCACGATGGGTCTACCCGACAAGGTATGGGGGTACATCGGCACAATCACAATAGCGTCGAGCTTGGGATGCATGATCGGCCCGCCGGCGGACAACGCGTAGGCGGTGGATCCGGTCGGCGTGGCGACGATCAGGCCGTCGGCCTTCTGGCTGCAGACGAACTGGCCGTCGATGTACAGCTCGAATTCGATCATTCGCGTGGATTTGCCGGGGTGCAGCACCACATCGTTCAGTGCATCGCCCTGGCCGATGGCCTCGCCGTGGCGACGGACTTCGGCCTGCAACAGGAAGCGGTTTTCCACCAGATAGTGGCCATCCAGCACTTCGGCGACCTTGGTTTCCAGCTCGTCGGGACGGATGTCGGTGAGGAAACCCAGGCTGCCGCGGTTGATGCCGAGCACCGGAATATTATGTTTGGCCAGTGCCCGGGCGGCACCGAGCAGGCTGCCGTCACCACCGACCACGATGACCATGTCGCAGACTTCGCCGAGCATCTTGCGCGACGAGGTTTGCAAGCCATGCCCTGGCAGCACTTCGGCGATGGTGTCTTCGAGGATCACGTGCAGGTGACGATCGAGCAGAAACCGTTTCAGTCGGCGGACGGTATCCAGCACCTGGGAACTGCCCAGGCGACCGATGATGCCGATATTGCGAAATTGCTCCATGGGGCTCCTGCGGGAATCTGCGTGGCGGCGAAATACCCGATTATGGGCGAAAGCCGCCCGTAGACAAAATCCTTTCAGCTTCAAGGGTGTGCCCGGGTTTCGGGCTATGCTCGCAAGATGATGCTATTTCCCGATTTGCTCCACCTGCCCCATCAGTTACGCCATCCCGAAGTGCGTGACCTTGCGTGGGTCATCCTCGCGCCGCCAATGCTAGGCGATACCCCGTGGCCGCAGCGTCACCCGCTGGCCGGTAGCGACTGGGTGCAGGCACCGGATCGGCTGGAGCACTGGCTGCGGCAGCTTGATCGGGACAGTTATGGCCTGCTGCATTGGCTGGCCCAGGCCCGGACCCGGCGCCTGGGTTTGTACTACGAACGCCTCTGGCAGTTCGCCGTGCAACATGCACCCGGCATTGAACTGATTGCCGCCAACCTGCCGATTCGCCGCGAAGGACACACCCTGGGTGAACTGGACATGCTGCTACGCGACCGCGACGGCGTGCATCACCTGGAATTGGCGATCAAGCTCTACCTCGGCCCGCAATCCGGTGACGGACACGACACCGCTCAGTGGCTGGGTCCGGGCTGCCACGACCGGCTCGACCGCAAACTGGCGCACCTGAGCCAGCATCAATTGCCGATTTCCGCTCGCCCCGAGAGCCGTGAAGTACTGGCGGCGCTGGATATTCAGGTGTTCAGCGCGCATTTGTGGCTGGGCGGGTACCTGCTGTATCCGTGGCCCGGTCAGGCAGCCCCGCCATCGGGTGCCCATCCGCAGCATTTGCGCGGTCGCTGGTTGCATCAAAAGGATTGGCCGGCGTTGTTGGCCCAGAGCCCGCCCGGTCGCTGGCAACCCCTGCCCCGCCACGCCTGGCTAGCGCCGGCGCATTATTCGGCGGAGCACACTTGGAACCCAGGACAGATGCAGGCGTGGCTGGATGACCTGGACCCGCTGGCGCCCGCACAACTGCTGGTACGTCTGGTGGAAAATGCCACGGGTGACTGGGAAGAGGCAGAACGGTTGTTTCTGGTGGCGGACCTTTGGCCAAATGTGCCGGGCAATGCCTGAGTTTTACTGTGTCTGAACTGGCCCCATTGCGAGCAGGCTCGCTCCCACAGGGATCTTCAGTGGATACAAAACTTGCGTATGACTGAGATCCAATGTGGGAGCGAGCCTGCTCGCGATGGGGCCAACCCGGTCTAAACGGACAACCTCGCCGAATCACATCACAAGCGAATCACATGCCCCTCCACGGGTGGGACCTGGCCATGGACCAAGCGGGAAATGACCCTTTGCGCCGCCTCGTAACCCTGACTTTCAATGACTTCCAGCAAAGGCTTTTCGCTCCCGGTCACTCGCTGGAAAAACCGCACCAACCCTTCGCCGATATGCTGGCTGACCCCTTCCGGCCCCCATTCGGCATTGCGCTTGCGGATCTGGATCG
This sequence comes from Pseudomonas sp. GL-RE-26, assembly GCF_019956275.1. NCBI lineage: Bacteria > Pseudomonadati > Pseudomonadota > Gammaproteobacteria > Pseudomonadales > Pseudomonadaceae > Pseudomonas > Pseudomonas sp. GL-RE-26. Next base: position 8,965 of record NZ_JAHBDI010000083.1, read on the forward strand.
GCGCAAAAAAGAACACCGGTTGTGGCCCTTCGATAGCCGTCAGCCGTGCCTCGTCGGTACTTTGCGCAGAGCCGGCGAAACAACTGTAGAGCAGTTGTCCGGCAAAGTGCTGGTGGACCTGATCGCGCAGATTGAGGTCGCCGGAAAAATCCACGTACAGCGTAGGTCGGTCACCGGTGAGGTTGGCCAATTCGGCATAAGACACCACTTGGTCGTAACAACCGAGGTTTTCGACAAAGGCTTTGTTGCCGGCGGACGTCAGCGCCACACGCTGCAATTGCGGATGATTTTCCAGACACACGGCCGTGCCGTAGGCGGTTTTGCTGGAAGCGCTGGAGAACACCAGGCGAGTCGCATCAAAAAAATGATTGTCCGCCAGGAAGTCCGCCAACATCGATGAGGTCAGAAACAACGGCTTGAGCAGTATCTGCAGATTTTCGGTTTCAGGCCTGTAGTACAAATCCCAACTGCAGCGCGTGTATTGGTTGTACGCCGAGGTCAGCCACGACCGGTGTTCAGCTCCATCGTAAAAGCCGCGCTCGGTGACTCGTTCCGGGCGCATCCACAGGTGGCTGGCCAGCGGAAAGTAACCGTAGAAACGTTCGCCCACCTCGATGCCATCCACCGTTGATGCAATGACGTCGGCAAACCCCCAAGCCGGAACGTGACCCCAATCCACCAGGCCTGTAGGAAAGAAACCCCAGTAGTTCATTGAATCGCCATAAGCCGCGTACGTAATGTTGTTGGTGGTCAATGCGCAACGATCAATCTTCAAGATCACCTCGCCGGCTGCCGGGATCAGGCTACGCTGCTCCCGCTCTATCCGGCTCTGGTCCAGGGCGTTTTTACGGGTAATCAGCCGTGTTACCGTGGTGAAATCCTGCATGTTCGATCTCCTGCTGCGGCACAGTGGCGGGTCACTCAAGAGTAATCACAGCCGTTGAAGAGTGGGTTCGGAAACACCAAGGGCAGCTCGCCCACCCTCAATTCACGCGCCAAGCCGCTGAAACGGCCGAGTCAGGCCCGGGCGATTTTCACCGTCGAGGCCATTTACGAGGCTTTTGTTCGGATTTGGCAGTGTGTCGGCTGGTCAGGGCTGACCACCCGGGAAGTGGCATTGGAAGCCGGCGTGGCGATTGGCACGCTGTATGACTATTTCCCGAGCAAGGAAGCCCTGCTGTCGGGTTACATCCGGCATCGCCTGGATGTATTGCTGGCGCAAATGGATCAAGACGTCATCCAGCCAACCGACCTGGACTGGCAAACTCGCGTCAAGCGTCTTGTGTGCCTGACCTGCGACCCTGACGATGCCCGACAACCCCTATTCAACCATGCCGTGTCGCTCATCGAGCATCAGATCGCCGAACCCAAGCATCATCGAAGAGTGTACGAGGAACTGTCGCAAAAATGGCGTGAAGTCTTTGCTGCTTGCAGCGATTTGCCGAGAAAGCCCCCAACACCCACCATTGAAGCCTGGGTCATCATGGCTTGGGGCGGTCGCCGCTATTGCGTCACGGCGCAACCGTCGACGGAGCAAACTGCCGCCTGGCTATCGGAAATGGAAACGATGATTTGCAGCCGTTTGACGAGCGCTTCGTAGTCCGAAGCGCTGCAACGTTCAAATCAAACTTTCTTGTGCTGTTCGACCCATTGCCCATAGGCATTGATGAATTTTTGCAGGAACGGCTTGACCGACTCGGACAACTTGCCCGCCTCGTCGAACGCCGAACCGGCGTTCCCCAGATAGGCCTCCGGTTGCTGCATCACTGGCACATTGAGAAACACCATGGATTGACGCAGGTTGTGGTTTGCACCAAACCCGCCGACGGCCCCCGGCGAAACGCTGATAATGGCCCCCGGTTTACCGCTCCAGGCACTTTTGCCGTATGGACGCGACCCCACGTCAATCGCATTTTTCAACGGCGCCGGCACCGAGCGGTTGTATTCCGGGGTCACGAACAACACCGCGTCGGATGAGCTCACCTGTTGTCGGAAAGTGCTGTAGGCTGCCGGCGGTGAAGCGCCATCGATGTCTTCGTTATAGAGCGGCAGATCGCCGATTTCGACGATGTTGAGCTTGAGATTGGCCGGCGCCAACTCTATCAGGGCCCGTGCGACCTTGCGGTTGATCGATTCCTTTCTCAAGCTGCCGACCACGACGGCGATCGTATAGACGTTGCTCATAAGAGTTTCTCGACTGTCCGATATGAAGAGCTTGTAGTTATAGATGACGATTCAAGCAGTGGGCGACCGAAAACACCGCCCCTGACTATTTTTTTCCCGTAGGAAAACTTACCTCGCCCAAGCACGGTCTACAGTGCCGCAAATTGAGTGATTTATCTCCAGAGGTTCTAAGCAGATGGCAGCAGTACTCGTCGGTCAGTTCCATGCAAGAGACGCGGAAGGCCGTATTTATTCGGTGCACGAGTTCCAGGACTCCACCCCGGCGGTAGACGGTTCAAGCCCTGTCACCACCTACAAACTGGCCATTGGCGACCGTGTCAACAAGGTCGACGACAATGAATTCATGCTGGTGCAAACCGGCGTGACCATTACCCGCGAACCGCAAACCGCCAGCGTTTCATAACCCGTCGTTATGAGCAGAAGTCATATGCACGGACTTGGGGTAGGATTCAGCCACTGACTCCTCCACCTGCTGAACATGGACTTCACGCATGCGCTTACGCCATATCGAAGTGATCCAGGCGCTCTTGCAGACCGGTCACCTGGGCACCGCCGCCGAATGGCTGCAGTTGCCGGTGGCCGAAGTCGAGCGTTTGCTGCGCGACGCAGAGGATCAGTTGGGTTTCATGCTGTTCGCCAGCGTGCGCGGGCGATTGCAGGCCACCCGCGAAGCGCGGGAACTGCAGGTGGAAATTGCCCGGGTCTACGATGCGCTCGAACCGGTGCAGCGCCTGGCCAACAGCCTCCGGCAATACCTGGCGCCGCCGCTGCGCATCATCTGCACCCCGCCTCTGGCCAACCAACTGTTGCCACACAGCATCGCGGCCCTGCGCCGACGCCTGCCCGATGCGCCTTGCACGCTGCTGAGCCAGCCGACCCGCGACATCGTCAGAAGCCTGCTGCTGCGTGAAAGCGATCTGGGCCTGAGCCTGCACGACCCCGATCACGCCGACCTCGATTGCCAGATAATTGCCCAGGGCAAACTCCAGTTGCTCGCCCCCCATGGCTGGCTGCAACCGAAACAGAAATACATTTCACTGCAGGATCTGGCCGGCCAATCGATGATAGGCCTGGAGGGGCAAGACCCGCTGAGCCCGGCACTGGAAAACAAACTGCACGGCTTGCGCCCTGCCCCGGTGATCCAGACCCGGGTCCAGACGCATCAGATGATGCGCAGCATGGTCGAGGCCGGCGAAGGCCTGGCCATCGTCGACCCCTTCACCGCCCTCGGCGCCAAAGCCTCGGGACTGGACGCCTGCCCGCTGGCCCCAGCCGTCCCGATCAGTCTCTACGCCCTGACACTGAAGAACGCCGAACCTTCACCAGCCGTTCAGACCTTGTTGGCCATCATCACGGAACAAGCCGCGGCGATGCTGACGAACTGAACGGGTTTTCCAGCGGGTTTTCGAACAGTCGATACCAGAACAGCGCCACTTCGGCGGTGTTCGGATCGATGCCGCGATAGCGCAGGTGGTCGATCCCGCCAATCACGTAACCGCAGCGTTCATAGAGCCGGCAGGCCCCCAGGTTGTTGTTCTGGGTTTCGAGCATGATGCCCGGGAGTTTTTTCTTGCGGCTCCAGAACTGCGCCACATCCAGCAGGGCCTTGGCCACGCCATGCCGCCGGGCCGGTGCGTGCACCGCCAGTTCGTCGATATGGGCAAAGCCGTTCCAGTTGGTACTGACCACCAGGTGCCCCACGGGCTGGTCATCCAGATACGCCATGAAAATCGCGCTGTCGGCGCCATCGCGAAAGCTGCTGAATTCTTCGGGGTCGATGCCGTAGCACTTGCGATAAGGCGTGATCGGGGTGACCGGCCACTGTGCCACCGGCTTGCCTATTTCGGCCGCACCGTAGGCCGCGACTTCAAAACTGAAATCACTGCCCCAGATGTAGGCGGCAAAACCCTCGTCGGCAACCCGTACCGACAACCCTGGGAAATTCGGATTTATAACCGGCTGCATACTGGGAAAGGTCCTCATTCCTTGATGCAATCGACGGTGTAGCACCGCCCACTGCCCTGATCTTCGTGTTGCAATCCGTGCACATCAGCAACGAACCCCGGAAAACTGCTATCGAACGTGCGGGCAAACGCCAGGTAATCGATGATCGAGCGGGTCGACTCGGTAAAACGCTCGCCCGGCATGATCAGCGGAATGCCGGGCGGGTACGGCACCAGCATCACCGCGGCGATCCGCCCGTCCAGCGCATCGATCGACACGGCTTCGACTTCACCCCGCACCAATTGATCATAGGCGTCCGCCGGCTTCATCGCGACTTCCGGCAGTACGGTGTACATACGTTTGAGGTGCCTGGCGGTGGCATTGCTGCGATAACAGGCATGCAACTGATCGCACAGATCCCGCAGGCCCATGCCCTGATAGCGCGCGACATTCTCTTGCGCCACGCAGGGCAGGCAACTGGCCAGGCTGACGTTGGCGTCATAGCTGCGCTTGAACTCCAGCAGTTCGGTGAGCAGCGTGCTCCACTTGCCCTTGGTGATGCCCATGGAGAACAACACCAGGAACGAATACAGCCCGGTTTTCTCGACCACCAGGCCGCGCTCCCAGAGGAACTTGCTGACCACCGCCGCCGGAATCCCGCGCTCGCTGAGGGCGCCACCGGCGGTCAATCCCGGCATTACCAACGTGACCTTGATCGGGTCGAGCAACACATAATCGTCGGTCACGCCGCCAAAGCCGTGCCAGTCGGCATCGGGTTGCAGCAACCAGTCCTCGGTGACGACCCGCTCGATGCCTTGCGCCGTCGGCGGTTGCCAGATCGAGAACCACCAGTCATCGGCGGCAATGTGCTGGCGCAAGTTGGCCAGCGCCCGGCGAAAACTCAGGGCTTCGTCGAACATTTCCTGCAACAGCGAACGCCCGGCCGGCCCTTCCATCATCGCCGACGCCACATCCAGCGAGGCGATGATGCCGTACTGCGGCGAGGTCGAGATGTGCATCATGAACGCTTCGTTGAAGCGATCCCGGTCCAGCTGCCGCGCACCGCCATCGCGCACGTGAATCATCGACGCCTGGCTGAAGGCCGCCAGCAACTTGTGGGTCGAATGGGTGGTGAACACCAACGGGCTGTCTTCATCACGGGAGGTGCCCATGCCGTAGCGCCCGGCAAAGAACTCATGAAACGCCGCATAGGCGTACCAGGCCTCATCGAAGTGCAACACCTCAACGCTATTGCCCAGTTGCTGCCTGATCAGCTCGGCGTTGTAGCAGAGGCCGTCATAGGTCGAATTGGTCACCACCGCGAGCTTGACCTTCGGTGAACGACCCTTGGTCAGCGGACTGGCGTCGATCTTGGCCTGGATCGATTCGCGGCTGAACTCACTCAGTGGAATCGGGCCGATGATCCCCAGTTCATTACGCTCCGGACACAGGTACAGCGGGATCGCGCCGGTCATGATGATCGAGTGCAGCACCGACTTGTGGCAATTGCGGTCCACCAGCACCAGGTCATCGCGGGCGACCACCGAGTGCCAGACAATCTTGTTGGCCGTGGAGGTGCCATTGATCACGAAAAAGGTGTGATCGGCGCCGAAATTGCGTGCCGCGCGAGCCTCGGCTTCAGCCAGGGGGCCGGTGTGATCAAGCAAGGAACCGAGCTCGGGCACCGACACCGAAAGATCCGAGCGCAGGGTGTTTTCCCCGAAAAACTGGTGAAACGCCTGCCCGACCGGGCTTTTGTGATACGCCACACCACCGCCGTGACCCGGAGTGTGCCAGGAGTAGTTGGAGTCCGCCGTGTGTTGCACCAATGCCTTGAAAAACGGTGGCAGCAGGCCATCTAGGTATTTGCGTGCGGCGCGGGCCACCTGCCGGGCGAGAAAGGGCACGGTGTCTTCGAACAGATAAAGAATGCCGCGCAACTGATTGAGCTCGGCCATGGCGTCGGCGGGCGCGTTTTCCAGGGTCACTTTTTCGCCCAGGGCGAAGATCGGCAGATCCGGCGCGCGGACCCGCGCCAGACCGATCAGTTCGGCCATGTTTTGCAACAAATGGGAATGAGTGCTGGCGTCTTCAGAGGCAATCAACATGCAGGACAGGCCGTGGTAAGTCGACGCCACCAGACGCCCTTCGGTGTAATCCACCGCCGAAACGACGCTGAACCCCTCCTGCTCCAGCTCCCGGGCAATACCCCGCACGCGGTCGCCGGCAACACTGTCGGTCTTGATGTCGCGATGGACAATCAGGACCGGAAATTTCAAGTCTTTGTACATGAGGCTCAGTGTCCTGAGGCGGCAGACCAGAGCCTGCCAATCACCTCAGGGTAGAGTGTTGCAGAGGATGTGGCGAGCGGGATGCACCAACTTGTGGCGACAGGGGAGTTTCCCTGTGGCGAGGGAGCTTGCTCCCGCTGGAGCGCGAAGCGGTCCCATCATTCGTTCAGATAAACCGCAGAGGATGTATTTACGACTGCTTCGCAGCCGAGCGGGAGCAAGCTCCCTCGCCACAAAAAGCATTCATTGGAATGAGGAACTACGCCTGCGCTTCCGCCTCAGCCAACTGCACCCACAACGCCGGGGCACCCGCGGACTTGCCGATGATTTCCAGGCGCGCCGCATGGCGGGCCAGGTCGTCTTCGCTGGCGCGGATGATGCGCGTCGGCTGGCGGTCCGCCGGCAAACGGCGAATCTCGGTGGCCGAGTTATCCGCCCCTTCCCCCGAGCCATTGCCATCGGATGCGTTGCCGGCCAGGGACAGGCTGGTCTGCCCCCCGGTCATGGTCAGGTAGACGTCGGCGAGAATCTCGGAGTCGAGCAAGGCACCGTGCAGTTCACGGCCGGAGTTGTCGACGCCATAGCGTTTGCACAGGGCGTCGAGGCTGTTGCGCTGCCCCGGGTGACGTTCCCTGGCCATCATCAGGGTGTCGAGGATCGAGCAGTGCTGCGTGATGTCTGCGCGGTCCTGCTGGCCCATCAGGGCGAATTCGTTGTTGATGAAGCCAACGTCGAACGCCGCGTTATGGATGATCAGCTGCGCGCCCTTGATGAACTCGAAGAACTCTTCGGCCACCTCGGCAAAACGCGGCTTGCCCACGAGGAATTCGTTGGTGATGCCGTGGACACCGATGGCGCCCTCGTCACTTTCGCGATCGGGTTGCAGGTAAACGTGAAAGTGCCGGCCCGTCAGGCGTCGGCCGATCAACTCGACACAACCGATTTCGATAATCCGGTGGCCGTCGGTCACCGGCATGCCGGTGGTTTCGGTGTCGAGTACAACGGATCTGGTGGCCATCAGTGCTCAGCTCTCAATCGGTCAATCGTGCAAAAGCGCGAATCTTAACATGCTCACCGTACGGGAGGTTGATCAGCCCTGTTTGTACCCACGCACTTCATCCACGCCACGGTTGGCCAACTGGTCGGCCCGTTCGTTGCCGTGATGGCCAATGTGTCCGCGCACCCATTTCCAGGTGACTTTGTGGCGGTTGACCTGCTCGTCAAGCAGCTTCCACAGGTCAGCGTTTTTCACCGGTTCCTTCGCCGCGGTTTTCCAGCCGCGCTTCTTCCAGTTGTCCATCCACTCGTTGATGCCTTTCATCACGTACTGGGAGTCGGTCACCAGCAGCACCTCGCAAGGTCGCTTGAGTTCTTCCAGGCCACGGATCGCGCCCATCAGTTCCATGCGATTGTTGGTGGTATTGGCTTCGCCGCCCCACAGTTCCTTTTCGACGCCCTTGCACACCAGCAGTGCGCCCCAGCCGCCGGGGCCAGGGTTGCCTTTGCAGGCGCCGTCGGTGAACAGTTCTACGCTATCGCTCATGCCAATCTATCCAGAAAATGCGCTGGCCCGCCGATCGCTGACCGACGACGCCCGAAGCCGGGGCAAGCCCGGCCGCAAATGAAAAGTGTGTATTACGGTTCGATGTTGCGCCGGTTGACCTTGGCCATCGGCAACGGGATCAGCTTGCCCATCGGTTCGCGCCGCTCCTGACGGACCGGTCGCAGGCCCACCACGATCTTGCGCGCCACCAATAAATAGAAGCCGCCGCCCGACAGTTGCCAGTCACCGGCCTTGCGCTCCCAACCGGCCAGGCGGGTCTGCCACGCCGGCGACGCAAGCGGCGGACGATAGCACCCGAAGCGACGTTTCTCCAGCGCGAAGCCCAGCAGGTTCAGCCAGTCAGCGACCCGTGACGGCGAAATGCAGCGCGCCTTGCGCAGCGCATCCTGGGCAAATACATGCCGCAGACCCCAACTGCTCCAGGGATTGATGCCGATGATCAGCAAGTGCCCGCCGGGGCGTACGCTGCTGGCCGCCTCGCGAAGCAGGCCGTGGGGCGACAGGCAGAAATCCAGGCCATGCTGCAGCACCACCACATCGGTGGCATGTTCGCTCAGCGGCCAGGCCTGCTCCTCACAAACGATCTCGACCCCCGGCAACGGCGCGCCAAGGCGCACATTGCGTTGCACCTGGGGGGCCGCCGGCGGAGTCTGGGCCGAGGGACCGTAATGCACCAGATAGCCACCAAAGAACCGCCCGAGCTCGTCTTCGAGCATGCGACGCTCTTCGTCCAGCAGAAATTGCCCGAGGGGACCGGCCAGCCACTCGCGGGCCGCGCTGATCAACGCCAGCCAGTCAGGATCGGCTTGTGCGAACGCTTTATCAGTCATTGCATTCTCCAACGCGCCAGGAAGTTCTAAGATGCGCCAATGTTTTCCGCTTGGCGAATCCGACGATGATACAGATCACTGCCCTGCCCGCCTTCACCGACAACTACATCTGGTTGTTACAAGACCACGGCAGCAAGCGCTGCGCGGTCGTCGACCCGGGCGATGCCGCCCCCGTGCAAGCCTGGCTCACGGCCAATCCGGGCTGGGTACTGAGTGATATTTTGATCACTCATCACCATCATGACCACGTCGGCGGCGTCGAACAGCTGAAAAAGGCGACGGACGCGAAAGTCTATGGTCCGGCCAGCGAAACGATCCCGGCGCGGGACGTTGCGCTCAAGGACAACGACAAGGTCAGTGTGCTCGGCTGGGATTTCGATGTCCTCGCGATCCCTGGCCACACCCTGGGGCATATCGCCTATTACCATCACGGCTTGCTGTTCTGCGGCGACACCCTGTTTGCCGCCGGTTGCGGACGCTTGTTCGAAGGCACGCCACAGCAAATGTACAGCTCGCTGACACGCCTCGCCGGGTTGCCGGATGACACGCTGGTGTACTGCACCCACGAGTACACCCTCAGCAATCTGAAGTTTGCGGCGGCCGTCGAGCCGAACAACCCGGACACCGCCGAGCGCCTGGCCAAAGTCACCCGCCAACGGGAATCCGGGATCATGACGTTGCCGTCGACACTGGCGCTGGAAAAGCTCACAAACCCGTTTTTGCGCTCCGGTGAAACATCCGTTAAAGAAAAAGCGGACGAACGGACCGGCACCGATAACTCGGCGCCCGATATGGTTTTTGCTGCGCTTCGAGCGTGGAAAGACAGGTTCTAAAGGGGCTTCTCAAGATTGCAACAATTCTGAAAGGTTGACCGCGCAGGGTACGCTTTCTAGAATCGCCCGACATTTTTGCCCGGAACTTACTTCCAGCCAATGTCGTCACCTATTCGCAAAGCCATCAGTTCAGACGCATTGACCCGCTTGGCTCAAGCCATAGCGGTGGCTGTGTCCGCCACCCTGGCGGGCTGTTCCAGCCATGCGCCGCAGACCGATGCGGCGCACACGCAGAACATCGCCGCGCGCGCCAAGCAGAAGCCAATCTGGCTCAGCGAAAAACCCAGCCCGCAAATTCCCCAGGACGTCTGGGAGCGCATGCGCCAGGGCTTCCAGCTGCAGGACGGGCTGGGCGTCAACCCGCGCATCGAGCAACAGCGCCTGTGGTTCGCCAGCAATCCATCTTTCCTCGAAAACGCCGGCGAGCGTGGCAGCCTCTACATTCACTACATCGTCGAGCGCCTTGAAGAACGCAACATGCCGCTGGAACTGGCCCTGCTGCCAGTGATTGAGAGTGCCTACAACCCGATGGCCTATTCCCGGGCCGACGCGGTGGGTCTTTGGCAGTTCATCCCGTCCACCGGGCGTTATTTCAACCTGCGTCAAACCCGTTTCTATGATGGCCGTCGCGATATCACCGCGTCGACCACCGCCGCGCTTGATTACCTGACCCGCCTGCACGACATGTTCAACGGCGACTGGATGCTGGCCCTGGCGGCCTACAACGCCGGCGAAGGCACCGTCAGCCGGGCCATCGAGCGCAACGAACGCCTCGGCCTGCCGACCGACTACTGGAACCTGCCGCTGCCCTCCGAAACCCAGGCCTACGTGCCAAAGTTGCTGGCACTGTCGCAAGTGGTGATGGCGCCGGAAGCCTACGGCGTGAACCTCAACCCAATCGCCAACGAACCCTACTTCCAGGTCGTCGAAATCAACCAGCGCATGGACCTGTCCAAGGTTGCTGAAGTCGCCAACATCGACGAAGACGAACTGTTTCAGCTCAACCCGGCTTTCAAGCAACGCACCACCATCGACGGCCCGCAACATCTGCTGGTCCCGACCTCCAAGGCGCAATTGCTGACCAGCAGCCTGCAAACCATGCGTCCTGAAGAACTGATCAGCAAGAAATCGCTCAAGCCGGTCTTCGAAGGTGCCGACGACACCCAGGTCGCCAGCGTCAAGCGTTCCTACCGGGTCAAGCGGGGTGACAACCTCGGCTCCATCGCCAAGGCCAACAACGTCGACGTGCAGGACCTGCAACGCTGGAACAAACTGAACGGCAAGAACCTCAAGCCCGGCCAGACCCTGGTCATGCAGGACACCAGCAAGCGCAGCTCCGGGCGCGTCAACACCGTGATTGCAGCCAACACCAAGAAGCAACAGACCACGTACAAGGTCCAGCAAGGCGACTCGCTGTACATCGTGGCCAAGCGCTTCAACGTAGAGATGCAGCATCTCAAGCGCTGGAACCCGCGTGTCGGCCAGGCGCTCAAGCCTGGCCAGATGTTGACGGTGGCCAATCCGCATTAAAAACAGCCCCTGACTTCAGGGGCTTTTTTATGTCTTCACAGTTTTTGTGGGCTGCTCCTACAGGGTTTGTGACCTGGCCGAGATTGCGCATTAACCCCCCGTCTTTTTCCTGTCCATACAAGCTGTTACTGTACGATCCACAAAGCCCAAGCCGCCCGGACCGGATCCCCTATTTGAAGCGTCCCCTCCTCTTCCTGATCAGCCTGGCCTTGAGCTCCACCGCAAGCGCGATGATCATCGAAAGCCATGGTTATGCGCAGTTCGGCACGCTCAAGTACCCGGCACGATTTACCCACTTCGACTGGGTCAACCCGCAAGCGCCCAAGGGCGGTACGTTGCGGGTCATGGCGTTTGGCACCTTCGACACGCTCAACCCCTACACCTTCAAGGGCACCAGCCCTGTCACCACGCCGAGTTTCCTGCAATACGGCATCAACGAGCTGAACGAACCGCTGATGATCGGCACGGGGCAGTACGCGCCTTCTGGTGACGAGCCCGCGTCCAGTTATGGCCTGATCGCCCAGTCGGTGGAGTACAACGAGAACCGCAGTTGGGTGGTGTTCAACTTGCGCCCCGAAGCACGCTTCCATGACGGCACGCCGATCACCGCCTACGACGTCGCGTTCTCCTATCGCGTGCTGCTCAAGGAAGGCCATCCGCTGTATCGCACCAGCCTTCAGGAAGTGTCGCGGGTCGACATCCTCAGCCCGCAGCGCATCCGTTTCGTGTTCAAGCGTGCCGGCAATCCGCTGCTGATCCTGCGCCTGGGTGAAATGCCGGTGCTGGCACAGCACTACTGGAAAGGCCGCGACTTCAAGGCCACCACTTTCGAGCCGCCGCTGGGCAGCGGGCCGTATCGCATTACCTCGGCCACACCAGGACGACAGATCGTCTTCGAACGGGTCAAGGATTACTGGGGCAAGGACCTGGCGGTCAATCGCGGCAAGTACAACTTCGACCGCATGGAAGTCGAGTTCTACCGCGACAGCGACGTGGCGTTCGAGGCGTTCAAGGCCGGCGAATTCGATATCTACATCGAGCATCAGGCAAAGAACTGGGACACCGGCTACAACTTCCCCGCCATACGCCGCGGCGAGGTGATCAAGGCGCAGATTCCCCATCGGATCCCGACCCAGACCCAAGGCCTGTTCATGAACAGCCGCCGCCCGGCGTTCTCGGACACCAGGGTCCGCGAAGCGCTGGGGCTGATGTTCAACTTCGAGTGGACCAACCGCACGCTGTTCGGCGGCGCCTACCAACGCGCCATGAGTTACTACCCCAACAGCGAGTTCTCGGCCAGCGGTTTGCCGGTCGGGCATGAATGGCTGTTACTCAAGCCCTATCGCGAGCAACTGCCGGCCAAACTCTTTACCGAACCGTTCAGCCTGCCGCAGACCGATGGCCGCGGCATCCCCCGGGAGACCTTGCGCAAAGCCCTCGGCCTGCTTGCTGAGGCTGGCTGGAAGCTCAATGGCCAGCGCCTGCAAAACGCCGCCGGACAGCCCTTGCGCCTGGAGCTGCTGCTGGTCAACCCGAACCTGGAACGCATCCTCCAGCCTTACGTCGAGACCTTGGCCAGCATCGGCATCGATGCGCGGCTGCGCACGGTCGATCGCGCGCAATACAAGCAGCGCCTCGACCAGTTCGATTTCGACATGATTCTGATGACCCTCAACCAGACGCTCAGCCCAGGCCTGGAACAATGGCAGTACTTTCACTCCAGCCAGGCCGGGGTCAAGGGCAGCAAGAACTACGCCGGCATTGCCAACCCGGTAGTCGACCACTTGCTCGACCAGTTGCTGGCCGCCCAGACCCGCGATGAGCAGGTCGCCGCCGGCAAGGCCCTCGACCGCGTGCTGCTGTGGCAGCACTACATCGTTCCCAACTGGTACCTCAATAATCACCGTCTGGCGTACCGCAACCGGCTCGCCTTCGTCACCACGCCGCCCTACACTCTGGGCCTGAACGCGTGGTGGCTGAAATCTTCGGAGAAAGATCAATGAAACCCATCCGTGCCCTGCTCCTGCAGGCCAGCGGTCTGCTGTTCGCCGGGCTGGCCTGCGCCGCCCCGCAACATGCCGTGACCCTGTACAACGAACCGCCGAAATACCCGGCCGACTTCAAACACTTCGACTACGTCAATCCGGACGCGCCCAAGGGCGGGATTTTCCGTCAGGCCGGTTTCGGCGGATTCGACAGCCTCAACCCCTTCATCAGCAAAGGCGTGCCGGCGGACGATATCGGCATGATCTACGACACCCTGGCCAAGCAAGGCCTGGACGAACCGTTCACCGAGTACGGCTTGATCGCCCGACTGATCGAGAAAGCCCCGGACAACGCCTGGGTGCGCTTCTACCTGCGCCCCGAAGCACGCTTCCATGACGGCCATCCGATTCGCGCCGAGGACGTGGTATTCAGCTTCCAGATGCTGACCAAGGACGGCGCGCCGATGTACCGCGGCTACTACAACGACGTGGCCGAAGCGATCGCCGAAGACCCGCTGACCGTGCTGTTCAAGTTCAAGCACACCAACAACCGCGAACTGCCGCTGATCCTCGGCCAGTTGCCGGTGCTGCCCAAGCATTGGTGGGCCGACCGCGACTTCAACAAGGGCAACCTGGAAATCCCGCTGGGCAGTGGCCCGTACAAGGTCAGCGAAGTGAAGGCCGGACGCTCGGTGCGTTACGAGCGGGTCAAGGATTACTGGGGCAAGGACCTGCCGGTCAATCGAGGCTTCTACAACTTCGACGTGATGACCACCGATTACTACCGCGACAACACCGTCGCCCTGGAAGCGCTCAAGGCCGGACAGTTCGACTACTGGCTGGAAATGACCGCGAAGAACTGGGCCAATGCCTACAACACTCCGGCAGTCACCGAAGGTCGACTGGTCAAGGAACAGATTCCCAACGGCAACCCCACCGGCATGCAAGGCTTCGTGTTCAATATGCGCCGCCCGGTGTTCCAGGATGTGCGTGTGCGCCAGGCCTTGTCGCTGTTGCTGGATTTCGAATGGACCAACAAGCAACTGTTCAACGGCGCCTACGCGCGCACCCGCAGTTATTTCGAGAACTCGGAAATGGCCGCCACCGGCGCGCCTGACGCCGATCAGGTGGCGATCCTCGAACCGTTCCGCGCCAAGCTGCCGCCGCAGGTGTTCAACGAAGCGTTCCAGAACCCGACCACCGACGGCAGCGGCATGATCCGCGCCCAGCAACGGCAAGCCTATCAACTGTTGCAGGAGGCCGGCTGGCGCATCGTCGATGACAAGATGGTCGACACCACCGGCAAGCCGGTGGTCATCGAGTTCCTGTTGGCCCAGACCGAATTCGAACGGGTGCTGCTGCCGTTCAAGCGCAACCTGAGCGACCTGGGTATCGATCTGGTGATCCGCCGGGTCGACGTCTCGCAGTACATCAACCGTGTGCGCTCCCGGGACTTCGACATGATCGTCGGCAGCTTCCCGCAGTCCAACTCGCCGGGGAACGAACAGCGGGAATTCTGGATGTCGGCCGCCGCCGACAAACCCGGCAGCCGCAACTCCATGGGGCTGAAAGATCCGGTGGTCGATCAACTGGTCGAGCAACTGATCAACGCCGATTCGCGCAACAGCCTGGTGGCTCACGCCCGCGCGCTGGACCGGGTGCTGCAATGGGGCTATTACGTAATACCCAACTGGCACATCAAGACCTGGCGCGTGGCGTACTGGAATCACATCGGCCATCCCAAGGTCTCGCCTAAATACGACATCGGCACGGCCACCTGGTGGGTCAAGCCCGACATCAAGCCGGCAATAGAAGTCGAAACCACACTGCAGGCCGATCCTGCGGGCACGGAGTAATCAGATGCTGGCGTACATTTTTCGGCGACTGTTGCTGATCATTCCGACCCTGTTCGGCATCCTGCTGATCAACTTCGTGATCATCCAGGCCGCCCCGGGCGGACCGGTGGAACAGATGATCGCCAAGCTCGAAGGCTTCGAAGGCGCTACCAGCCGCATCGCCGGCGGCGGTGCCGAAGTCTCGGTGGCAGGCTCGGCCTATCGCGGCGCCCAGGGCCTGGACCCGGCACTAATCAAAGAAATCGAGCACATGTACGGCTTCGACAAATCGGCGCCGGAACGCTTGTGGATCATGGTCAAGAACTATGCGTCCCTGGATTTCGGCGACAGCTTCTTCCGCGACGCCAAGGTCATCGACCTGATCAAGGAAAAGATGCCGGTCTCGATCTCCCTCGGACTATGGAGCACGCTGATCATGTACCTGGTGTCGATCCCGCTGGGGATCGCCAAGGCCAAGCGGCACGGCAGCCACTTCGACGTCTGGACCAGTTCGGCGATCATCGTCGGCTACGCGATCCCGGCGTTCCTGTTCGCCATCCTGTTGATCGTGGTGTTCGCCGGCGGCAGTTACCTGGACTGGTTCCCCTTGCGCGGTCTGACTTCGAACAACTTCGATGAACTGAGCATGGGCGGCAAGATCCTCGACTACTTCTGGCACCTGGCGCTGCCAGTGACCGCGCTGGTGATAGGCAACTTCGCGACCATGACCCTGCTGACCAAGAACAGCTTCCTCGACGAGATCAACAAGCAGTACGTGATCACCGCACGGGCCAAAGGCCTGACCAACCACCGCGTGCTGTACGGTCATGTGTTCCGCAACGCCATGCTGCTGGTGATCGCCGGTTTCCCCTCGGCCCTCATCGGCATCTTCTTCACCGGCTCGTTGTTGGTGGAGGTGATCTTTTCCCTCGACGGCCTCGGCCTGATGAGTTTCGAGGCGGCAATCAACCGCGATTACCCGGTGGTGTTCGGCACGCTGTTCATCTTCACCCTGCTCGGACTGGTGGTGAAACTGATCGGCGACCTGACCTACACCTTTGTCGATCCGCGCATCGACTTCGAAAGCCGGGAGCATTGAGATGAACCTGTCCCCTCTCAATCGCCGACGCTTCGAACTGTTCAAGGCCAACAAGCGTGGCTGGTGGTCGCTGTGGCTGTTCCTGATCCTGTTTGGTGCAAGCCTTGGCGCCGAGCTGATCGCCAACGACAAGCCGCTGGTGGTGCACTACGACAACAACTGGTACTTCCCGGCGCTCAAGCGCTACCCGGAAACCACCTTCGGCGGCGAATTTCCGCTGGAGGCGAACTACAAGAGCCCGTACATCCGCGAACTGCTCAAGGCCAAGGACGCCTGGGTGCTGTGGGCGCCGATCCCCTACAGCTACCAGAGCATCAACTACGACCTGAAAGTCCCGGCGCCGGCCCCGCCCTCGGCGGACAACCTGCTGGGCACCGACGATCAGGGCCGTGATGTGCTGGCCCGGGTGATCTACGGTTTCCGCATTTCGGTGCTGTTCGCCCTGACCCTGACCGTGCTCAGCTCGATCATCGGCGTGATCGCCGGGGCCTTGCAGGGCTTCTACGGGGGCTGGGTGGACCTGGCCGGGCAGCGGTTCCTGGAGATCTGGTCCGGACTGCCGGTGCTGTACCTGCTGATCATCCTCGCCAGTTTCGTGCAGCCCAACTTCTGGTGGTTGTTGGGGATCATGCTGCTGTTCTCGTGGATGAGCCTGGTGGACGTGGTGCGCGCCGAATTCCTGCGCGGGC
This sequence comes from Pseudomonas sp. GL-RE-26, assembly GCF_019956275.1. Classification (NCBI taxonomy): domain Bacteria; kingdom Pseudomonadati; phylum Pseudomonadota; class Gammaproteobacteria; order Pseudomonadales; family Pseudomonadaceae; genus Pseudomonas; species Pseudomonas sp. GL-RE-26. Next base: position 25,749 of record NZ_JAHBDI010000083.1, read on the forward strand.
GTAACCTGGAATACGTGCGTGCCGCCCGCGCCCTGGGCATGCAGAACGGCGCGATCATGTTCCGCCACATTTTGCCCAACGCAATGGTCTCGACCATGACCTTCATGCCGTTCATCCTCACCGGCGCCATCGGTACACTGACCGCCCTGGACTTCCTCGGCTTCGGCCTGCCGGCGGGCAGCCCGTCTTTGGGTGAACTGGTGGCCCAGGGCAAATCCAACCTGCAAGCGCCGTGGCTGGGCATCAGCGCCTTTGCCGTGCTGGCCTTGATGTTGAGTTTGCTGGTATTCATCGGCGAGTCCGCTCGCGATGCCTTCGACCCGAGGAAGTGAAATGAATCAGGAAAATCTGATCGAAGTGCGCGACCTGTCCGTCGATTTCGTCGTCGGCAATCGCTGCCAGCTGGCGGTCGAAGGTGTCAGCTTCGACATCAAGCGCGGTGAAACCCTGGCTTTGGTCGGCGAGAGCGGTTCCGGTAAATCGGTAACAGCGCATTCGATCCTGCGCCTGCTGCCCTACCCGCTCGCGCGGCATCCATCCGGCACCATCATGTATTCCGGGCAGAACCTGCTGGACCTGAAGGAAAAAACCATCCGCCACATTCGCGGCAACCGGATTGCAATGATCTTCCAGGAGCCGATGACCTCGCTCAATCCCCTGCACTCGATCGAGAAACAGATCAACGAGGTGCTGGGCATCCACAAGGGCCTGACCGGCAAGGTCGCGACCAAGCGCACCCTGGAGCTGCTGGAGATGGTCGGCATCCCCGAGCCGCACAAGCGCCTCAAGGCCCTGCCCCACGAATTGTCCGGCGGCCAGCGCCAGCGGGTGATGATCGCCATGGCCCTGGCCAACGAGCCGGAACTGCTGATCGCCGACGAGCCGACCACCGCGCTGGACGTGACCGTCCAGCTGAAAATCCTCGAATTGCTCAAGGAACTTCAGGCCCGTTTGGGCATGGCTCTGCTGCTGATCAGCCACGATTTGAACCTTGTTCGAAGAATTGCGCATCGCGTATGTGTCATGCGGCAAGGTTGCATCGTCGAACAGGCATCGTGCGAAGAATTGTTCCGCGCGCCGCAGCATCCGTACACTCGGGAACTGCTGGCAGCGGAGCCCGATGGCAAGCCTGCAAGCAACGTGATCGGCCCGCCCTTGCTGGCGGTCGAGGACCTGAAAGTCTGGTTTCCGATCAAGAAAGGCCTGCTCAAGCGCACGGTGGATTACGTCAAGGCGGTCGACGGCATCAATTTCAGCCTGCCCCAGGGTCAGACCCTGGGGATCGTGGGTGAAAGCGGTTCCGGCAAATCGACCCTGGGCCTGGCGATTTTGCGGTTGATCGCCAGCAAAGGCGCCATTCGCTTTGAAGGCCAGCAGCTAGACTGCCTGACGCAGCAACAGGTACGGCCGCTGCGGCGGGAGATGCAAGTGGTGTTTCAGGACCCGTTCGGCAGCCTGAGCCCGCGGATGTGCGTAAGCCAGATCGTTGGCGAGGGCCTGCGGATCCACAAGATGGGCACCGCGGCAGAACAGGAACAAGCGATTATTGCGGCACTCAAGGAGGTAGGTCTGGATCCGGAAACCCGGCACCGCTACCCCCACGAATTTTCCGGCGGGCAACGGCAGAGAATCGCCATTGCCCGGGCATTGGTGTTAAAACCGGCGTTGATTTTGCTGGACGAGCCGACTTCGGCCCTCGACCGCACGGTACAACGCCAGGTAGTGGAGCTTTTGCGTTCACTGCAAAGCAAGTACAACCTGACGTATCTGTTTATCAGCCATGACCTGGCTGTGGTGAAAGCGCTGAGCCACCAGTTGATGGTGGTCAAGCATGGCCAAGTGGTCGAACAGGGAGACGCGCAAAGCATTTTTGCCGCCCCCCAACATCCGTATACACAGCAGTTGCTGGAAGCCGCTTTTCTGGCTCCGGCCACTGCGCAATAACCTGAAAGAGGAGCAACACATGGGTTTTCTCGCCGGTAAGCGCGTACTGATCGTCGGTGTCGCCAGCAAGCTGTCCATCGCATCCGGCATCGCTGCCGCCATGCATCGCGAGGGCGCTGAGCTTGCCTTCACTTATCAGAACGACAAACTCAAGGGTCGTGTCGAAGAGTTCGCACAAGGCTGGGGTTCGAGCCCTGAGCTGTGCTTCCCGTGCGACGTGGCCAGCGATGAAGAAATCGCCAAGGTCTTCGAAGCGTTGAGCAAGAAGTGGGACGGCCTGGACTGCATCGTGCACTCCGTCGGCTTCGCCCCGGGCGACCAACTGGACGGCGACTTCACCGAAGCCACCACCCGTGAAGGTTTCCGCATCTCCCACGACATCAGCGCCTACAGCTTCGTGGCCCTGGCCAAGGCCGGCCGCGAAATGATGAAAGGCCGCAACGGCAGCCTGCTGACCCTGTCGTACCTGGGCGCCGAGCGCACCATGCCGAACTACAACGTCATGGGCATGGCCAAGGCTTCCCTGGAAGCCGGCGTACGCTACCTGGCCGGCTCCCTGGGCCCGGACGGCACCCGCGTCAACTGCGTATCGGCAGGTCCCATCCGCACCCTCGCCGCTTCCGGCATCAAGAACTTCCGCAAGATGCTGGCCGCCAACGAAGCGCAAACCCCGCTGCGCCGCAACGTCACCATCGACGAAGTCGGCAACGCCGGCGCCTTCCTGTGCTCGGACCTGGCGTCCGGCATCAGCGGTGAAATCATGTACGTGGACGGTGGCTTCAACACCACGGCAATGGGCAGCATCGAAGAGTAATCTTCGGTCAGGCTGACCATCTCATTAAACCCGCCTGTTTTGGCGGGTTTTTTATGCACGGTCCTTTATGGGAGCAACGATCCGCTGGGCTGTTATTCGTGGAAAAACAGTATTACCCATTAAACTTCCTACCGCTGTTTGGTGCTGAAGATCCACTTCGTACATTGGAGGCCGATTTCTTCAATTGTTGTATTCTTCTTATGTTGGATGCTGAGTTTGCAAGTACGGCCACACTTAAGCTAGAAACGGAACCAGAGGGAATTTCAGAATCAGCATTCAAAGAATCTATCTTGGGAGCAGCACGGCGTGGTAAAGACCTGGCGGCCACTGCAGCCATCGGTGGTGGTGACGATGGTGGTGACGGTGCAGAACCATCTATAAAAATAAGGCGTTCATGATATTCTCGCGGAATAACGAGATACCTATCTTCTTTGAGGATAGCTCCTATTGCTTGCTCAGGCCTCCATCGCATTTGTACAGGAGTCATCATTCGATCCATTAGATCATCAGGTACAAGTACGCCGAAAGGCTGTACCGATTCCTTAGACCGGTCAGTTGGGTAATGATACGGGTCATCATTCACTTTAATAGCCTTTACACGACTACCCTCAGTCCCAAGTTTTGTTACAGTCTTTGAATCCCCCATGAAGTAACCGAGCTGCCTATAAGATGTGTTGTTATGCTTATATGTTGCACCTCGTAAAAGTTTAAGTGGGAGTATCAGAGCATGCCCTGTCGGATCAGTCCGCCCAATCGGATCCCCCTCACAATACGCATAAGCATTCAATCCCCCCTTACCAAACGGACTCCAACTGTCCGGACTGTTAAACCGCATCAACACCAGGTTAAACGCCCTATACCCATTACCCAGCAAATAATGCCCAGTCACGGGATCTGCCCGTTCACCGTTGAAACCCAACAAACTACTCAAGCCGCTTTCGGCTCGATGGTGGCCGTAGGGTGTGTAAGCGATGGGCTGCGGCAGATTGTCTTTCTGGAGCGTTTGCAGGACTGAACGTTGCTGATCAGTGGCCAGTAACGCGACGTCGATTGAGTCGCCCTGACGCTGTTGTTGCCCCAGAACCTGATCACCAGACTGGAAAATGGTCTTGCGTAATGCACCCTGTATCTCGGTGGCGAGACGGCTTTGGCAGTAAAACCGCTGATGCGCCGGGGCATTCGGTTGGGCGTGACTGGTCAGGCGATCCAGAGGATCGTAGTGATATTCGCAGAGCAGTGACCGCAGTTGATTCAACATAGGATCGATCCATTCATTGAGTATGGATAAATCACTATCTGCCCTGTTTCGTCTGTTGGGTACTAGCAGAACTGATAGGTTGAAACGGGTTGGTGCGCGCAGGCACAGCGGTGAAATCATGTACGTGGGCGGTGGTTTCAGCACCACAGGCATGGGCAGCATCGAAGAGTAATCTTCGATCGGACAAAAAATCTGACAGTTCCTGTGTTCACAATTTCTTTGGCTAACGCAACCTTCAGCGGGAAAGTATTTCGACGCAAATAGGCATCAAACAACTACAAATAATTTTCGATTAGTGCCGCACCTGCTGAAAAAAAACATAACAGAAGGAATACGATCAACACGTTTCCGTCCAATACGTCTCTAACCTCATTTCTGAGTTTTTCTAAAATCAACACCAACTCTTATAGCAGTCGCAACACGAGCAGTCGCTACACGAGGAACAGAAACCGCCACACCTTTTACCTCCATCCCTAAAGAGAGTGGTGCCGGAACGGTATAAGCATAATAAGTCTTCGGCCCTTGAACGAATACCGCTTCTACAACCTCCACTGGCCCTGCTGTCGAAGGGCCTGCCGCCCCGACAAATACCAGTTTATCGAACTGATCATCTGGGATCGAAAACCTACTGTCGTACTGCGCTATTCTCTGTGAAACAACGCTCGAAGTGGATATCTGCCCGCTTTTCACTTTTTCCGAATCTTTTAGGTAAACGGCGAAAACTTCTAGCTTTTCTGCATCTGGGCTACGAGGTGTATCCTGCATTAATTTATTTGCTTTTTCTAAGCTACTTTCAACAAAAAGCTGTTTTTTTGAAAGTGCACTTCCCTGGCCTAAAAATGGCATTGGAAGTTCTTTACCACTAACAAGTTTTTTTACAGAACTTTTTCCCCCAACAACCGCCCCCACGAAAATACCCTGATTTTTCAATTTATCCAGTGCACCTTTGACTAAAAAGTAAGGAACATGCCCAGTCGGGTCAATTCGACCCACAGGATCCCCTTCACAATACGCATAAGCATTCAATCCCCCCTTACCAAACGGACTCCAACTGTCCGGACTATTAAACCGCATCAACACCGGATTGAACGCCCTGTATCCATTACCCAGCAAATAATGCCCAGTCACGGGATCTGCCCGTTCACCGTTGAAACCCAACAAACTACTCAAGCCGCTTTCGGCTCGATGGTGGCCGTAGGGTGTGTAAGCGATGGGCTGCGGCAGATTGTCTTTCCGGAGCGTTTGCAGGACTGAACGTTGCTGATCAGTGGCCAGTAACGCGACGTCGATTGAGTCGCCCTGGCGCTGTTGTTGCCCCAGAACCTGATCACCAGACTGGAAAATGGTGTTGCGTAATGCACCCTGTATCTCGGTGGCGAGACGACTTTGGCAGTAAAACCGCTGATGCGCCGGGGTATTCGGTTGGGCATGACTGGTCAGGCGATCCAGAGGATCGTAGTGATAATCGCAGAGAAGTGACCGCAGTTGAGTCAACATAGGATCGATCCATTCATTGAGTATGGATAAATCACTATCTGCCCTGTTTCGTCTATTGGGTACTAGCAGAACTGATAGGTTGAAACATGCCGGCACAGCGGTGAAATCATGTACGTGGGCGGTGGTTTCAGCACCACAGGCATGGACTGTATCGAAGAGTAATCGTCGGATTTTTTATGCCTGCAATTTCCCGGACAAACACCATCCCCTGTGGGAGCGAGCCTGCTCGCGATTGCGGTGTATCAGCCAGAAGATATGTTGAATGAGATTGCCTCATCGCTCGCTCCCACAGGGTCAGTGTTGAGTCAGACAGCTGGCAAACAACTGCTGAATCGGCTGCATCCGTTGGCTGTAGCGCTGCAACAGCACAATCTCCCGATAGAAAGTCAGTTCACCCAGCGGGATGATCCGCACCCCGGCCCCATGCTCAAGCCACAACCCGGCCGCCGGCAACAGGGAAACACCCAAGCCGCACTCGACCATTTTCACGATAGCCTCCAGTTCATCCAGCTCCAGCGCCACCTGCACCTCGATCTGCCGTTCCCGCAGAAACCGCGTCACCAGCCGCCCGCCGAAGGAGTTGCGGTCGTAGCGCACATGAGAGTGCTTGGCGAGCAGTTGCAGCGGATCATCGCCGTCCAGGTCCGCCGGTACGATCAGCACGAAGGGCTCGCGGCGAATCACCTGCGCGGACAACTCCTTGGGCAACTCAAACGGCGGCTTGATCAGGATCGCCAGGTCCACTTCTCCCGTGTCCACCTGGCTCAGCAAGTTCAGTGACACCCCGGGCACCAGCTTGGGTTCCAGCAAAGGCGCCTGTTGGCGCAATTTCAACAATGCCTGGGGCAGCAGCCCGGTCTGGGCGGTGGCCACTGCGCCGATTTTCAGTTCGCCACGGTACTCACTGACATCGTCACTGACGGCCATGCGGCTGAAGGTCTCGAGCATTTCCCTGGCCATCGGCAACGCACGCTGCCCCGCCGCATTGAGCAGCGCCTGACGCCCGGTGCGGTCGAACAGACGAATGCCGAGGGCCTGTTCCAGATTGCGAATCTGCGCACTGACCGCCGATTGCGTCAGGCCAATGTGCATGCCGGCCGCGGCGAAGGTTCCGTAACGCGCCACGGCGATAAAGGTTTTCAGTTCTCGCAGCATGGCGACCTCGATTGATCGAAATAATTTGAGCTCGATGCAAAAAATATCGTCTTTCAATCAAAAATCACAGGGCTAAACTCGACACATTCCCACCTACACCGAGGTTCGCCTGATGCAACTGTCCCCTTTTCACCTGGCCATTCCGGTCTACGACTTGCCGGCCGCCCGACATTTCTATGGTTCAGTGTTTGGCCTGGAAGAAGGTCGTTCCAGCGACCATTGGGTGGATTTCAATTTCTTCGGCCATCAACTGGTGATTCACCTGGCACCGAAAAAACCTGCACAAGAAGCCGCGCACACCAATGCCGTGGATGGTCACGATGTGCCGGTGCCGCATTTTGGCGTGGTGCTCGGGATGGCCGAGTGGGAAGCGTTGGCCGAGCGATTGAAGTCACTGGGGACGCGCTTCGTGATTGAGCCGGGGATTCGCTTTCAGGGGCTGGCGGGTGAACAGGCGACGATGTTTCTGTTTGATCCTTGCGGGAATGCGCTGGAGTTCAAGGCGTTCAAGGACATTGGGCAGTTGTTTGCCAAATAGGTGGTGTCTGTCAGGACGCTTTCGTCGGATCGGCGCCCGGAGCAGGCTCGCTCCCACAGTGGATTTGTGGCGTTCACAAAACCTGTAGGAGCGAGCCTGCTCGCGAAGAGGCCCGCCAACACAACACCGCCCTAACGGCTCATCACAAGCTCGGCCTCCTCCAGCAGTTCCTCGATTGAGTCATGAACAATGGAGTCATACTCGACCTGGGTAACACTGAACCGAATGTCATAACTGCAATGCGCCGCAGCGTTGCGCTCATCGAGTATCTCATTGAGCCGTGCCTTGATCGCCGCAATCTCCACCACGCTGGAACCGGTCAGCAGCGCCACGAACCGGTCGCCTTCGAGTCGGCCGACCACATCGTTTTCACGAAAGCCGATCCGCAGGACATCGGCGAACGTCTTGAGCGCATCGTCACCCTTGGCCCGGCCATACAGATAGCAGATGAGTTTGAATTCATCGAGGCTGAAGTACAGCAGCGTCGCCGGGGTCTCCAGTTGCCGGCAGGCGTCCAGCCCGAGTTGGGCCAGTGCGGTGAAGCCGTGGCGATTGGACAGCAGCGTCAGCTCGTCCATGCTCGCCATCTGCACGCCTGCCAGCTCTTGCTCGGCCTGGCGAGACAGTTCGCGCAGACGTTCACGTTCCTGCTGTGGCGTAAGCAATGGGTTGGCTGATCGGCCCGATTTGCCTGTTTTGCCTGAGATCAACATCGTTCACTCCTTTGGCAGGTATGCACGTTAGAGTCGCCCGTACCCACATTGACTCCCTGTAAGCGTGCCGCTGGTCAGCTACCCGCCATCGGGCACGGTCCTCCCGCATCGGCCCAGCGCTTGAACTGGGTGACGAAGACATCGTGGGGTACCGGCACCGGCGCGCGATTGCCGCCAGGGTTCCAGCCCCACAGCACCAGCTTGTCGTCGCTGACGTGCTTGATCAGTGCGGCAAAATCCCGATCGCCGTTGCTGGAGCGATCCTTGATCATCGCGCACAGCCGGTCGGCGGGCAGGCCGATCCAGGCCATCCGGTGCGCGGCCGGTGGCAAACTCCAGTGCGGCGCACCCGGTGGCGCGTGGGGGCCGTAACTGGCAGGCGGATTGCTTTGCCCATGGCAGGTAGCACAGGGCAGCCCCGCCGAGCCCTTGCCGTCCATGCCCCGCACGACATTCATGGCGTGGGGTACGCCGGCATCGAATTGCAGCGGCGAATCCCCGGGAATGTGGCAGTTCTGGCAACGAGGGCTCTGGAAGACCTTCTGCACAGTGTCGAACGCCTGCAAGGCCTCGCGGTCATCGGCGAACACGTGGGATGCGTAGGCGACGAGAAGGACCAGGATCACCGCCCCAAGCAACCAGTGATGTCGTTTCATTTCACACCCCCGATAGCTGCAAGGGCAGCTCCCGCAGGCGCTGCCCGGTCAAGGCAAACACCGCGTTGGCCACCGCCGGCGCCATGGGTGGCACACCGGCCTCGCCGATACCACCGGGTTTGTCGCTGCTGGGCACGATATGCACTTCGACCACCGGCATTTCGTTGAGCCGCAGCACCCGATAGTCGTGGTAGTTGGACTGCACCACCTGCCCGTCCTTGAGCGTCAGCTTGCTGTGCAAGGCGAAGCTGAGGCCAAAGGTGATGCACGACTCCATCTGCGCGGCGATGCTCTGTGGATTGACCGCGATGCCGCAGTCCACAGCGCACACCACCCGATGCACACGAATGGCGAGGTTGTCCTGGGACACCTCGGCCACCTGGGCCACGTAGCTGCCGAACGACTCATGCACCGCCACACCCAACGCATGGCCGTCCGGCAGTGGCGCCGTCCAGTTGGCCTTCTCCACCGCGAGGTTCAGCACACCGAGGTGGCGCGGATGATCCTTGAGCAAGGTGCGCCGATATTCCACCGGATCCTTGCCGGCCGCCGTGGCCAGCTCATCGATCAGCGATTCCATGACAAACGCAGTGTGGGTGTGCCCCACCGAACGCAGCCACAACACGCTGATGCCGGTTTTCGGTGAGTGCAGTTCGATCTGGTGATTGGCCAGTCCTTCGAAGTAAGGGCTGTCGGCCACGCCTTCGACGGACGTCTTGTCGATGCCGTCCTTGACCATGCTCGCTTCGAGCGAGGTCCCGGCCATGATCGACTGCCCGACCATCACATGTTTCCAGGCCAGCGGCAGGCCGTCGGCGCCCAGCCCGATCCGCGCATGGTGCAGGAACGCCGAGCGGTAATAGCCGCCGCGGATGTCGTCTTCCCGCGCCCACACGGTTTTCACCGGTGCACCGGCGGCCTTGGCGACATACACCGCTTCGCTGACGAAGTCCGACGTCGGATTGGCCCGGCGCCCGAAGCCGCCGCCGAGAAACTCAGTATGGATCACCACCTGTTCCGGTTTGAGCCCGGTGATTTTCCCGGCGACCATTTGGTCCAGGGTCTGAAACTGAGTGCCGGTCCAGATTTCGCACTTGTCCTGGGTGATGCTCACCGTGCAGTTCAGCGGCTCCATCGGCGCATGGGCCAGGTAAGGCACACTGTATTCAGCATCGATCTTCTTGACCGCTTTCGCCAGCGCAGCCTGGGTATCGCCCGCCTGACCGGCGTTCAGGCCGGGGGTGGTGGCGAGCTTGCGGAAGTTTTCCAGCAACGTCTGGCTATTGAGTCCGGCGTTCGGCCCCGGATTCCACTCGATTTTCAGTGCATCGCGCCCCAGTTTCGCCGCCCAGAAATGATCGGCAATCACCGCGATGCCGGTCGGCACTTGCACCACTTTGTGCACGCCCGGAATCGCCAGCGCTTCGGCGCCTTCAAAGGATTTGACGCTACCGCCGAAGGTCGGCGAACGGGCGACCATCGCGGTCATCAGCCCGTCAAACTGCACGTCCATGCCGAATTTCGCCCGGCCAGTGATTTTCTCCGGCGTGTCCAGACGCTTGGTGGGTTTGCCGATCAGCCGCCAGTCCTTTGCGTCCTTGAGTGTGATCGAAGCCGGGTCTGGCCGTGGCAATTGCCCGGCATCATCGGCCAACTCGCCATAGGTGGCACGGTGTTCACCGGCAATGACCACCCCCGATTCGGTATGAATCTCGGAGGGCGCGACGTTGAAACGCTTGGCCGCCGCGTCGATCAACATCAGGCGCGCCGCTGCGCCGGCCTGGCGATAGCGGTCGAACTCCATCCAGGTCGAAGTCGAGCCGCCGGTGATCTGCATCCCGCCAAAGCCTGGCAGGCCGTAATCGGTGGCCGAAGCAGGGGAATGCTCGACGCGGATTTTCGTCCAGTCAGCGTCCAGTTCTTCGGCAATCAGCATGGTCAGGCCGGTCCAGATGCCCTGGCCCATTTCCGAGTGGCCGAGCAACACGGTGACGCTGTTGTCGTTGCCAATGCGCAGGAAGGCATTGGGTGCAAACACGTTGCCCTGGTTCTCCGCGCCCATGGCGAAACGGTGGGCACCGGGCATGGCAAACGCCACCACCAATCCACCACCCAGCACGGCACTGCCCTTGAGAAAACCACGGCGCGATAACGCGTTGATGCTGTTCATGGCCACCTCAACCCAGCTCGGCAGCGCGTTTGACCGCTGCGCGGATCCGCGGGTAAGTGCCGCAACGGCAGATGTTGCCGGACAGCGCCTGATCGATGTCGCTGTCGGTCGGTTGCGGAATTTTCGCCAGCAAGGCCGCCGCCGACATGATCTGCCCGGACTGGCAGTAGCCACACTGGACCACGTCGAGTTCCGCCCATGCCTGTTGGACCGGGTGCGAACCGTCTGCGGAAAGGCCTTCGATGGTGAGTATCTTCTGTCCATCAGCCACGGCCGTGGCCGGTGTGATGCACGAGCGCAGCGGTGCGCCATCGACGTGCACGGTGCAGGCCCCGCATTGGGCGATGCCACAGCCGAACTTGGTGCCGGTGAGGTGGGCGACATCGCGCAAGACCCAGAGCAGCGGCATGTCGGCGGGGACATCCAGCTCCTGATCCTGGCCATTGATGTTCAGGGTGAGCATGGCGCGGTTCCTCAGACTCAGGGTGATCTGAAGGGGCGTCGCTGCGGCCTTGTAAACCTGCGCGCGCCTCGGGCTATCCCTTCAGCTAAGCGCAAATTTGCCGACAGGCCGGGGCGCATCGACCACCGGTCATGAAAAAGCCGCCTCGAAGGGCGGCCCTGAAGGTCTTCGCTAGAGCCTCGGCCCCAATAAAATGCCGGTGTAGCGCCAGACAAAAACACCGAAAGCGCTACACCACAGCAACGCCGACAGCGCCAGACCCTGACCGGAAAACGGCACCAGCCACACTCGACACACACCCGCCAGTAGCAACAGGGCAAACCCCGCAACAACCGCCTTTGACGGCTGCAACAAGCGCCCGGTATGCCCCAGGCTGACCCGGGCGATCATCGCCAGAACCAACCCGCCGATACCGCCGACGGCCAGTGAATGGGTGGCCAGGCTTTGCTGCGGCATCCAGCCCAGGTGCCACAGCGCCATGGCCAGCGTCGCCACCGCGAGCCAGGCGTAGGCCAGGTACAGCGACCACAGCAGCGGCACCCGCCACAGGCCACGATCATGCCAGCGCCACAATCGCAGCAGATGCAAAACGCTGATCAACGCAAACATTAGCGCCAGCCAAACCCGTGGGGCGTCATTCAATCCGGCGGCAAAGGACACCGCCGCCAGCATGGCGCTGATCAGCAACACCTTGCCCGGCAACGGATGGGCCGCAGGCGCTGCGGGCCGGTTCAAGCCGCGCAGGATAAAGAACGGAATCACCCGCCCACCGATCACGCTCATCAGCGCGCCCACCAGCCACAAGGCAGCCAGCACGCCATGGCGCTGCAGATTGGCGTCTTCAACGGAGAACCCGAGCAACGTCAACGCCTGACACCCGGCCAGCAGCATCACCATCAACAGAATCGGATAATTCTCGCGCTTGCCCGCAGCCAGCAGATCGCCCCCCAACGCCCACGCCAGCAACGGCAGAAACGGAACCTGCAAGGCCAGCAACAAGGGCGCCGGTATCGGCAGGAACCAGGCCAGCCGTGCCAGTAGCCACACCAGCACCAGACCGATCAGCGGCCAGCCCTTGAGCCCCGACCGACCGGTCCAGTTGGGCACCGCCGTCAGCAGGAACCCGGCAATGATGGCCGTGGCAAATCCGAAAGGCATTTCATGTCGATGCCAGGCGAGCATGCCGCCCACCGGTTGCGCACCCGGCAAGCGGCCGTACAGCCACAAGGCCCAGATCGCGATGGCGAGGGCCGCGAACCCGGCCCCGGCCAGAAAGAAGGGTCGAAAGCCCAGGCTGAAGAGCGGTGCAGCCGCCAGTTTGCGCATCAAGCCACCACTCGGGCCGGGAATTGGCTCAGGCGATACTGCGAAAGCAGACGCATGACATAGCCGATTTTCAACAGGGTCGGGCCGAGAATGGTCATGGCGTGCATGGTCACCAGCACGGTGATCGCCAGATGGCCGTCGTAGAGATAGGCACCGTAAATGCCGGCCAGCAGCATTGCCAGCCCCGCGCCGAGCACACGGCTCGACCATTGAAGAACGTTCTGAGGGTTGCTGAAGATGTCGAACATTGTGCGTACTCCTGAAGGCGTTCAGTTGTACGTTTACCTCTTCAAGTCCCGTGCCAGGTTTTTACCCCTTTAGATCCAAGCGCTTGCGCATATACGAGTCATAAAGACACACCACAAAAATAGTCTGTTTGACTCTATATAAAGTCATTTTGACTACAGCGACGCTACCCTGCGGCAATTTTCTCGATCTACGGTACGGCCAGACGACCAGAGGCTGACTACGCTGAAAGTCCGGAACATGCGTTACCTGCAGAGGAGCTGGCACCATGCTACGCGTACAAAAACTCACGCCCTGCCTGTGGTTCGACGATCAGGCCGAAGAGGCGGCGAAATTCTATTGCTCGATCTTCGACCACTCGAAAATCACTGCCATCACTCATTACGGCCACGCCGGATTCGAGTTCCACGGCCGGCCCGAGGGTTCGGTCATGACCGTCAGCTTCGAACTCGACGGACAGAGTTTCACCGGCCTCAACGGCGGACCGCTGTTCACGTTCAGCGAGGCAGTTTCGTTTCAGGTCAATTGCCTGAGCCAGGAAGAAGTCGATCATTACTGGGGCAACCTGTCGGCCGGTGGCGCGCCCGAAGCCCAGCAATGCGGTTGGCTCAGGGACAAGTTCGGGCTGTCGTGGCAGATCGTCCCCGTCGCGATGATGGACATGATCAAGGACCCCGACACGAAGAAATCCCAACGGGCCATGCAGGCGATGATGCAGATGAAAAAACTCGATATTGCCGTACTGCAACGAGCCTTTGACGGCGAGAGCTAATACACTCGGGCGCTGACCTGCCGAGGAGTGAGCATGAAGCACGCCGTTGCCAAGAACGCCGACAAGGCCCCGCGCTTCTGGCGCGATGATGCCCTGCCCTTCATCGAAGCCCGCTCCATCGCCGACGGGCGCGAAGTCTGCTACACCCGGCACGCCCACGAGCACTTTTCCATCGGGGCGATCACCGCCGGGCGCAGCACTTATCTGCATGAGCAGTCGGCGTTCGAGGTCGACGTCGGCACGGTGGTGCTGATGAACCCCGGTGACGTCCACGCCTGCAACCCGATCGAAGACCAACCCTGGTCGTATTTGATGCTGTACGTCGATACGCCGTGGCTGACCGATTTGCAGCATCAACTCGGCTTCAGCGATGACGCGGCGTTTCGCCGTTTTTCCCTGACCCACACCCGGGACGCCCAGCTGTTTGCCGGCCTCGCGGGCTTGTATGAGGTGTTGGTCGATCCACAGCAAGACGTGCTGCGCAAACACAGCGTGGCCGTGGAGTTCTTTACCGATGTGCAGCTACGACTCAACCCGGCCGACCCGCCGCTGCGTGAACCCAACTTCAAGCTGGAGCGCGCGGCCGACTACATCCGCGACCACTGCACGCAAACCCTCAGGCTCGAAGACATTTGCGAAGCGGCGCAACTGTCACCGTCCTACCTGATCCGCGCCTTCAAACAGCATTACGGCATGACCCCCCACGCATTCCTGGTGAACCGGCGCATCCAGTTCGCCCAGGATCAATTGCGCAGCGGCAAGCTGATCGCGGATGTGGCACTGGAAGCGGGGTTCGCCGATCAGGCGCATTTTCAACGGGCGTTCAAACAGCATCTGGCGGCGACACCGGGGCAGTATCGGGGGTGAGCCTGTGGTTTTGGCTGAATCGGTGGTTTGGATAGATCTGTGGCGAGGGAGCTTGCTCCCGCCCGGCGGCGAAGCCGTCGCAAAACCTGCATGCAAGATTTGCCTGAAGGAAAGCGGGGGCCGCTTCGCAGCCCAGCGGGAGCAAGCTCCCTCGCCACAAAAGCTGTAACTTCACCACAAAACCTGGTGACTGCCGTTAGGGCAACAACAAGTACACCGCACTCACCACCAGCAACAACGCCATGGCGCGATTGAACAGGCGCATACCCGCCGGGTTGTTCAGAAAACCGCGCAAAAACGTCCCGGCATACGCCCAACATCCGACCGACGCATAGCAGATCACCAGATAAATCGCGGCGAACTGCCAGACCAGGCGCGCCTCGCCATCGGCGACAAACGCGCCCATGCCGGCCACACAGGCCAGCCAGGCCTTCGGATTGAGCCATTGCATGATGGCGCCATACAGCATCGACGGCGCCTTGGCCGATTCACTGGCCTGCACCTGCCCATTGTCGGCCGCCAGCTTGAAGGCCATGTACAACAGAAAGGCCACCCCCGCCCATTGCACCACCTGGGTCAGCGCTGGCCACCGTTGCAACAACTCATGCAGGCCCAGCCCCATCAGCACCAAAAGCAGGACAAATCCCAGGGTGGCCCCAGCCACATGACGCTGGCTGGCCCGGAAACCAAACCGTGCGCCGGAGCTCAACGCCACGATATTGACTGGCCCCGGCGTGATGGAAGCGACCAGCGCAAACGCCGCCATGGAGATCATCAGACTCATTGCACACCTTCTTCCATCGAATTGAACAAGGCCCTCAAGGTAAAGAGCCGAGCGATTCGCGTATTGAAGAAAACTGCCCTGCAGCGCTACGAGTAATAGCCGACGACGTTTTTAACCTTACCCAGGGCAACCCGCAGCGAATCCATGTCCACGGAGCCCAGCGCCAGGCGTATCGCGTGCGGCACATGGGCCGAAACCGCAAAGGGTTCGGCCGGCGACACCGACACCTGCTCGCGCATCAATGCCATGGCGATCTGGTCGGCCCGGGCGTCTTCCGCCAACGGCAGCCAGATGAAATAGGAGTTCGGGTGACTGATGGTCCTGAGCCCCGCCAGTACCTCGCGGGCCAAAGCTTGCCGGGCCCGGGCGTCCGCGCGTTTTTGCTCCTCCAGTTGGCTGACGGTGCCGTCGTCGAGCCAGGCCGTGACGATGGCGGTCATCACGCCCGGGGTGTTCCAGGTGGTCGCCATGATCGTGCGCTCGCAGGCGGCGACCCATTGCGCGGGTGCGGCGATGAAGCCAACACGCAGCCCGGTGGCGACATTCTTCGACAGACCGGACACGTACACCGTCCTCTCCGGCGCCAGCTCGGCCAGCGGTGGCGGTACGTTTTCGGCCAGGAACGCGTAGGCGGCGTCCTCGATGATCGTCAGGTCATGCCGGCGCGCAATCGCCACCAACTGCTCGCGCTGATCGAGGTCCATCACCCAGCCCAAAGGGTTGTGCAAGGTCGGCATCGAGTAGACGGCCCGTACCGAACGGCTGCGGCAGAGCTTATCCAGGGCGGGCAGATCAGGCCCGGTATCCGTGACCGGAATCGGCAATATTTCCAGATGCAGGGTTTCGGCCAGCGTCTTGAAACCGGGATAGGTCAACGCATCGGCGGCGATCACATCGCCGGGCTTGAGCAGCGTCATCATCGCCACCGCCAGGCCATGCTGGGCACCGCTGACGATCAATACCTGTTCGGCCGGCACGTTCAGCCCGCGGTCAAGCAGATGACGCGCGACCGAGGCCCGCTCGTGCAGGCGTCCCGCGTGGGGCTGATAGCGCAGGAGCGATTCCAGGTCGCCGGACAAGGCCAGCTGACGCAAGGCCGTGCGCAACAGGTCGGCCTGACCGGGCAAGGACGGGTAGTTGAAATTCAGGTCGATCATCCCCGCCGCCACCACGTGCTGCGAGATGCCCTGCCCCGGCGGCAACGAGGTTTCCCTGACAAAGGTCCCGCGTCCGGTTTCGCCGCTGACCAGGCCCATGCCCTCCAGCTCGGCATACACCCGGCTGGCGGTGACCAGTGCCAGACCGTGCTCGGTGGCCAGTTGCCGGTGAGTCGGCAGGCGCGTGCCGGGCGGCAAACGACCGGAGCGGATGTCGGCGGCAAAGGCATCCACCAGGGTCTTGTAACGGGATCGAGGCATGTCGAGATGTATCCATGACAATTTTTTGATTGTATCGATAGTCGCTCATAGGATGAGTTTCGTGCAATCAGACAATGAGCGTGAGCCAAATGGAACGGACCTCGAACCTGCAACACCGGACACTGGAAAACAGCACCAGCGGCTGGATCAACGGCCTGATCGGCGTGGTGATCTTCAGCGGCTCGCTGCCGGCGACGCGGGTGGCGGTGCTGGAGTTTGACCCGGTGTTCCTGACCGTCGCGCGCGCAACCATCGCGGCGGTCCTGGCGCTGTGCCTGCTGTGGTTATTCAAGGAAAAACGCCCGGCGCGCCAGCAACTGATACCGCTGATGATCGTAGCCCTGGGCGTGGTCATCGGCTTTCCCCTGTTGACCGCGCTGGCGCTGCAATACGTGACGTCCGCGCACTCCATCGTCTTCGTCGGCCTGTTGCCCCTGGCGACGGCGGTGTTCGGCGTCCTGCGCGGCGGCGAGCGGCCACGGGCGGCGTTCTGGATTTTCTCGGTGCTGGGCAGCCTGCTGGTGGTCGGCTTTGCCCTGTCCCAAGGGCTGACCGCCTCCCCCCAAGGCGACATCCTGATGCTGCTGGCCATCCTCGCCTGCGGCCTGGGTTATGCCGAAGGCGCGAAACTATCGCGCACGCTGGGTGGCTGGCAGGTGATCAGCTGGGCGCTGGTGCTGTCGCTGCCGGTCGTGGCAGTGCTCAGCTGGATGCGCATGCCGGCGTCGTTCACCGGCATCACCACGCCGGCGTGGTTCAGCCTGGCTTACGTCTCACTGTTCAGCATGCTGATCGGTTTCGTGTTCTGGTATCGCGGCCTGGCCCAAGGGGGCATCGCCGCCGTCGGGCAATTGCAACTGCTTCAGCCGTTTTTCGGGCTGACCCTGGCCGCCACCCTGCTGCATGAACATGTCAGCGTAGGCATGCTGGGTGTCACCGTCGCCGTGATCCTCTGCGTGGCCGGGGCGAAAAAGTTCGCCAGATAGCCCCGTGTACGGTGGTTTGCGCCCATGACTGTATGGGTCTGGCCAAGGGTGAGCCGTGATAAAAATAGCGCTCTTGCTACAGGAGCCCACCATGGACCTCGCCACCCTCACCCTGTTTCTGCCAGCCTGCTTTGCCCTCAACATGGCACCCGGCCCCAACAACCTGCTGTCGGTCAGCAATTCGACCCGCTATGGCTACCGCACCGCGTGTGTGGCCGGCATCGGCCGGTTGCTGGCGTTCGCCGGGATGATTGCCCTGGCCTCGGCGGGACTGGCGGTGGTGTTGCAAACCTCTGAGCTGCTGTTCTACGCGATCAAGATCCTCGGCGCGGCCTACCTGTTCTACCTCGCCTGGCAATTGTGGCGCGCCGATGCGGGTGTCGAAAACCTTGTCACCACTGCCCCCGTGGGCACGCTGGCGTTGGCCCGGCAGGAGTTTCTGGTCGCGGCCGGCAACCCCAAGGCCATCCTGATCTTCACCGCGTTCCTGCCACAGTTCGTCGACTCGACCCACGCCATCGGGCCGCAGTTCGTGGTGTTGGGCGCTCTGTTTCTGGTGCTGGAATGGATCGCCATCGGCGCCTACGCCTACATGGGCCTGCACATGCGCCGCTGGTTCGCCAGGCCGTCGGGCAAGCGGATATTCAACCGTTGCTGTGCAGGCTTACTGTCAGCAGCGGCTTCGGTACTGCTGATGGCCAGACGCGCTTGATCCTACGGATCATTGTGAAAATCGGAAATTCGCTGTCGATTTTCCGGTGGAGGCCATCCATAACGCGATCTATGCTGCGCCCATGAACCTACAAAAAACGCTGCTTCCGCCCCGTGCCGAGATGGTTCGCGCCATGCTCGAGCGAGACACCTCCTACGAGGGGGTGTTCTTCACGGCGGTCAAGACCACAGGCATCTTCTGCCGCCCCGGTTGCACCGCCCGCAGCCCGAAGCCGGAAAATGTCGAGTTCTTTGCCAACGCCGAACAATGCCTGGCGGCGGGCTATCGCGCCTGTCTGCGCTGCAAACCACTGGACACCGCCGCCAGCGCGCCGGACTGGGTGCAGACACTCTTCAGATCGGTAGACGCCGACCCGGAGCAGCGCTGGACCGACGCCCAACTACTGGCCCAAAGTATCGAACCACTGAAACTGCGTCGCTGGTTCAAGCAGCATTTCGGCATGACCTTCCACGCCTGGCTGCGCGCCCGACGCCTGGGCATGGCGCTGAACGGGATCAGACAGGGCGACTCCATCGACGACGTCGCCTTCGATTCCGGCTACGAATCCCTGAGCGGTTTTCGCGATGCCTTTCAGAAATCCTTTCACATCACCCCGGGCCGCGCGGCCAACAGCGAGCCGCTGTTGTTCACGCGCCTGACCACGCCGCTGGGGCCGATGATCGCCATGGCCGAACGGCGTGGGCTGGTGCTGCTGGAGTTTCTCGACCAGGCCTCGCTGAACCCTGCGGTCGAAGCGCTGCAAAACCGTTTCGGTTATGCCGTGGCGCCGGGGCACAACGCGCATTTGCAGCAGATCGAAGCGCAATTGTCCGCGTACTTCGCCGGCACGCTCACTGAATTCAGCGTGGCCTTGCACATGCCCGGCAGCGAGTTCTCCCGCCGGGTCTGGGCCGAACTGGCGAAAATCCCCTACGGCCGGACCACCACCTACGGCGCCATCGCGGCGAGCCTGGGCAAGCCCGGTGCCAGCCGGGCGGTGGGCCTGGCCAACGGGCATAACCGCTTATCGATTGTCGTGCCCTGCCACCGGGTGATCGGCGCCGACGGCTCGTTGACCGGCTACGCTGGAGGCCAGCCGCGCAAGGCGTTTCTGCTCAGGCTGGAAAACGCCGCGGTGCAGCTCACGGAGCAGCTGGCATTCTGATCCCCCCACAGTTTTTTCATAAGGAAGGAAACTCGATGGACAGGCTCGACAATCAACTGCACCAACTGCATCAAGAAGGTTTGCTGATCCTCACCAACGTCGCCGATGCCGCCGGGGCGCGGCTGGTGGAGCAACTGGGTAACAAGGCCGTGGCCACCAGCAGCGCGGCGGTGGCCTGGGTGCATGGCTATCCGGACGGCAACACCCTGCCCCTTGAGCGTCTGGTTTCGACGGTCGAGTCGATTGCCCGGGTCATTTCGGTGCCGCTGACCGTGGACATCGAAGCCGGTTATTCCGATGACCTGGAACGGGTGGCCCTGGTGGTTGATGCGGTAATCGCCGCAGGCGCTGTCGGGATCAACATCGAAGACGGTTCCTCGCCGCCGGAGTTGCTGGTACGCAAGATTGAGATCGCGCGCCAGGTGGCCGATCGACGCAACGTGAACCTGTTTATCAATGCGCGCACCGATGTTTATCTGCGGGGTCTGGTGCCCGCCGAAGATCGCGTCGCCGAAACCCTCAAGCGCGCTGCGCTGTATCAGGCGGCCGGTGCCAATGGCCTGTTTGCCGCCGGCGTTACCGCGGAGTACGAGATCAAGGCGCTGTGCCAGGGCACCTCCCTGCCACTGAATGTGCTGGGGTTCCCGGGCCTGCCATCCCCCGAAGCGCTTGAGGCACTCGGTGTACGCCGCCTGACTGCGGGTTCGGGCATCGCCGAGTTCCTCTACGGCGCCATGGCCGGCATCGCCAAAAGCTTTCTGCAAACCGGCCGGTTCGATAGCCACGACCTGAAGGCGTTGACCTATGGCGAAGTGAACGCCCTGTTGAAACCGTCCGGGAAAGCCTGAGCCCATGGCCGACGACTATCGGGCGGCCAGTGCCTTCCTGGCCGCCATCGATGACAACTGGCGCCGCCACATCGACGCCATCGGCCCGTGCCTGCACCAACCCCATGCGGCCCGTGATCCGTATGAGTCGCTGGTGCGGGCAATTGCCTATCAACAACTGCACGCCAAGGCCGGCGATGCGATTGTCGGCCGGTTGCTGGCGCTGTTCGGTTCGGATTCGTTTCCCCGGCCTGAACAGATCGTCGCCACGGATTTCGACCGACTGCGCAGTTGCGGGTTTTCCGCGAGCAAGATCGCGACCATCCAGGGCATCGCGCAAGCCTCGCTGGACGGCGTAGTGCCGGATTACGCCACGGCGCTGGCCATGGACGATGAAGCGCTGATCGAACGCCTGATCACTTTGCGCGGCGTGGGTCGCTGGACCGTGGAGATGCTGCTGATCTACAGCCTGGAACGCCCGGATATCCTGCCGGCCGATGATTTTGGCGTGCGTGAGGGTTATCGACGGCTCAAGGGGCTGGAGGTGCAGCCGACGCGCAAGCAGATGATCGAGATTGGGTTGGCGTGGAGCCCTTACCGGACGGTGGCCTCCTGGTATTTGTGGCGGGTGCCCAACCGGTAGACCTCGTTATCGTTCATCGCAGGCAAGCCAGCTCCCACAGGTCTTATGTCGAACACAAAACCTGTGGGAGCGGGCTTGCCCGCGAAGGCTTCAGCCCAGCCAATACATCACCCGAAGCTAGTTACAACCCCGACTTCAACCGACTGAACGCCCTGATCAACGCCCGGTTGAACACCTTGCCGTTGTCGTTCTTGCTGTACAGCGAAGCCTTGACCGCAGCCGTCGGATACGTCCCCGGATCATCGCGAATCGCCGGGTCGATCAAGCCGTCCGCCGCCGTGATCGCATTGGCGTAATGGATAGTGTCGGTGATCGGCGCGATCACTTCCGGAGTCATCAGGTAGTCCATCAACGCCAGGCCGGCCTTCGGGTGCGGCGCGTCCTTGGGAATGACCATGGCGTCGAACCAGATCAACGTGCCCTCCTTCGGAATCCGGTACTTGAGCGAATACGGCTTGCCCGCCGCCTCGGCCTGGCCCGCTGCGATGGCCACGTTGCCGTTCCACGACATCGCCACGCAGGTGTTGCCGTTGGCCAGGTCGCTGATGTTCAGGTCGTTGTCGAAGTAGCGAATGTACGGACGAATCTTCGCCAGTTGCTGCTCGGCCAGCTTCAGGTCATCGAGGCTCTGGCGGTTGATGTCCAGGCCCATGTACTTCATGACCGCCGCAAACACTTCATTAGGATCGTTGAGCAGGCTGACCCCGCAATCGGCAAATTTCGCGACCACGGCCGGGTTGAACAGCATCGCCCAACTGTCGGTCGGCGCGTCGGGCAGGCGCTGTTTGACGGCCTGCTCCTGATAACCCACGCCCGTGGTGCCCCAGGCGTAGATCCCGGCGTAGCGGTTGCCCGGATCGAACACCGCCATGTGCTGGCGGAACTCCTCGCCGACCCCGGCGAAATGCGGCAGTTGCTGCTTGGTTCGGTGGTCAGGAGCTGCCCTGGCCGTCGCTCTGGATGCCGCCCAGTTCGGCGATCAACGGGGCGCGATAGTGATCGAAGCGTTCGATTTCGAGGATCTTGCTGGCGACCTGGTCGTCCTTGTCCTACGGGTAGTACAGGCCGCCGCAGGCGTGGAATTCGAAGTCGATGCCGCACACTTCGCTGCTCTGGTCATTGACCACGAAGCACGGCCCGCTGTCGCGGAACCAGGTGTCATTGCAGGTCATTTCCACCACGCGCACTTGCGGCGGTGACGATCTGCACCCAGACTTTTTGTGCCGGCTTGGCACCGTTGCGCCAGACGTCGGTGCGCTCCGGCCAGCCGAGCCGGCAACCGGACTTGGCTTCGAATTCGCCGGGCAGACGGAAACCGTCCTGTTTGGGAGTGGTGTCGAGCAAGCGGGCCATGGTCAAACCTCTTCAACGGGGATTGGAATGACCACAGGCTAAGGGCGTTGGCGACCATTGCCACAAAACCGGCGTCGAAATCAGAGCCGACTGGGTAATTACCAGCCATTTCGATGTGCCGTCCGGCCATGAAGCCGGTTTGAAATTACACAGTGGTCCAGATCGTCCAACCGCCGTTTTTTCTGTCAATGACTTCCTCGCCATCGGGCTGATGGGCGCGGCGCGAGCTTGCAACTTGGTCACGGGAAGTGATTTGGCCGTAGTTGGTTTCAACGACACGGCGCTTGCCGCGCAACTTCCCATCCCTGGTTGTTCGCACCAGTTCCGACTTCAAACAGAATTAACAAGCAGTCCGTTTAGAGGCACTGCGCCAGGCAGTTCATGACCCGGTGCCGCAACTGGCCAGCGCAAATAGATAGCAGGTGCGCGAACGTGCTGTCGGTACCAAGACAGGAAAGAAAGGGGGAGATTGACGCAGGATCGATCCCAACACTTAAGCGCCGGGACAGAAGCTACGCAGCATGCTCATGGCGCGATACGTCAGAGCTGGCAAGCGATATCACGCCGGGGGCTGGTACATGCTGAGCAAACAGTAACGGACGAGTGCGTCCTGAACGCTCTGCTTGCCTCCCAAAACCAGACTTACGGCAATAGCCTGATCCGCCTCGAAAATCTCGTAGAGGACGCGGTAGCCTTCTGTGTTGAGTTCACGGTATTGCATGACACCCAGCTCGCTCAGTTGAGGACTTACGGGGTAACCATAGGGTGCGGACAAGAGCTTGTCCCCGATGTCGTCAATGACGGAGTAAACCCGCTTTTCGGCGGATTGAAGACCGTTAAAGGCGGCCAGATATTCGATCTGGTCTTCGATGCATTGTTGAGCGATTTCGGTGAAGCGGACTGTGAACTTATTCATTGAATCTCCTGTTTTTATTTGTGGGCAAATCTCCTGCTCAAACGGGCTTTCAGTTCATCAGTCGAACAGTGTTTACCTTGGGCATACTCGCGCGAACTGATTGCGAGCATTTTCACCAGGGCGATTGCTTCGTCACGGCGCTTACGCTCAACGTAAGACTCCACAACATAGGCAGGAACACCGTTTTGTGTGACGACCATTGGCTCATCAAGAGGCAGGTCAGATGCGTGTTTTTTCAAAAAGCTGATCGTTTCGACTCTCATGAGTGGAAACCTCCATCCTGGGGACGCCGGATATACCGCGCCTACATGAAACAGATCTGGACGAAACCCCACCCAGAACCTTTAGACGGCACACAAAGTGACCGTCTGCGACCATTGTACACCAAATTCAGACCAAATCAAGACCTAAAACGAACTTTATTCTTTATTTTTTGTCAATTTATTTTTTTATAATCCGACTTTCGGTGAAAAATGACTACTGCAAAGTCGCCCTACGACCTATTTGGGTAGCCCCGTTGCCGAGACAGCAGCGCTTCAACAAGACTCCAGTCGAATGCAGTCTTGTTGCTGCCCATCACCTTCCCTTTTGGACCATGACATACACCCGCACCCGGCGCATGTTGAATCCTCAACCGGAGGACGACGCGATTCTGGTGCCGGTCGAATAGCCCTGACGGTCTAGGCTGTCCAGGGTAAGTTCAGGACAGCCGGAGGCTCCCATGCAACTCGAAGGTTCCTGCCATTGCGGCGCGGTGTCGTTCAGTCTGACCTGCGCCCACCCCTACCCTTACCAGCGCTGCTACTGCTCGATCTGCCGCAAGACCCAGGGCGGTGGTGGCTATGCGATCAACCTCGGTGGCGATGCCGCCAGCCTCAAGGTTCGCGGACGCAAGCACATCGCGATTTACCATGCGCGACTCAAGGAATACGGCGACAAACGCGCCCACAGCAGCACCGCCGAACGGCATTTCTGCTCGGTCTGCGGCTCGGGTCTGTGGTTGTTCAGTCCAGAGTGGCCGGAGTTGATTCATCCGTTCGCCTCGGCCATCGATACCCCGCTGCCGGTGCCGCCAGAGCATACGCACCTGATGCTGGGTTCGAAGGCGACGTGGGTTGAGGTCCAGGCGCAACCAAGGGATAAACAGTTCGATGTGTACCCCGAAGAGTCCATCGCCCAATGGCATGAACGGTTGGGTTTGAGCCGTCCATGACTGGGTATTGCGGGATTACGCCGCTTCCGGCACACCGCTGTGAAACCGGAATTCCACGTCCGGTGACTCGATCAGTTCCTGCTCGGCGGCGCGGACCTTGTCGATCACCTGGGCGATGTCCTTGGCGTCGCCGTACTGGTAGGCCAGTTTCAGGTAACCCTGGAAATGCCGGGCCTCGCTCTTGAGCAGACCGAAGTAGAACTTGCCCAGTTCTTCGTCCAGATGCGGCACCAGCGCCTCGAAACGCTCGCAACTGCGGGCCTCGATGAACGCGCCCACCACCAGGGTGTCCACCAGCTTCACCGGCTCGTGACTGCGTACCACCTTGCGCAGCCCCGACGCATAGCGCCCGGCAGACAGCTGGCGCAGCTCGATCTTGCGTCGTTTCATCAGGCGCATGACCTGTTCGTGGTGCACCAGCTCTTCCCGGGCCAGGCGCGACATCATGTTGATCAGATCGACGTGGGAGTGATACTTGGCGATCAGGCTCAACGCGGTGCTGGCAGCCTTGAATTCGCAGTTCTTGTGGTCGATCAGCAGGGTTTCCTGATCGGCCAGCGCGGCCTGGATCCAGCCGTCGGGGGTGCGGCAGCCAAGGAACTCGTGAATTTCGGGAAGGATCATGGGGCTCACGGAAAAATAGGTTCAAAACGAAGGGCGCCGATTATACCGGCCTGCCCGCAGACCACCAGTCGCCAACCGTTGATATGCATCAAGTCCCCGAATTGCAGACAGCAACTATAGTTGTGCAACGCCGTGCTTTTTTATTTTCAGGAGATACCGCACATGCAAGCCGTTCGCAGCATTCTGGTGGTCATCGAACCCTCACCGGATGAGAGCCTGGCCCTGGCCCGCGCCAAATTGATCGCCTGCAAGACCCAGGCGCACTTGCACCTGCTGGTCTGTGACAAGAAGCATGATCACTCCGAACACCTCAGGGCGCTCAAGGAAGAGCTGCTGGAAATCGGCTACAGCGTCACCACCGAGCAGGCGTGGCGCGACACCCTGCATGACACTATCGTCGACGTTCAGCAGGCCGAAGGCTGCGGGCTGGTGGTCAAGCAGCACTTTCCCGACAGCGCGTTGAAAAAGGCCCTGTTGACCCCGGATGACTGGAAGCTGCTGCGCAGCTGTCCGGCGCCTGTGCTGCTGGTCAAGACCTCCGGTTCCTGGCAAGACAAAGTGATCCTGGCGGCCATCGACGTGGGCAACGCCGACGACGAACATCGCCACCTGCACAACACCATCATCGATCATGGCTATGACATCGCCGGCCTGGCCAAGGCCCACCTGCATGTGATCTGCGCCCACCCGTCGCCCATGCTGTCGGCGGCCGACCCGACGTTTCAACTCAGCGAAACCATCCAGGCGCGCTATCGCGAACAGTGCAAGGCGTTCCAGGCGGAATTCGACATCGACGATGATCACCTGCACATCGAGGAAGGCCCGGCGGACGTGTTGATTCCGTTCATGGTGCACAGGCTGCAGGCGGCAGTGACGGTGATCGGTACCGTGGCACGTAGCGGGTTGTCAGGGGCGTTGATCGGCAATACGGCGGAAGTGGTGCTCGATTCGGTCGAGAGCGACGTGCTGGTGCTCAAGCCGATGGAAGTGGCGGATCATCTTGAGGAGATTGCCGACAAGCATTGAAGCCGAACATGCTTTTGTGGCGAGGGGGCTTGTCGGACCGCCGCACCGCCCCGTTCGGCTGCGAAGCAGTCGCAATACTTGGTGGCACGGTGGGTCAGTAAGAATGTTAGGGGCCGCTTCGCGACCCAACGGGGGCAAGCCCCCTCGCCACATATCAGCGGCTCAGCCGCCAAAGGCATCTTTCAGGAACCCCGGCACAATGTAGCGCTGGTAATGGGCTTCGGAGAGCAGGAAAAACTCCCGATCAATGGCATCGCGCAATTCCGGCAGGTTCCACTCGCGAAACTCCGGCAGCAACACCATCCCGTAGGCTTCCAGGTTGTTGATCACCCGTGCCCCCCTGGCAATCAGCTGGTAGGCCCAGCAATATTCCGACTGATGGGGCACGAAGCGGATCTTGCGCTGCTCCAGCTGCATTCGGAGCAGTGCCGGATCGAAAATTTCCACCTTGGCGGCCATCACCTGCGACAGCAACTGCTCAAGACGCAGCCATACCGCGCGCTTTTCTTCCTCGTTGTAACCGTTCCAGTGGATCACTTCGTGGTGGAAACGCTTGCAGCCACGGCACACCAAGTCACCGTAAACAGTGGAGCAGAGGCCGACGCAGGGTGTCTTGATGGTCTGATTGGGCATAGATAGGCAAAACGCGAAAAAGCAGAACAGGCCGGCATGTTAGCCCTTTGTCGGCCATTGATCACCCCTCAAAGTTCAGCGCCCATGGAGAATCGGGCTCTGCTGAGCGTCACCACCAAAGTCCAATAAACACTGACTTACCTTTAATTTTTTTTTGCCGTAGAATCAGCCTGCCTTTTTAGGCGCCAATGTCCGTTAGAAGCTGTTTTCAAAGCGTCACGAGCACAGTCGTTCCTTCAGAGCGGTGTTGGCGAGGGGTTTTTCCAGCGGGGAAAAGCCCAACGCCAACCCTCATCAGCTCCCGTTCTGCAGGCGTAAAACTTTGAAAGCAGCTTCTGTAAGGAATTGTCGGTAATTCTGGCTAAGTGGCTCAAAACGCCATGCAGCGCATGAGTACGGCAATTTCGGGATGAGCGTCCCGGACACCCATTTGGGACCACTGATGAGGGTAATAACTGTGCTTGAAGCCTACCGCAAACATATCGAAGAGCGCGCAGCACTGGGTATCGTTCCCCAGCCGCTAAACGCCGAACAAACTGCAGGCCTGGTCGAGCTGCTGAAAAATCCCCCGGCTGGCGAAGAAGCATTCCTCGTTGACCTGATCACCAATCGCGTTCCGCCTGGAGTGGACGAAGCAGCCTATGTAAAGGCCGGCTTCCTGTCCGCCATCGCCAAAGGCGAAGCCAAATCCCCCCTGATCGACAAGAAGCGCGCTGTTGAACTGCTCGGCACCATGCAGGGCGGCTACAACATCGTGACTCTGGTTAACCTGCTGGACGACGCCGAACTGGCTCCAGTAGCTGCCAAAGAACTCAAGCACACCCTGCTGATGTTCGACGCCTTCCACGACGTCGCTGAAAAAGCCAAGAACGGTAACGTTCACGCCCAAGGCGTGCTGCAATCCTGGGCTGACGGCGAGTGGTTCGTGAAGCGCCCGACCCTGGCCGACAAGATCAGCCTGCGCGTGTTCAAGGTCACCGGCGAAACCAACACCGACGACCTGTCCCCTGCGCCTGATGCCTGGTCCCGTCCAGACATCCCGCTGCACGCCCTGGCCATGCTGAAAATGGCTCGCGACGGCATCGTGCCTGACGCACAAGGCGTCACCGGTCCGATGAAGCAGATCGAAGAAATGCGCAACGCCGGCTTCCCTATCGCCTACGTCGGTGACGTGGTCGGTACCGGTTCTTCGCGTAAATCGGCCACCAACTCCGTACTGTGGTTCTTCGGCGACGACGTTCCTTATGTACCGAACAAGCGTGCCGGCGGTTTCTGCTTCGGCAGCAAGATCGCTCCGATCTTCTACAACACCATGGAAGATGCCGGCGCACTGCCAATCGAATTCGACGTTTCCAACATGCACATGGGCGACGTGATCGACCTGTACCCGCATGCTGGCAAAGTCTGCAAGCACGGCACCGACGAAGTCCTGACCACCTTCGAAATGAAGACTCCGGTCCTGTTGGACGAAGTTCGTGCTGGCGGCCGTATTCCGCTGATCATCGGCCGTGGCCTGACCGAGAAGGCTCGCACCGAGCTGGGTCTGCCACCTTCGACCCTGTTCAAGAAGCCTGAAGCACCGGCTGAAAGCACCAAGGGTTTCACCCTGGCGCAGAAAATGGTCGGCAAGGCTTGCGGCGTGACCGGCGTTCGTCCGGGCACCTACTGCGAACCGAAGATGACCACCGTGGGTTCCCAGGACACCACCGGTCCCATGACCCGTGACGAACTGAAAGACCTGGCGTGCCTGGGCTTCTCGACCGATCTGGTGATGCAGTCCTTCTGCCACACCGCGGCTTATCCAAAGCCGATCGACGTGACCACCCACCACACCCTGCCTGACTTCATCATGACCCGCGGCGGCGTTTCCCTGCGTCCGGGCGACGGCATCATCCACTCGTGGCTGAACCGCATGCTGCTGCCAGACACCGTCGGTACCGGTGGTGACTCCCACACCCGTTTCCCGATCGGCATCTCGTTCCCGGCCGGTTCCGGTCTGGTTGCGTTCGCCGCAGCCACCGGCGTCATGCCGCTGGACATGCCTGAGTCGATCCTGGTTCGCTTCAAAGGCGAACTGCAGCCAGGCGTCACCCTGCGTGACCTGGTTCACGCCATTCCTTACTACGCGATCCAGGCTGGCCTGCTGACCGTAGAGAAGAAAGGCAAGAAGAACGCCTTCTCCGGTCGCATCCTGGAGATCGAAGGTCTGCCTAAGCTGACCGTAGAGCAAGCGTTCGAACTGTCTGACGCCTCGGCTGAACGTTCGGCTGCCGGTTGCACCATCCAGCTGTCCAAAGAGTCGATTGCCGAATACCTGCAGTCCAACATCACTCTGCTGCGCTGGATGATCGGCGAAGGCTACGGCGATGCACGTACTCTGGAACGTCGCGCTCAAGCAATGGAAGCCTGGCTGGCCAACCCTGAGCTGCTGCAAGCGGACAAAGACGCTGAATACGCTGAAATCATCGAGATCGACCTGGCCGACATCAAAGAGCCTGTGCTCTGCGCGCCGAACGATCCGGACGACGCTCGCCTGCTCTCCAGCGTTGCTGGCGAGAAGATCGACGAAGTGTTCATCGGTTCGTGCATGACCAACATCGGTCACTTCCGCGCTGCCGGCAAGTTGCTGGAACAGGTCAAGGGTCAGCTGCCAACCCGTCTGTGGCTGTCGCCGCCGACCAAGATGGACGCTCACCAGCTGACCGAAGAAGGCTACTACGGCATCTACGGCAAGGCCGGCGCTCGTATGGAAATGCCGGGCTGCTCGCTGTGCATGGGTAACCAGGCACGTGTAGAGCCGAACTCGACTGTCGTGTCGACTTCGACCCGTAACTTCCCGAACCGTCTGGGTGACGGCGCGAACGTCTACCTGGCTTCGGCTGAACTGGCGTCCGTGGCTTCCATCCTGGGTCGCCTGCCGACCGTCGAGGAGTACATGGAATACGCTGGCAAGATCGACAGCATGGCGGCCGATGTCTACCGCTACCTGTCCTTCGACCAGATCGCCGAGTTCCGTGAAGCTGCTGCGAACGCCAACATCCCGGTCGTTCAAGCCTAACGTTGCAACGCAATGAAAAACGCCGCCCATCGTGAGATGAGCGGCGTTTTTTTATGCCTGAAAATTCGCCAGTGAAGTGTGAGCTTTTTGTGGCGAGGGGGCTTGCCCCCGTTCGGCTGCGTAGCAGTCGTAAATTCGGTAAACACTGTTTAGTCATGGAAATACTGGGGCCGCTGCGCGACCCAACGGGGGCAAGCCCCCTCGCCACAAAAGCTCTCCCACAGGTTATGCGTTCAGCTTGTGGGCCTGCTGCACCGCACCATCCACACTCAACCCACTCAGCACCACCCCGCTAACCTCCACCTGCGGCAACGCCGCCAACGCCGCTTGTGCGTCGTCCTTCAGACGCGCCAGAATCAGGCGTTTGCCCTCCTGATGCACCCGCGCGAAAAACTCCTGCAACGCCTCGATGCTGGTGCCATCCAGATCTGGTGATTCCTCAAGACTGAGAATCACCGAATGAACCGGCGTTTGCGAATGCCGGATCAGACGCAAGGCACCGCCAAGAATCCGTTCGACGTTGGCAAAGAACAACGCTTCCCCCGGTCGCACAATCAACACGCCCGGCACGGCTTGTGCCGTTGGGTGGCGTTGCAGGTCGACAAAGTCGTGACTGCCATCGATGCGCCCCAGGATCTGGATATCCGCCGCCGACATCTGTTTGAGCATCAGCAACACACTGATCGCCACCGCCACCAGCAAGCCGTCCAGCACCCCCAGCACCAACACCGCAGCCACGGCGCAGATCACCAGCAAGCGGTCACGGCGCCAGATGAAATAGCGTCCCAGCGGCTGCAGGCTCAAGCCGCGCCCCAGGGCATGGATAACGATAGCGGCGAGGATCGGTTCCGGGGTCAGGGCGATGTAAGGCAGCACCGTCAGGACAATGACCAGCACCACCAGTGCCGCCACGATACCGGCCAGGCGCGAAGTGGCACCCGCCGCCTCGTTGGCCGAGGTCGCCGAATACCCCGCTCCCGCTGGCATGCCGTGGAACAGTCCGGACAACAGGTTGGAAGCCCCCAGAGCCAGCAGGTCGCGGTTCGAGTTGACCCGATCGCGATGTTTTAGAGCAAAAGAACTGATCGAGCCATAGGACTCCGCATACAGAATCATCACCATGGCGAACGCCAATTCCCCCAGACGCAGCCAGTCGGCAAACGGCAGTACCGGCAACTTCGGCACCTCCAGGCTCAGGTCAATCACGCCGATCAGCTTTACGCCATGGGCCGGCAGGTCCAGCCACTGCCCCGCCGCAATGCCGATCACCACCACCAACAAACCACCGGGCAGGCGCCGAAACCGCGCAAACAGCCATAACAAGGCCAATGCCACGGCGCCGACCGCCGCTGCAGCCCAGTTCCATTGCGTCAGTTGTTCCAGTAATTGCGGCAGGAAGCCCACCAGGTTGGCCTCGGTCAAATGCACGCCGACCACACTGGCGACCTGTTTGAGAATGATGGTCAGCGCCAGGCCAAAAGCAAAACCGCGCAGCACCGGCTTGGCGATGAACGAGGTCACGCTGCCGAGCTTGAACAACCCCGCCAGCAAGAAAAACGCCCCGGTCACCAGCACCAGGCCGAAGGCCAGGGTCGAGCGAAGCCCGGGATCGCCATTGGCCAGGGTGGCGGTCGCGGCGGCCAGTACGGCGGCGGCGGATGAAGTGGCCGAGACAATCGCAAAGCGGCTGGTGCCGAACAAGCCATAACACAGCAATCCGGCGAACAAGGCGATCACCCCGGCCTGGGGCGCCAGGGCGGCGATGCTTGAATAGGCGACCGCTTCGGGCAGCAACAGGCCGGCAATCGACAAACCTGCCAACAGGTCCTGCCAGCGGTTGGGTTGCTCGGTGGGGTTAGCGTTTGGGGCGCTCGACAATCCAGTGTCTCCAGGCGAAAAAAAACCGCTGCACGTATCACGTGCAGCGGCCACTGTAGCTGTCAATCCGGCACTGCGCGAGCAGGCCGGTAGATCACGCGGTCAGCGAGTAGATCAACGCCGTGATCGCCACCAGGCCCACCGCCGTCACGAAGACGTTGGAGGCCTGACCGCGATAGCGTGCCATCGCCGGCACCTTGCGGATGGCGTACATCGGCATCAGGAACAGAATCGCCGCGATCACCGGGCCACCGAGGGTTTCGATCATGCCGAGGATGCTCGGGTTCAGCGTAGCGACGATCCAGCACACCACCAGCATGAAGGCGGCGGTCATGCGGTCCAGGGCCTTGGCGGACGGACGCTTGCCGCTCTTGACGATCAGGCCCTTGAGGCCTTCGCTGGCGCCGATGTAGTGCCCCAGGAACGACTTGGAAATGGCCACGAAGGCAATCAACGGCGCCGCGAAGGCGATGGTCGGATTGCTGAAGTGGTTGGCCAGGTACGACAGGATCGACAGGTTCTGCGCCTTGGCTTCAGCCAGTTGCGCTGGCGACAGGGTCAGCACGCAACTGAAGACGAAGAACAGCACCATCACCACCATCAGCAGGTGGGCGCGGGACAGGATCTGCGAGCTGCGCTCCTCGGCGTGCTCACCGTAGCGACGCTTCTGGTCCACGGCGAACGCCGAGATGATCGGCGAGTGGTTGAACGAGAACACCATCACCGGAATCGCCAGCCACAGGGTGTGCAGCAACGCCGACGGTGCCGGCACGCTGCTGGCGGTGGCGAGGATGCCGCCGTTCCAGTGGGGAACCAGGTAAACCGCCAGGAACAGCAGCGCGACGATGAACGGGTAGACCATCAGGCTCATGGCCTTGACGATCAATTGCTCACCGCAACGCACCACCGCCAGCAGGCCGAGGATCAGCACCAGCGACAAAACGGCGCGCGGTGGCGGCGTGATGTGCAGTTGATGCTCCATGAAGCTGCCGACCGTGTTGGTCAGGGCCACGCTGTAGATCAGCAGGATCGGAAAAATCGCAAAGAAGTACAGCAAGGTGATCAGCGCGCCGGCCTTGATGCCGAAATGCTCTTCCACCACTTCAGTGATGTCGGCGCCTTCACGACCGGACAGCACGAAACGGGTCAGCCCACGGTGTGCGTAGAACGTCATCGGGAACGCCAGCAGCGCCAGGACCAGCAACGGCCAGAAACCGCCCAGGCCTGCGTTGATCGGCAAAAACAGGGTTCCCGCACCAATCGCCGTGCCAAACAGGCCCAGCATCCAGGTGGTGTCCTGGCGATTCCAGCTCGAAAGCGTCGCGGGTGTCGCTTCTACATAGCGTTCGTTAACGCTATTGGCCTGATCATTCATCCGGTGGGATCTCCACATTCCGGTCACTTGCCACCCGGCCAGGACGCGTCGGAATACCCGACAGGCGGCGTCCGGCCGAAACAGGGGCGGCATTCTGGGGGATTAGTGAGCAGAAGCAAAGACTTAGGTGAGGAACGGTGGTACCAGTTCGCCGACAAAATCACCTGTAGGAGCTGGCTTGCCAGCGAAGGCGTCCGAAAAATCGGCGCATGGCTCAAGACCGCCTTCGCCGGCAAGCCGGCTCCTACAAGGGAATGCGGCGATGTCGGCACTTGCACTTGATCGCCTGAGTGCAATCCGCGCTTGATAAAGGTCTACCATCATGTATTTTTAATCGACCTGCATTCCTTCTGGAGTCTTCCCATGCCACTGGTTCGCGTCGACATCAAAAAACATCAGGACCCCACCCACGTCAAACGCATCGGCCAACTGATCTACGCCGCCATGCACAGCACCATCGGTGTGCCGCAGAACGATAATTTCCAGATACTCGCCGAACACGATGCGCAGCATTTCATCTTTGATTCCGGTTATCTGGGCATCAACCGTTCGGACCAGTTGGTGGTGATCCAGATCACCATGAGCGAAGGACGAACCGTCGAGCAGAAAAAACTCCTCTACAAAACCATCGCCGAAAGCCTTAATGCAGAGCTGGCGGTGCGCCTGGAGGACGTTTTCATTAATCTGGTGGAAGTGAAAAAAGAGAACTGGTCGTTCGGCAACGGGATTGCCCAATACGCCCTCTGATATTCAACCTGCAAACCGAGAATGACCCATGCCCCGAGTTTCCCGCAAACAAGCCGACCTCAACCGCGAGACCATCGTCGAAGCCGCCACCCGGCTGTTTCGCGAACGCGGCTTGCACGGGATCAGTGTGGTTGATGTGATGGCCGCCGCCGGCCTGACCCACGGCGGTTTCTACGGGCACTTCGAATCCAGGGAAGCCCTGGCGCAAGAGGCCAGCGGCCGGGCTTTCGAGCAGGCCGCACAACGCTGGCTAGGACGGGTGGCCGAGCATGACAGCAAGGACGCCGCCCGCCGCGCCGTGGTCGAAACCTACCTGTCCAACGAAAGCCGGGACAATCCAGGCGACAGCTGCCCGGTGGTGGCCTTTGCCGGGGACATGTGCCATGAGGCCGCCGAGAGCGGATTGCGCCAGACCTATCTGCTGGGCCTGAACAACCTGCTCGATTCCCTCGGCTCGCTGCTGGACGCAGAGGACGAAGCCGGCAAACGACAGCAGGCGCTGGTGCAGTATTCGCTGATGTTCGGGGCGTTGATGCTGTCCCGGGCCACCCGTGGCGACCCGCTGTCGGATGAAATTCTCGAAGCTGCCCGGGCCGCCCTCACGCCATCGAAATAAATCGCCCGCCCCCACGCAATAAAAAGATCGCAGGCTTTGCCAGCTCCTACACTCAGCGCAGTGCCCGCCATGGCGCAGGAGCTGCCACGGGCTGCGATCGCTGGTGGTTGCCAAGCCATCCTGAAATCAGCAATCTCAAGTGACGTTCGAGCCGATTTTTCGATGCCCACAGGGAGGCAAAAATGCCTGTAACCGTTCTGGTACTGGTTGAAACCATCAATGATTACCTGCCTATCCTTGAACATCAGGGTTTTCACCTGATCCTGGCCCCGACGCCCGCCGAGCGCGCCGAAGCCATCGCCCGCCACACCGGGCAGATCGACGCCGTCCTCACCCGTGGCCCGTTGGGGCTGTATGCCGATGAAATCGCCGCCCTGCCCAACCTCAAGATCATCTGCGTGATCGGCGCTGGCCATGAACACGTCGACCTGCAGGCCGCCGCGAACCGGGGCATCACCGTCACCAATGGTGCCGGGGTCAACGCCTCGTCCGTCGCCGACCATGCCATGGCGCTGCTGCTGTCGCTGGTGCGCGACATCCCCCGCTGTGATGCCGCCGTACGGCGGGGCGAGTGGCCAAAGATCATGCGCCCGTCCCTGGCCGGCAAACGCTTGGGCATCCTCGGCCTCGGCGCGGTCGGCATGGCCATCGCCAAACGCGCCAGCGCCGGTTTCGACATGGACATTTGCTACCACAGTCGCCAGCATCGTAGTGATGTGTCCTACACCTTCTGCTCGACCCCGGCCGAACTGGCGCGGGCCTCGGACTTCCTGATCGTTGCCACGCCCGGCGGCGTGGGCACCCGGCAACTGATCAATCGCCCGGTGCTCGACGCGTTGGGCCCCAACGGGTTTATCGTCAACATCGCCCGGGCCAGCGTGATTGCCACTGCCGACCTGATCAGCGCCCTGGAGCAGCGCCGGATCGCCGGTGCCGCGCTGGACGTGTTCGACGCCGAACCCAAGGTGCCGGATGCACTCAAGACCCTGAACAACGTGATCCTCACCCCCCATGTCGCCGGGTTGTCCCCGGAAGCCACCCAGGGCACCGTCGAACTGGTGGGCAAGAACCTCGTGGCGTTTTTCTCCGGTCAACCGGTGCTCACGCCGATTGCCTTGCCCGCGCCGATCACGCCCTACCCGGTCACCGATTAAAGGACGCCCAACAGCGTCCACAGGCGACGGGATTCGGCATCGGCCGAGATCAGTTCACCCAACAGTTCACTCAGCGGTTTGTTGCCCCACTCCACCCCCCTGCGAATCAAATAAGGGACGGGGCTGTGGGGTTCGGTGCGTGTCAGGTACTCGGCAATCAACAGTAATTGCCGGTAGGCCTCGTCGCGACTCGCCGGCTCGCGAAACACCTGAGGTGTGGATGGCGTCGGCGCCAGCCCGGCCGATTCTGACGCCGCCAGGGATGGCGGCTCGACCGGCGCCTCGGTCAACGGTCGTGGCTGCATGGCGATGAACTCCTGGACCAGTGTCAATAACGCTTCGATCACATCCTGCAAACCCCTGAAGCCCGGTGCCTGGGCGCCGAGGTAAGCATCACTCCAGGCTCGCAGCCGTTGCAGATGTTGCAGGCTCGCCAGCAGGTTGTCCTGGCGGCGTAGCCAGTGGGACGGAGGTGTGGACCGGATCAGCTCGGTGAGTTTTTGCTGTTCGCCCCTTGCTGTTTCCGCCGCTGTTTTTGCCGCTTTGCTGTCATTGACCAGTACCTGTTGCAACTGTAATCGCCGCCACGCGTCCAGACAGTAACCTTCGAATTCACCCTGATGCGGATCGATCAGCGCCACCCGTGTCAGCAACACTTCGCTGTAGCGCCGCACCAGCCACTCCAGGGGAATGACCCGCCATGACTGGTCACCGTCTTCGGCCCGGGGATGAAGCTGCTCGGGGTAGCGCTCGCATAAGCCCGCGACCAGCGCGAGACTGCCCGGCAAGCCGTCCAGGCCGTCCCGATGCAACCAGGCCTCACCGAGCCAGGCGCATACCATCAAATCCTTGCTGCGCTCGAGTAGCAACGTGGTCGTCAGCTTTTCCAGCTCTGGCCATTGCGCCCGTTTGATCGACGACTGCCAGACTCCCGTTGGCAGGCTGGTGTCGTCCTCCCGACGCAGTTCGCGGGCCAGGTCGAACTCACGCTCGTAACGCAAATCCTCGCCGCAGGGTGCCTGTTCGCTGATCGGTTCGAGCAGCCGGGCAATCAGTTCCGGCAACGGTGGTGAAATCAGGTTCACAAGCCCTCCTCCTCAGTCATGACCGTCGCAGACGCAGTCGCCCTGGTTTGCATGAACGGTGAACGCGGGGCCCGGGTGGGCAGCGGTGGAATGGACAGTGGCAATTTCGAGCCCTGGCTCATTAACGACACACGCACAAACATCAGCGTCTGCTCGGCGGTGCTGGTCTGTGCGGTGACCGGCAGGCGCAATGTCAGCGGAAAATCGGTGAAGTCCATGTTCGGCTGGCGCTGCACCGACTGGTGCGAACGCATCAAGCGCAGCAACGACCACGGGCCGCCGTACTCCCAACCGGCTTCGAAATCACGCACCATCAGATTGGGCTGCAACGGATCATTGGCCGGACGTTGCGAGCCGTTCCTGGCCCAGCGCAAGGTCAGCCGGACCGGTTGGCCGACCATCCAGCGCAGGTTCGGCTGTGGCTCGCCGGGGTAACTGATTTGCTGATTACCGGCATTCAAACCCCAGGCAATCACTTGATCGGCGCCACGCTCCTCCTCGCGATCGGTGCGCCAGCGCACGTCCATTTCAACGCCGAGGATGCCGCTCTTGTCCCGCACGAACAGCGGACCCAGCCAGGTGCTGGCCAGCTTCAAGCGGTTGAGGAAATCCTCGGCAGCCAGACGCTCCGGCGTCTGGCTCAGTTGCAACCCGGCCTGCGCCACGGGCAGTCGTTTGTCGATCAAGTCGAGGAAGTGCTGAACCCGGGCCGGGTCGGCGTCGGTGGCCTGCACGCCATTGGCGAACGGGAAGCGCTCGGCCAGGTATTGATTGAAATAGTTGGCCAGGTCGTTCCAGGCCGCCGCTGCTTGTTGCTGCTGCAAAAACTGACAGCGTTGCATCGCGCTCTGTTGCAGATCCAGGGCCCGCAGGGCCAAGGTCCCGCGCCCACCGGACAAGCTGGCCGTCTGCAGAATCCGGGCGCAGGACGTGGCGTCCATTTCAATGAAATCGCGGCTAACCAACTGCTCGATCTGGGCCGGCGAACTGGCGGGGTTCTGGTCCTTGTACTTGAGCAGTTCATCGTTGAGCGCGCTGAATTGCATGACACGCTCGTAATCCAGCGCCGAGAGATTCTGTTGCTGGGTCTTCAGCCACTCCAGCGCCGAGGTGCGCCGCTCGGTGATGCCGAGCATGGTGTTGAATTGCTGCTTGAGGCTCAGCTTCAAATCCTGCACATCAAGGGCGCCAAACAGTTGCAGCCCGAGGTTTTTCGAGCCGTCCCACTGACTGATCTCACTGCGCCCGCTGAACAACGGCTGCGCGGTTATCTCCTCCAGACCGCTGACCACCTGGGCCATGGCGCGACGGTTCAACGCGTTTTGCACACGCACGGCCAGATCGTTGCGATGGACCTCGGCGAAGGCTTTTTGCAAAGCCACAGCCTGTGGCGCCAGCACGTTGAATACATCGTCGCCACGGGGTCGGTCATTCTGGTCCTTGAGACTCAACCACATGGCCTTGGCCGCCGCCCCCTCTGCCGCCTGAAGCACCGCATCGCGATACGCCGGTGGAATGCGTGGCAGCTCTTCGGCGGCATAACTCTTGTAGCTGGCAAAATAGTTCAGCGCCGTACCGAGATCATCGCCATCGACGTTCTGCCCCTGAACGGCAGCGCTAGCCTGATCCGCGCGCAGGGCGATGGCCACGAAATCCCGTTTGAACAGGGCCTGAACTGCGTTGTTCAACTGGTTGACGTGCACTTGCAAGCTCAGTTGCCCGCTGCCTTGCTGAACCAGCAAGTTGCCCCGCGCCCCCGCCTGGGCGATCCACTGATCACGAAAGCTTTGCTGCAACCTGGAGGCTTGCTGGTCCAGCTGTTGCTCGACCTGCGGGCCGAGCAGGCTGCTCTGGCGCACCTTGTCCATCATCTCGCGATAACCCGGCACCAGGTCCTGGCCCTTGCCGCGACTCCAGGCCGAGTTGGTCAGCCCGATCAGCGCTTGCAGGTCGTCGATCAGCGCGCGCAAGTCTTCGAGCTCCGCCAGGGAATTGCCGCTGCCGGCCTCCAGCCGTTCAAGATGCAGCTTGAGATAACCGGCCTGACGGACGAAGTTGTCGGCCAGAAAGTACTGGTCAAGCCAACGCTCCATCAGCCCGGAAAAATTCTCCTCGATGAGCGCACGCTCCATGGCCAGGTCCAGGGGCTTCAAGTCACCGCCATTGGCATCGAGCAACACCCGGTTGTAAAAACCTGCACGGTGCAGCGTGCCGGCATTGAGGTTCAGGGACAGTGCGTTATTGCTCAGCAACGCCAGGTCTTCGAGCGGCGCCTTGGGGTTGTTCAGCGCTTGGTTGAACCATTGATTCTGTTGCTCAAGCCGTACCGCGCGCTCCACCAGATCCTTGGCCTTGACGTAATTTTGCCATTGGGCCGGGTCTTCGCTTTCGACGTTGCCACGTCGCTCGGTGTTGCGAATGGTCTTGAGTTGCACCAGTTCTGCCTTCAGCAAGTCGTGCAGCGGTTCCAGCATATGACTCTGGGCCGTCAGGCGCAGTTGATCCTCCAGTTGCCTGTCCAGCGACGAGAACCAGGAGGTGGGAAACACCACCGAGGTGAAGCTCCAGCGCGGAGCCTTTTCCAGGACCCGCCAGAACCCCTGGACGTTGCGCCGGGTCGACTCCAGCCGATGGGACTCATCGGTGACTGCAACGTAATTTTTCTGTGCGCCTTGCAGCAGGCGCGACAGTTCATGAGCATCCTTGACCGAGTCCTGCCAGACCCAAAGCATACTTGCGGCCCAGACCACGCCGACCGCCAGGGCCACCACTCCGGTGAGTCGCTGCCAGCGCTGACGCAGGCGCAGCAAGCGGGGCACCACCTGAGCCAGACCGCGTTCGGCAACCACCCGGCTTTGCCACAGTTGCCGGGCAAACGCACTCTGCTGCAACCCGTTGTCATAGGCCGAGAACCCGTCGGCAGCGTCTTGCGAAGGCTGGTTGGCGGTGAAGTACACCCCGCGAAAACGTGGCGCCTCGCCTTGGGCATTGCCTTGAAATACCGGTTCGAGCACGGTTTGCAGGTGGTGCCTCAAGGCCTCGAATTGTTCCGGCAATCCAAACAGCTCGCCTTTGAGATGGCCGGACAACGCACCGATTTCAATGATCGATTCCGACAGGGCCCGATTCACCTGGTCCAGCGCCTGATCGCTCCATTGCGTCTGCCAGACCGCCTCGGAGCCAAAGGGTGAAGACCAGCCCAATGTGCGTTCGCGGACTTCGTCGGGGAGCGCCGAGATCAGCTCCTGAAAACCCGGCAGCTCTTCCATGCCGGTAATCACCACGTACACCGGCAGGCTCAGGCCAAACCGCTGCAACAGATCGATGAAGCGCCGGCGCGCCGCCAGACCGAGGTTCGCGGCCTGCTCGGCATTGCCCAGGCGGCTGACCGGCACGGTCCAGATCACCCCGTCCAGTGGCCGTTTGCTGCGCAGGCGCAGGATCAACCCCAACAAGCGCCACCAGCCGCCGCGTTGAAGACTCATGCCTTCATCGGGCAAAAACAGCGCCTGAGGCACCACCAGCACCGCGCCTTCGGGGTCCGACCACCAGCGCCCGAACCAGGCCGGTTTATCCGTCGGTTGCAAGCGCCACTGGCTGCACAACTGGGTGCCCTGGGTTTCGTCGCCGAGCATCAGCAACCATGGAATCTGGTAACGGTCCTGAGCGCCCTGCTCCTGTTCCATATGGCGCACTGCGTTATAAAAACTGCGGATCGCCGCCCCGCTCTGGGTGCGCAACCACCATACCGCCACCGCGATGACCGCCAGCACCACCAACAGGACGAAGACCAGCCCCACGATCCCCAGCGTGCTCATGCGTCTTGCTCCGAGGTGGCCACCGGATCGGTGCTCTGCAACACCGGGTCGAGTTCCTGGCGAATGTCACGCCAGAAGAACTGCCCCAGCCCGGTCAGAATCATGACCATGGCGAGAATGACCAGGCCAAGGCGAAAGCCATCGGGCAACGACTGCCGCACCGGCAACTGCACCGCAGGCACCGTCGAAGGCTGCGCGAGCCGGGCGCTGACATCGGCATACTCCGCGTCGTGCTGCCAGGCAAACGTGAACAGCGCCAGGCGCAATTTTTCATGCTGGACCTGACTCTGCTCGCCGCGCAGCCGTCCTTCAAACCCCAACACCAGGCATTGCAAATAGACATTGGCCAAATCGCGGGTGGCGGGAATCTGCTCGTCCAGCAACGTCTTGATCGCCGCCGGCAGTTTTTCACCGGCCTGGCGGCTAGCGTACATCCGCGACTCCAAGGGTTTTTCTTGCCAGGCGGACTGGCCCGGCCACGGCGTGAACAACAGCGTTTCATCGATCAAGGCGACAAAGGCATAGACCAGCGCCTTGACCTGATCGGTCGCTGCCTCGCCAACCCGGGCGAAAGCCGTGCGCCACAGACGCTGGGAAATTTGCGTCGACAGGTCGACCACCGCCTCCACCAGCGCATCGTCATCGCTGTCCCTGGGCAGCTGACTCCACTCCCGGGACCATTGCAACCAGGCTTCGCGAAATGCGCTGCTCAACGGTGCTTCGCGCAAGCCCCGTGTACCCGCCCCGGCATGCCCCTCGAACATACGACGCCCCTTCCGTGATCAGGCACTTTCACCGGCCTGTGCCACAAACAACACCACTTGCCATGGGCTGCTCGCCGGCTTGGCGGCCGGCGCGACAATCAGCAACGGCAATTGCCCGTCGAACCATTGACCCTCGGCCGTCACCACAAACAACCGCGTGTCGTCGCCGACGCTGTAGGCCACTTGCTCGTTACGGCTCATCGCCTCATGGGGCAAACCGCTCATGCGCTGGCGACTGAGCAAGGGCACATGCGGCGCCGAGGCAATGATCGCGGCGCTCAGCCATTCACCGGCCGCCTGTTCGCTGCTGCCGTTGGGCATGCGCAAACCGATGACCAGGCGCTGGCTCGGTTGGTCGTCCGGCAGTTGAATCGAGAAGCTCTGTTCGCTGCGTTCGAACGGCAGGCTGCGATAGCCGGCGCGGATCAATTCGAGGGTTCTTTCGAGCCAGTCCAGGACCGGTTCATAGCCGCGCTGCAGCTCGAGAAAATCCAGGGGGGCGAACGGTGGAACCCCGGCCAAAGGGTCCAGCGCGGACCAGGCACCGGCCAGGCCGAGCAACAAACCGTGCAATGCTTGCGGGGTGGCCAATCGGCTGTTCAGCGTACCCTCGACCTCCGGCAGACGTGCCCAGAGCGCCGTCAGCTGTCGACGGATTTCCAGCGCATCGTCCTGATTGCCGGCCTGTTGTGCCTGGCGCAGGCGGCCGGCCAGGAACATGCATTTCTCCCGCGTCCTGGCACACAGCCCGGCCACCCGGCGACCCAACGGCGACTCGGGCAGCAGGCACGGCGTGGGCGGTGTGTAGGGCAGCGAAAGGAAACCACCGCCCTCCTTGCGGATTTTCAGCAGTGGCAAACAGATGGAGTCGGCCTTGTTCAGTTGCGTGCACAACCGCGGATTCGGACGCCACACCGTGATCGACTCGGGGTACTCACCGCTGGTCAAATCCGGCAGCGCATCGCCGATCACCGATTGCAGCCGGCCCTTGAGCGGCAGCAATTGCCCGGCACGCCATAACGGGCTGACGGCCAGGTACACCGTGACCGTGGCGTTTTCCGAAGCGTTGACCGCGTCGCTGACATCGAGCTCCAGCGCCGGCCCGACACCCACTTGCAGATTGATGGGCAAACCGTCCGGCAGCGTCGCTTGCAGATCGAGCAACCGCACCAGCCCGGCACTCAATGCGCCGGGGTCAAACTCGACCCGATTCACGCCCCAGAAACATGGATTGCAGGCCTGGGCAAAATGCGCCACCAACGCCTCGGCTCGCAGCCCTTGCAACTGAAAATGCTGGGGCAGCAATTGCATGCCCTCGTGCCAGCAAACCGCGTCAGGTAACAGGCTCATACGACTCCCTTCGACGTCAACGTCGCCGCGCAAACCAGCGGCCTGGCAATGTCTTCACTGCGGAGTATTGCTGACCAGCGTCATCTCGCGACTGTCGAACTTGAGCCAGGCATCGCTCTGGTCATCGAGCCGTAACCGGTGTGCTCCGGGAGTGTTATAGCTGGCGAAGACCAAAAGTCCAGTTGCCCGCTTGCCCCCCAGCGGGAAGGGTTGTTTGTCGATGAACTGGCCGGGCACCAGCTCCAGCCCCCAAACGGTCATCAGCTGCCGGTAGTCGCGCTGGTATTGATCGCGCTCGGCGAACCACTGTCGCGCCGTGATGCCCGACAACTGCTTGAGCAGATCCGGATCATTGACGGCGATAAAATCCACGGCAATCGGCGTGTCGTCGTTGGCCTTCGGCGCGACGTCCAGGGTCAGGTTATCGAGGTCCACCCGAGGCCCGAAAAACGAGCACCCGGCGAGGGTCAGGAACAGGGCGAACGCAAAAAAACGTGCACACAAAATGAATTTTCCTTTTCTCGAGTCGGTCCAAAATTGTTTTCGCTTGCATTTTTATAGACCTGTTCTAGCGTCTTGGATAGTTCGGCCCCCCATGCCGAATGTGCAAGGTTTGTCAAAGGAACGACAGGTCCATCTGCCACCCTTTCTAACCTACGGTCCAGCAAGGGAAAGCGATGAGCGGGCCTCCCGATGCATTGCGCCCGCTCATGCATCGGAGTCAGCCAACATGGCCGAAAGTACTCAGCACAAGCTCGACAGGGTCCGCCCACCCCGGGTGCAAATCACCTACGATGTCGAAATCGGCAACGCCATCGAGAAAAAAGAACTGCCGTTGGTCGTCGGCATTCTCGCCGACCTTTCCGGCAAGCCGCTCAACCCCCTTCCCAAGCTCAATGAACGACGCTTCACCGAGATCGACCGCGACAACTTCAACGAAGTGCTCGCCTCGATTGCCCCCCGCGCCACCTTGCAAGTCACCAACACCCTCACTGGCGACGACAGCAAGCTCAACATCGAACTCAACTTCAAGCACATCGACGACTTCGACCCGGTGAAGGTCGTCGAACAAGTGACCCCGCTGCGGCGCCTGTTCGAAGCGCGTCAGCGTCTGCGCGACCTGCTGACCAAGCTCGACGGTAACGATGACCTGGACAAACTGCTGCGCGACGTCATCGCCAACACCGAAGGCCTGCAAGAGATCAAGTCTGCCCGTCCGGACACCGCCGCCCCCGCAGGCGACAGCGAAGCACCGGCCGAACCGCAAGCCTGATCACTCATTCACTTAGGGAGACGTCGCCATGCCCGCTTCAGCCAGCGCCAACACCAGTGAAAGCACCACGCAAAACCTGTCCCTGCTTGACCGCATCATCGCCGAAGGCCGCATGGCCCATGACGATAGCCAGCAGGACTATGCCCGCGACATGCTCGCGGAGTTCGCCACCCAGGTCCTCGACGAAGGCATGGCCATCGACAAGGACACTGTGGCGATGATCAACGATCGCATCAGCCAGATCGACCAGTTGATCAGCGCACAACTCAACGAGGTGCTGCACCACCCCGAGCTACAGAAAATCGAAGCCTCCTGGCGCGGCCTGCACCTGTTGGTGCAAAACACCGAAACCAGTTCCCGGTTGAAATTGCGCCTGCTCAACGTCACCCAGAAAGAGTTGCAGAACGATCTGGAAAAAGCCGTCGAGTTCGACCAGAGCGCGCTGTTCAAAAAGATCTATGAAGAGGAATACGGCACCTTCGGTGGCCACCCGTTCAGCCTGCTCGTCGGCGACTACACCTTCGGCCGTCACCCGCAGGACATTGGCCTGCTGGAAAAACTGTCGAACGTCGCCGCCGCAGCCCACGCTCCATTCATTGCCGCCGCCAGCCCCCGGTTGTTCGACATGAACAGCTTCACCGAACTGGCCGTGCCCCGCGACCTGTCGAAAGTGTTCGAGAGCCAGGAGCTGATCAAGTGGCGCTCCTTCCGTGAAAGCGAAGACTCGCGCTACGTATCGCTGGTGCTCCCGCATTTCCTGCTGCGTTTGCCATACGGCCCGGACACCTCGCCGGTGGAAGGCATCAATTACGTCGAGGACGTCAACGGCAGCGACCACGGCAAATACCTGTGGGGCAACGCCGCCTGGGCCTTGTCGCAGCGCATCACCGAAGCCTTCGCCAAATACGGCTGGTGCGCGGCGATTC
The DNA here is from genome assembly GCF_019956275.1 of Pseudomonas sp. GL-RE-26. Taxonomy (NCBI): domain Bacteria; kingdom Pseudomonadati; phylum Pseudomonadota; class Gammaproteobacteria; order Pseudomonadales; family Pseudomonadaceae; genus Pseudomonas; species Pseudomonas sp. GL-RE-26. Next base: position 70,512 of record NZ_JAHBDI010000083.1, read on the forward strand.
GCGGGGCTGAAGGCGGCGGCGCGGTCGAAGGCTTGCCGGCCCACACCTTCCGCACCACCTCCGGCGACCTGTCGCTCAAATGCCCGACCGAAGTGGCCATCACCGACCGCCGGGAAAAAGAGCTCAACGACCTGGGGTTCATCGCCCTGTGCCACAAGAAAAACAGCGACGTGGCAGTGTTCTTCGGCGGCCAGACCACCAACAAGTCCAAGCTCTACAACACCAACGAGGCCAACGCCAACGCGCGGATTTCGGCGATGTTGCCGTACGTGCTCGCGGCCTCGCGTTTCGCGCATTACCTGAAGGTGATCATGCGCGACAAGGTCGGCAGTTTCATGACCCGCGACAACGTGCAAACCTACCTCAACAACTGGATCGCCGACTACGTGCTGATCAACGACAACGCGCCGCAGGAGATCAAGGCGCAGTACCCGTTGCGTGAAGCGCGGGTCGATGTGACGGAAGTCGCGGGCAAGCCGGGGGCCTACAAGGCCACGGTATTCCTGCGGCCACACTTCCAGCTTGAAGAGCTGACCGCCTCGATCCGCCTGGTGGCCACCCTGCCGCCACCGGTCGCCGCCTGACCTGCCCCGCTCCCGTCGGCCGGCCCGACGGGAGTTCCCTGCTTATCTAGCGCGATAACCTTCAGGAGTTTCATGCGATGGATGCAATTATTCTCGACCTCGGCGGCGACATCAAAGGCGACAGTCTGCTCGAGGGCTACAAGGACAAGATCGAAGTCATGTCCTACAGCCACAACGTGGCCATGCAGGTGACCAACGACGTCAGCAACTCGGAACGGACCTCCGGCAAGCCGCACATTGGCGAGTTCACGCTGACCAAATTCGTCGACAGCTCCACACCCTCCCTCAACGAATACTGCTGTGCCGGCAAACCGATCCCGGAAGCCAAAGTCATCATCGGCCGCAACGCCGCTGAAGGCAGCGGTCAACTGATGCCGTTCATCATCTACACCCTGACCAACGTGGTGCTGTCCAACGTCAGCGTCAGCGGTGGTACAGGCGGCAAGCCCGTGGAAACCCTGTCGCTGAATTTCACCAAAATCAAATGGGAGCTGACCGCGCAGAAAGACGACGGCACCAAGGAAGGCACGGCCGCCTCGACCTGGGACATGGCCGCCAACAAGCTCGTCAAGTAAGCGGGCGCATCGGCCATGGCAGGCTCACTCCTCCCGCCGCTGTTCGAGCGACTGGCCGCAAGCGAGGTCGACACGCAACACGTGTTCGACCTCCAGGACCTGCTCGACTCTGTTCGCTCGGAATTGCTGCGCCTGTTCAACACCCGACGCGGCCCTCATGCCTTGACTTCGCCACCGAGCATTCTCGACTACGGCCTCGCTGACTGGACCGCCCTGCAACAGCAGCGTAGCGATGACCGACGGCAGTTGGTGCGAGAAGTGCGCGAGGCCATCAACCATTTCGAACCGCGCCTGAAACTGGGCGAGGTTCAGGTCAATCCAGTCCCCGACCATCCGCAGCAACTGAGCATCCGTCTGCTCGGCGAGTTGCGCAGCGGCCAGCAGCACTGGCCCGTGGCATTTGTCATCGAGAAGGCAAGCGATGGCCTTGAGGTGCGTCATGAGCGACTCGATTGACCCGCAACTGCTCGATTACTACCAGCGGGAACTGACCTGGCTGCGCCATGCCGGCGGCATTTTCGCCGAGCGTTACCCCAAGGTTGCCAGGCGGCTGGAGTTGTCCCCCGACGAATGCCCCGACCCCCACGTCGAACGGCTGCTTGAGGGATTCGCACTGCTAGCCGCCCGCCTGCAACGCCGGCTCGATGACGACTACGCCGAATTCAGCGATGCCCTGCTCGAACAACTCTATCCATTGGCGATGCGCCCGCTGCCGTCCTGCGCGATCGTGCAGTTCCAGCCGGACCCGAGCAAAGGCAATCTCGCTGGCGGCTACCCATTGCCACGGGACACGCCGCTGTTCGTCACCACCGGCAAAGGCGAAAGCATCCACTTTCGCACCAGTGCACCCGTGCGTCTGTGGCCGGTGGAAATCACCGAAGCATTGCTGCTGGGCAGCGATGAAGCCCAGGCCCTGACCGGTGTTGTCCAGGCGCGCTCGGCGTTGCGCCTGGGCTTGCGCTGCCTCGGTGACAGCCAGTGGTCAACGCTGGGCATCGAACAGTTGCGCGTCCACCTGTGTGCGTCCCCGGTGGTCAACGCCTGCCTCTACGATCTGCTCGGTGCCCATGCCGTGAAGGTCCTGGCCGGGCCCGTCGGCAGCGTGCCGAAAGCCCTTGCCGGGCTGCCGCAAATCGTCGGTTTTGCCGGCGATGAAGGTTTGCTGCCGGACGAGGACGGCGTGCACCCCGGCATGCGCCTGCTCGCCGAGTACTTTGCCTTCGCGGACAAATTCAACTTCTTCGACCTGCCCCTGGCCGGCGCCACCAGCGACAACCAGACGCTGTACCTGTACATCGTCTTCGACCGCGCCCCGACCAATCGCCTGCACCTTCAGGCCAGCGATCTTGCACTGGGCTGCACGCCGGTGATCAACCTGTTTCCGCGAACCTCGGAGCCGCTGCGCCCGGACGGGACCCGCAGCGAATACCGCCTGGTCGCCGACAGCCACCGGGAAAACAGCGTTGAGATCCATAGCATCCGGGCGATGCGTGCCACCTCCAGCCGTGGGGTTCAGCGAGTACCGGCCTATTACGGCAGCCAACATGGCGGCGCCGATAAACAGTGCTACTGGCATGCCCGCCGTGTCAGCGGCATGACCCCCAACCGCCTCGGCACCGACCTGTTGGTGAGCCTGGTGGACACCCGATTCGACCCGTTGTCCGAGGCCGTCGACTACAGCCTCACCGCGGAACTGCTCTGCACCAACCGGCACCTGGCGCAAAGCCTGCCGGCCGGCACACCGTTAGGCTTTGAACGTCCGGGCCCGGTGGCCTGGGCGCGCCTGCGCAACCCGCCCAGCCCGCAAAGTGTGCCGCGACTGGACGGTGAGTCGCGCTGGCGGCTGGTCTCGCAACTGACCCTCAATCATTTGTCGCTGGTCGAAGGGCCACAGGCGCTGGATGCACTCAAGGAAATCCTCCAGTTGCACAACCTGCGTGACGAGGCCAGCGCCTGGCGGCAAATCGAAGGCCTGCTCAGCCTCGATTGTGAACGCGTCATCGCCCATGTCGGCGAAGACGCCTGGCGTGGCTGGCGCAATGGGCTGGAGGTGCGCCTGCAACTCGACCCGCAGCATTTCGTCGGCAGCAGCGCGGTGTTGTTTTCAGCGGTGCTTGCGCAGTTCTTTTCACTCTATGCCACCGCTAACCGTTTCGTGCGCACGGTACTGGTTCAATCGGACAGGGAGGTGAAGACATGGCAACCCCAAGCCGGCATGCCACTGTCCCTCTGAGCCTGAGCCAACGACTGCGCCGGGATCCCCAGGGGTTCGAACTGTTGCAGGCGCTGTTGCTGCTCGAGCGCGAACATCCGCAAGCCGAATCCCTGGGCAGCGGCACCGCTCCGCAAGCGGAAGCACTGCGCTTGCGCGGCCCGTTGACGCCACTGTTTGCCGCCAGCGAAATCGAAAGCCTGACCCAGGAACCCGGCCAGCAACCGGTCCTCAGCACCCCGGTGTTCGGCCTCGGCGGTCCCGACGGCCCGCTGCCCTACGCCTATCAGGAATGGTTGCAGCAACGCGCGAGGGCCAAGGATTACGCGCCCGCTGAATTTCTCGACCTGTTTCAGCATCGGCTGCTGAGCCTGCTGTACAAAGTGATGCGCAAACACCGGATTGCCGTGGGGTTCACCGTCCCTGGTGCCTCGGCGGTTCAGGCCCAGTTGCGGGCCCTGACCGGCCTGCTGCCCAAAGCCTTGCAGGAGCGTCAGGCCGTACCCGATTGTGCCGTGCTGGCGTGCAGCGCGCTGTTCGCCGATGGGCGCCGCTCCCTCGCCGGTTTCGCCGCCATCGTGCGTGAGCAATTCGAACTGCCGGTTGAGCTCAGCGCCTATGAAGGTGCCTGGCGCGAGATCCCGCCCGCCAGTCGCAGCCGCATGATCCCCGGCGGCCGCAATCTGCAGCTGGGTCGCACGGCAGTGGCCGGCACCCGGGTCTGGGATGAACACGCCGGCATCCGCCTGACTCTTGGCCCGCTGACCTCTGCCCAGGCGGCGCGGTTCCTGCCCGATGGCGAGTCTCACCCGGTACTGGCCAGCCTCAGTGCACTGTATTTTGGCCCGGACCTGGATTGCACCCTGGTGCTGCTGGTGCGCGGTGCCGGCCCAATCAAACTCAGTCGCCAGGCGCCACCACTGCTCAGCTGGAACGGCGGCTTGCAACGCCAGACCAGTCTGGCGGTGCAACGCATCGAAACCCGTCTTCGTCAGCTGGAGATCACCTGAACATGGAACTGGCCAGCCTGATCGGACGCCTCAACCCGGACAACCGCCGCGCCCTGGAGCGGGCTGCGCAACGCTGTCTGCAGCGAGGCCACCACTACGTTGAAATCGAACACCTGCTGCTGGAGTTGCTGGACATCGAGGGCGGAGACTTCGCCTATCTGCTGCCGCGCTTCGGCCTGGAGCGCGACGCCTTGACGGCGGAAATCAACAAGGCGCTGGAGCTCTTCAAGTCCGGCAGCACGCGCACCCCGGCATTGTCGTCGCACACCACCGGGTTGCTCGAAGACGCGGTGGTGCAGGCCAGTGTGCTGGGACTGGAGAGCATTCGCTCAGGGTTGCTGCTACTTGCCTTGATCGACCGCGATGAGCGCCGCAGCCTGTTGCTCAACAGTGCTTCATCACTGTTGAAGATTCCTCGAGAGGCTTTGCGCAGCAACCTGCTGGAATGGACCGAAAATTCTCGCGAGCACGTCGGCGGTAAACGTGCGGTGACTGCCGGCAACCCGGCGCCGAAACAGGACTCGGTGCTGGACCAGTTCACCCAGGACCTGACCGCCGACGCCCACGCAGGGCGCATAGACCCCATCGTCGGCCGCGACGGCGAGATTCGCCAATGCATCGACATCCTGCTGCGCCGTCGGCAGAACAATCCGATCCTGGTCGGCGCGCCGGGCGTGGGCAAGACCGCCGTGGTCGAAGGCCTGGCCCTGCGCATCGCTGCCGGCGATGTGCCGCCGTCCTTGCAGGAAGTCAGTTTGCGTGTGCTCGATCTCGGCTTGTTGCAGGCCGGCGCCGGGGTCAAGGGCGAGTTCGAACAACGCCTCAAAGGGGTGATCGACGCGGTGCGTAGCGCGGAAAAACCGATCATTTTGTTCATCGACGAAGCCCACACCCTGATCGGTGCCGGTGGCGCGGAAGGCGGCAGCGACGCGGCCAACCTGCTCAAACCGGCCCTGGCCCGTGGCGAGTTGCGCACCCTGGCGGCCACCACGTGGCTGGAATACAAAAAATACTTCGAGAAAGACCCTGCTTTGGCGAGGCGTTTTCAGTTGGTGCAAGTCGAGGAGCCGGACGAAACCACCGCAGTGGAAATGCTCCGCGGGGTTGCCGCCAAACTCGAACAGCACCACGGCGTGCAAGTACTCGACGCGGCCATCCACGAAGCGGTGAAACTGTCCCACCGCTACATCTCCGGGCGCCAGTTACCGGACAAAGCCATCAGCGTGCTCGACACCGCCTGCGCCCGGGTCGCCCTCGGCCAGCACGACGTGCCGCCACCGCTGGAAAGCCTGCGTCACCGGCAGAACAGCCTCAAGGATGAAGTCGAACGCCTGCGCCGCGAACAAGCCACCGGGCTCGATCACCGCGAGCGCATCACCCTGCTTGAAACCGAATCCGTGGCGAATGTGCAAGCGATCCGCGAGCTGGAAGTGCGCTGGAATGAAGAACGGGTTGCGGTGCGCGAACTGCTGGAAACCCGCAGCGAATTGCTGACCTTGAGCGAACGCGCCGACAGCGACAAGCCGGACGAAGCCATCGACAGCCGCATCGATCATCTGGCCGCCGAACTGGTGCGCCTGGAAGCCGGGCTCGACGCCATTCGCCAGGACGATCCGCTGGTGCCGGAACAGGTCGATGCAAAAACCGTCGCAGCCGTGATCGCCGGCTGGACCGGCATCCCGGTCGGCAAAATGCTCGCCGACGAAGCGCACGCCGTGCGCACCCTTGGCCAGCGCATGGGGTTGCGCGTCATGGGCCAAAGCATCGCGCTGGGCACCATCGCCCAGCGCCTGCAGGCTTACCGCGCCGGCCTCACCGACCCGCAAAAACCTGTTGGTGTGTTCCTGCTGGTCGGCCCTACGGGCGTCGGTAAAACCGAAACCGCTTACGCCTTGGCCGACGCGCTGTACGGCGGCGAGCGCAACCTGATCAGCATCAACCTCTCGGAGTACCAGGAAGCCCACACCGTCAGCCAACTCAAAGGCGCCCCGCCCGGTTACGTCGGTTATGGCAGCGGCGGCGTGCTGACTGAAGCGGTACGGCGCAAACCCTATTCGGTGGTATTGCTCGATGAAATCGAAAAGGCCCATCCGGATGTACTCGAAGCCTTCTACAACGTGTTCGATAAAGGCGTGATGGAAGACGGCACCGGGTTGGTGGTGGACTTCAAGAACACTGTGATGCTCGCCACCAGTAACGTGGGCGCCGAACTGTTGCTCGACACACCGGTGGCACAACTTGGAACCGATACCTTTAACGAAGCCTTGCACAAGGTGCTGCTGCAAGCCTTTCGACCGGCGTTTCTCGCGCGGATGACGGTGGTGGCATATCGGCCGCTGGATGAAGCGACGCTGGAAGGGATTGTGTTGGCGAAGCTGGAGAAATTGCGTGGTCGGTACAAAGCCGCGACCGGGAAGCAGTTTGAGTTCGATGCAGGGATTGTCCAGGCGGTGTTGGCCAAGTGCAGTGCTGCCGGGGCTCGGGATGTTGAAAATGTGTTGATGACGCAGGTGACGGGGAAGTTGGCGGAGTGGGTGCTGGAATAAATGTCCTCATCCGGTTGTCCGGTGATGATAAAGCGGGTCATTTGAATGCTTTTTCTTTTACAGGAGTGACGAAAATCATGGCTTATGCGCAATCCACACTCACGGCGGCAAATATTTCCACACATGATCCCTGGACGCCCATGGTGAACTCGATCATCAACACCGGAAAAATCTACGGTGAGGACGTGGAGGTGATCGGCGCAGTTGGCGGTACCGGGCTGGTGACTAGTACCCGCTCCGGAATGCTAGTACTTAACGGTCTCAAGATCGGTCAGAACAACGCTCATATATCAATTGTCCCCAATGACTCAGGGATGTGGACTTATTTCCATATCACGTTGGTCGGAGGAAAAAACAATGGCTCGATCTATTACCAACTTGAAGTTGACGAAGACGACGAGCTTGATGTTAAAACATCGTCAAAAAGCCTGATGAAAGAAGAAGGCAAAAAAGCAAAAATATCCGCCGCCACCCATACAATCACCTCACAACCGGGGAACTTGCTGAAGGAGGTAAAGATATTGATGCAAAAATTGATCAAGACAAAATTTTCAGTAGGTGAAGCGACTTAGTCAAGCCATCCAGATGGGCGAAAGGGGTTATTACATGCTTACTTGTGTGACATGGAATACGCAAGGCAGTAACGCTGTTGAAATGCATGTGGAAAAACTGCTCACCGACGGCGCCGACATTATTTTTTTACAAGAGTCGGCCGAGTCGGGGGATGTTCAAGGATATACCTATGACTTTCAGGGACGCACAGGAACTTCCAGCCGGCCCGGGATTTTGTATAGCGGTACACGATCGCGCTGGCATGGCGGCTACCAGGGTGCTACCAGTGTACTTACTCGCCAGGGATTGGGTGCAACGGCATCGAATATCATCGTTCACCCGGACGGAGTGAGTCGAGGAGTCCTGTATACAACCATTGCCCGTGGGGGAGCGACGCTTTATTTATGTACCATTCATGCATGGTCGCCGACAGGAAATGACTGGGACTTGATAGCAGGAAACCTTATGGGTCGAATTATCGCGCTGGTAGGTGCCAATCCCGTCATTGTGGGAGGAGACTTCAATCAAGCAGCGGGAAGATCTGCTATTGGGGCATGGGCCATACCGGGTAGTTCGCACTTCGGCGGGGGCGCTCTGGATGGATTCTGGCTATATAACTTTCCCGCAGGAGCCGTTAATTCTTGTGGATTATATGCCTCAAGCAAAGGCGACCATTATCCCGCCTGGGCTCAAATAAACATATGACCAGATTCTAATGCCGCGCGCCATCGATACAACTACCAGCCTTTCCCTGACCGCCTCATCGTTAGCGGCACTTTATCCTGAGTCCATTTCCGGTGAGGAACCCCTCAACGGCCTCGGCAAGCAGACTTTGAATGGCCTCAATGACGGCACCTCATTAACCCTGACCACCGCCGTTGCCACCCACGTCACGACCACCCTGCACAACGACGCCCAAACCCGCCCTCTCGATGCATTGGTCGCCGAAATCCGCCAACTCCCGGCCGACGCCACCGCCGAACGCTATCAACTCGTGCTACGCCCGTGGCTCTGGTGGCTGACCCTGGCCAGCAACAACCGAGTGTTCCAGAACCTCTCCACTTCAGACATCGTCACCACGATTTTCAAGGCCCACGGCTTTACCGATTTCACCCTGAAACTTACCGGCAGCTACACCCCGCGCGAGTACTGCGTGCAATACGGCGAAACCGACTTCGCGTTCGTTTCGCGCCTGTTGGAGGAGGAAGGGATTTTCTGGTTTTTTACCCACGAAGACGGCAAGCACACGTTGGTGCTGGGGGACAGTAACGATGCCTTCCCACAAATCCCGAACGGGCCGAAGGTAAACTATCTCGGCCAGCAGATGGGCGAGCGCGAACTGCATGGCATTCGCTCCGGGCAGGTCTGCGTGCAGGCGGTGGCCGGGGTGTATCAGGCGACGGATTACGAATTCACCACGCCGACCACTTCGCTCTACAGCCAGGCCGAAGCAGTCGCCGGACCGCGGTCGATGTACGAGCATCCGGGCAGCTACAACGCCAAGGCCCGCGGCGATGCACTGACCAAGCAGCGCGTCGATGGTTTGCGCAGTCAGGAGAAGCGTTTTGTCGGCGAAAGCGACTGCCGCTGGCTGGTGCCGGGGCATTGGTTCACGCTGGCCGGTCACGATGACACAACCCTGAATATCGATTGGGTGGTGACGGCGGTGACTCACGAAGCCAGCCACGATCATTACCGCAACCGCTTCGAAGCGATCCCCAAAGCCACGCCATTTCGCCCTGCGCGAACAACGCCAAAACCACGCATGCACACCCAGACCGCCATCGTCGTGGGCAAGTCCGGCGAAGAGATCTGGACCGACGAATACGGCCGCATCAAATTGCAGTTTCCCTGGGACCGCGACGGCAAAAACGATGAAACCAGCTCCTGCTGGGTGCGAGTGGTGCTGCCCTGGAGCGGCAAGGGTTTCGGCATGCAGTTCGTCCCGCGCATCGGCCAGGAAGTGATCGTGACCTTTATCGACGGCGACCCCGATCGGCCACTGGTGACCGGTTGCGTCTACAACGGTGACAACGCCCTGCCCTATGCGCTGCCGGCCAATCAGACCCAGTCCGGGATCAAGACCCAGTCGTCCAAGGGCGGCGGCGGTTTCAACGAGTTGCGCTTTGAAGACAAGAAGGACGCCGAAGAGGTGTTCCTGCAGGCGCAGAAGGATCTGAAGATCAACGTGCTCAACGACACCGCTGCCACCGTTGGCCACGACGAAACCCTGACGGTGCAGAACGCCCGCACGCGCACGGTGAAGGAAGGCGACGAGACCGTGACCCTGGAGAAAGGCAAACGCAGCGTGACCATCCAGACCGGCAGCGACAGCCTTGACGTGAAGGACAGCCGCACGGTGAAAGTCGGCGCCGACCAGACCCACAGCACCGGCGGCAACTACGACCACACGGTCACCGGCAACTACAGCCTGACCGTGGACGGCAACCTGACCATCAAGGTGACCGGCACCCTGACCCTGCAAAGCGGCGGCAGTTTTGCGATCAAGAGCGGCGCGGACCTCGCCGCCGAGGCCAGCACGTCGATCAGCCAGAAAGCCGGCACTTCCTTGAGCAACCAGGCCGGCACCGCGCTGGAAAACAAGGCGGGCACGACGCTGACCAACGATGCCGGGATCAGCCTGCTGAACAAGGCCGCCGCCGAGCAAACCGTCGACGGCGGCGGCATGCTGACCATCAAGGGCGGGCTGGTGAAGGTCAACTGAGGAGGGTTACGCAATGACATCGAGCAAACTTGATCTGGAGCGTGGCGACAGCCACCTCGACGGGCGCTTGCTTGAAGGCCGGCTGGAAGGCCCGCTGCGCATCAAGGACGCCGGTCGACCTCAGGCGAACCTGAGCTACAGTCAGGGCGAGCTACAGGGCACGAGCCTGCTGTATTACCCCAATGGCAACGTCTCGGCGCAACTGCCCTATGTGCACGACAAGTTGCACGGCGTGGCCAGTTTCTTTGCGCCCGAGGGCGGGTTGCAACGCAAGGCGACTTATCGCCAGGGCCTGCTTCACGGTGAAGCGAACAACTACTTCCCTGACGGGCTACTGGCCGAGACGCAGTTTTACCGAGATGGCGTGCGCGAGGGGCGGTATCAGCGCTTTCACCCCAACGGTAAAACCGCCGTCGAGGCGCGGTATCTCAACGGTCAGTTGCTGGAACCGGAACAGGGTTTCGCCGCCGATGGGCGACCGCTGGACGCCGAGGGCAAGCCGATCTCGAGGGTACGCTGGTGGTTCAGGCGCTGGAGTGATCCTGCCGAGGCGTGAAGCCTTGTGGGAGTCAGGGAATGAGCATCTGCATCTGCCCGGGCATGACAATCTTGATCACCCCGGCCCAGTTGCACATCAAGGTGCTGTTGGCGTCGATGGCCGGCATGCCGCCCAGCAGCAGGGTCGGCGCCCCACCCGGTATCCACGGCGTGGCGGTCGCCGGGATGCAGGGCATCGGTGTCAGCACACCCAGCGCCGCAGCGGTGGCGGCCGCGACCGTCGGGTTGGCCAGGCTCGTGCACACACCGAAAGGCATGATGTTGACCAGCGGGATGTGATCCATGATGTTCGCCGCCGGCAGGCCAGCGGTCAGTGTGCGATTGACCGGCAGCACGTTGAGCACGGCCGGCGCCGCGCCAAAGCTGCATTGCAGGGTGGCACTGGCACAGACTTGCGGACAGCCCATTTCAAATCTCCTTCCTGACAGCACCGTGCCCCTGAACCATAGTCCGCCGGGCGTGTTCTCGCACATCAGGAACGCTGATTATCCTGCAACACGCTAACCTATAAGACCGTGCCACGCTTGTGGCACTCCTGCCTCAGCATTAGATTAGCCAATAGTTTAAGGCCTCCAGAATAAGCAGAAGGGATAAGCATGGCGCTTAACGACCAGTCCACCCGTATCCGCACCGGCGAAGAGCTCGATGCCAGCTTGATCGATCCGTACCTCAAGGCCCATATTCCGGGGCTCAGCGGCTTGCCACGGATCAGCCAGTTTCCGGGCGGCGCTTCAAACCTCACCTACTTGCTGGAATACCCCGAACAGGAATTCGTCCTGCGTCGCCCGCCCTTCGGCCACAAGGCCAAGTCGGCCCACGACATGGGCCGTGAATTCCGCATCCTCAATCAACTGCGCGACGGTTTTCCGTACTGCCCGAAAGCCTACGTGCACTGCACCGACGAATCGGTGATCGGTGCCGAGTTCTATGTCATGGAACGGGTCAACGGCATCATCCTGCGCTCGGACCTGCCGCCGGAGCTGGGCCTGGATTCGGCGAAAACCGAAGCCCTGTGCAAGAGCTTCATCGACAAGTTCGTGGAGCTGCACCGCGTCGACTACAACGCCTACGGCCTGGGTGACCTTGGCAAGCCCGAAGGCTACGTTGCGCGGCAAATCAAAGGCTGGAGCGATCGCTACGAAAAGGCCCTGACCCCCGATGCGCCGCAATGGGAAACGGTGAAAGCCTGGCTCAACGACAAGATGCCGGCCGACCACCCGACTTCCAGCATCGTGCACAACGACTACCGCTTCGACAACGTGATCCTCGACCCGAACAACCCGATGCAGATCATCGGCGTGCTCGACTGGGAACTGACCACCCTGGGCGATCCGCTGATGGACCTGGGCAACACCCTCGCCTACTGGATCGAAGCCGATGATCCGGCACCGGTGCAGATGATGCGCCGCCAGCCGAGCCACGCGCCGGGCATGCTGACCCGCCGCGAGTTCGTCGATTACTACGCCGAACGCTCGGGCATCCGCATCGACAATTTCGACTTCTACTACACCTACGGCCTGTTCCGCCTGGCCGGCATCGTGCAGCAGATCTACTACCGCTTCTACCATGGCCAGACCCGGGACAAACGCTTCGCGCAGTTCATTCACATGAACAAGCTGCTGGAGCAGATGAGCTTGCAGGTCATTTCGAAATCCAGCCTCTGATCGGCTTCATAACAAGGCTTCATAACAAGGGAATCCCATGTCCAAGACTCAGTTGTTCGACCTCGACGGCAAGATCGCTTTCGTCTCCGGCGCCAGCCGTGGCATCGGTGAAGCCATCGCCAAACTGCTGGCCCAGCAAGGCGCCCACGTGATCGTGTCGAGCCGCAAGCTTGAAGGCTGCCAGCACGTCGCCGACGCGATCATCGCCGCCGGCGGCAAGGCCACCGCTGTTGCCTGCCATATCGGCGAAATGGAACAGATCAGCCAGGTCTTCGCCGGCATCAAGGAACAGTTCGGCCGTCTCGACATCCTGGTCAACAACGCCGCGACCAACCCACAGTTCTGCAACGTGCTGGACACCGACCTCAGCGCCTTCCAGAAAACCGTCGACGTGAACATCCGCGGCTACTTCTTCATGTCGGTCGAAGCCGGCAAGCTGATGCGCGAAAACGGCGGCGGCAGCATCATCAACGTGGCATCGATCAACGGTGTTTCGCCGGGCATCTTCCAGGGCATCTACTCGGTGACCAAGGCAGCGGTAATCAACATGACCAAGGTGTTCGCCAAGGAATGCGCGCAGTTCGGGATTCGCTGCAATGCCTTGCTGCCGGGCCTGACCGACACCAAGTTCGCCTCGGCACTGGTGAAAAACGAAGCCATCCTCAACACCGCGCTGCAACAGATCCCGCTCAAGCGCGTAGCTGACCCAAGCGAAATGGCCGGCGCAGTGTTGTACCTGGCCAGCGATGCTTCCAGCTACACCACCGGCGTTTCGCTGAATGTGGATGGCGGTTTCCTGTCCTGATCGTCTGAACAGCACAAATCCCTGTGGGAGTGAGCCTGCTCCCACAGAGATGTACCCCGAGCAAGTCGGGGTTGTTGTGCAGCGCAACGCCAGGATTTACTGCGTGACGCAACGCGTCGTGGTGGTGACTCGGGTCACCTGCCCGTCTTCAGCCCGTACATCGCCCAGGACATCGGTTTTATCCATGGCCTGACAGGTGCGTTCAGGAGGCGGTGGAGTGACCACTGGCGGGGGTGGCGGACTGGCACAGCCGCCGAGGATCGCCACGCACAATGCCAGCGACAAGGGTGAGATAACGCGTTTCCCAAGAGTTTTCATAGGTTGACCCGCGATAAGTGATAGACACATTTTTTGTGACAACAAAACCGGCGCGCAAAGTCCATGCACCTGTCAAAAAAATAAATATCTGCGAATCACTCATAGCTCAGCCCGTGGCCAACACCCGGAAAAGCTGACAGTTCTTACATCACCGAATCAGGCCATTTCAGGGAGTTGCTGTCCAGTTCGTAACGCAGCTCTTCGATCAATGCGGTGACCGATAGTGCGTTTGTACCTTAACCCTGCCCCTTCGACCGGGATTCACCAAAGAACAGTCCCCGCTCCCGCGCCCAGACAATCGCCTCGCTGCGACTATGCACATCGAGCTTGGAATACACCATCGCCGCATGGTTGCGTACCGTGTTCGGCGCGACTTTCAGGCGCGCGGCGATTTCCTTGTCGGCCAGACCTTCGCAGATCAGGCCCAGCACATCACGCTCACGGGCGGTCAGTTGCCCGGCGCTGGCCCAGTTGGTGACATCCTCCATGATCAGCACCAGCGATTCCGGCTCGCCATGGCTGTCGGCCAAAACCAGACTGCGCACGCGATGGACCCAGGTACGCACTTCGTCCGCCGTCGACGTCACTTCCACTAGCACATCGCTGAACGTCTCGCCGCGCGCCACCCGGTTGATCGGGTAGCTGTCGACTGGCACCACATGATTGTTGCGATAGCGCAATGCGAAGCGTTTGGCATACGCCATGGTGTTGCTACCCAGGTCGCTGATCTGCGAGACGCCGTGCATGGCCAGCGCCGCCTCGTTGGCCCACAGGATGCTCTGGTCAGGATCGAGCAGGATCACGCCGTAGGACAAGCCGGCGATGATTTGCTGCAACTGGAGGCGATTGGTTTCGGTGGTCAGAACGTCCTGGCTCATTTCGACCCCACAAGTATGGTGACCCTGTGAAGAATACGACCGCCGGGATTCTGGTTAGTGCAACGAACCCTGTGGGATCTCCATCATTTTCGGTCTGTGAAAAGCTTGAAGGGCCGGTGGTCGTTTGACTGACTATTGCAGGTTCAACGATGCCTCCAGCTTCGCCAGTTTCTCGGGATTACGCATGATGAAGATCCGGCTCACCCGCCCCGACTCATCGAAGCCAAAGGTCATCGATGCCGTAAGGCTTCGGTCCACGCCAGCGCGGCGCGCTCCGCAGGGCTGAAATCACTGACGTGGCGCCAAACGATCAGGCGATCCAGGCGCTCGTTGGTTTCATTGGCTTCCCGGGCTTCGCGGGTGTGCATCTTCACGCAGAAACCGCACTGGTTGATCTGCGAGGCGCGCAGGTGGATCAAGTGCTTGAGGGCGGGATCGAGATCATGCTGATCGAGTGCGACATGGACCTGGGTCAGGCTTTCGAAAACCTGTGGGATCGATTGCAGCAGGTTGACCGCTTGGGTGTTGGACGACATCGTGTTGCTCCACTGATTGAGGGATTCAACAGGATGACGATTGAGGATTGCGCGTTGTGACGTGCGCTGAAAATTTCAGCGCACGTCACTCGGCTCAGGCCGCCAGCTCGCCCTTCGCCACCGCCGCCGAAGCCGCCAGCATTGCCCGCAACAGCACCGCACACCCGGCCGCCAGGTCTTCCGGCGCGGCGTTTTCGATTTCGTTGTGGCTGATGCCGCCTTCGCAGGGCACGAAGATCATCCCGGCCGGGCCGAGTTCGGCAAGGAAGATCGCGTCGTGCCCTGCCCCGCTGACGATGTCCATGTGCGACAGGCCCAGGCTTTGGGCGGCGCCGCGCACGGCTTCGACACAGCCTTTGTCGAAGTACAGCGGCGGGAAGTCGGCCGTTGGCGTTAGTTCGAAGGTCAGGCCGTGTTCGTCGCAGGTGGTTTCGATGACTTCGCGCACTTCGGCGATCATCGAGTCCAGGCGCTCCGGTTCCAGATGGCGGAAGTCCAGGGTCATGCGCACTTCGCCGGGGATGACGTTGCGCGAGCCGGGATAGGCTTGCAGGCAACCGACGGTGCCGCAGGCATGGGGTTGATGGCTGAGGGCGGCGCGGTTGAGCGCACCGACGATCACCGCGGCGCCGACCAGGGCGTCCTTGCGCAGGTGCATCGGGGTCGGGCCGGCGTGGGCTTCGACGCCGCGCAGTTTCAGGTCGAACCATTTCTGCCCCAAGGCGCCCATCACCACGCCGATGGTCTTGCGTTCGTCTTCGAGGATCGGGCCTTGTTCGATGTGGGCTTCAAAGTAGGCACCGACTTTGTGGCCGCTGACTTTGCGCGGGCCGGCGTAGCCAATGGCATTGAGTGCTTCACCGACCGTCACGCCCTCGGCATCAACCTTGGCCAGGGTTTCCTCGAGGGTGAATTTTTCCGCGAACACGCCGGACCCCATCATGCACGGGGCGAAACGCGAACCTTCTTCGTTGGTCCAGACCACCACTTCCAGCGGCGCTTCGGTTTCGATGTTCAGGTCATTGAGGGTGCGCAGCACTTCGACGCCCGCCAGTACACCGAAGCAGCCGTCGAACTTGCCGCCGGTAGGCTGGGTGTCGATGTGGCTGCCGGTCATCACCGGTGGCAGGTCGGGATTGCGCCCGGGGCGACGGGCGAAGATGTTGCCGACGGCGTCGATGCTGACGGTGCAGCCGGCATCGATACACCATTTGACGAAGATGTCCCGGGCCTGGCGGTCGAGATCGGTCAGGGCCAGGCGACACACGCCGCCCTTGACCGTGGCACCGAGCCTGGCCAGTTCCATGAGCGACTGCCACAGGCGGTCGCGGTTGATGTGCTGATGGCTGGACTGCAGAACGTCTACGGCCGCGTTCATGATGATCTCCTCAGGCTGTTCTTGTGTGTTTCTTCAGGTGTTTCGTTGGTGTTTGTGCCACCGCTTTCGCGAGCAGGCTCGCTCCTACAGGGGAATGCATTCCAAATGTAGGAGCGAGCCTGCTCGCGATGGGGCCATCCTTCACACCGGAGATTTCGCTACGGACGGATCGACTCGCATCACACTCAACCCATAATAAATAACCCCACCCAGCGCCGAGCCTGTAAACCAGCCATAGCTGTAGAACCAGCTGAACACGTCGCTGCCCAGGGACAACAACGTCAGCACCACCGGCACACCAAACGCGATGAACCCGCTCCAGTTCCAAGCCGGATACACGTCATCGCGGTACAGGCCGGCAAGGTCCAGTTGCTGTTTCTTGATCAGGAAATAGTCCACCACCATGATCCCGGCGATCGGCCCCAGCAGGCTCGAATAACCGAGCAACCAGTTGGAATAGACGGTTTCGAGACTGACGTCCGAGACAATCAGGCCCAGTTTTTTCAGCAGCTCATGGGCCATCAATGCCAACCCGACAAATCCGGTGAGCAATACTGCCTTGGTGCGGTTGATCGCCTTGGGCGCGATGTTCTGGAAGTCATTGGTCGGCGACACGATGTTGGCTGCGGTATTGGTCGACAGCGTGGCGATGATGATCAGCGCCATCGCCAATGCGACCCAAACCGGGCTCTGGATATGACCGATCAAGGTCACCGGATCGGACACCGTCACCCCCACCAGTTTCACCGACGCGGCGGTCATCACCACGCCGAGGGAAGCAAACAGGAACATGGTCAGCGGCAGGCCGATGATCTGCCCGACAATCTGGTCCTTCTGGCTTTTCGCGTACCGGCTGAAGTCCGGAATGTTCAGTGACAGCGTGGCCCAAAAGCCGACCATCGCCGTCAGCCCGGCGGCGAAGTAGCTGGCCACGCCGGCGCCTTCGGGACGCTTGGCCGGAATTGCCAGCAATTCGGTCATCGACACGTTGGGCATGGCCCAGACCAGCAGGCCTGCGCCCACCAGTACCAGCAGCGGGGCCGACAGGGTTTCCAGCCATTTGATCGACTCGGCGCCGCGAATCACCACCCACAGGTTCAGCGCCCAGAACACCATGAAGCCGATGACTTCGCCCGTGCCGCCCAGGGATTTCCAGCCCTCGAACACCGAGCCGAGGAACAGGTGAATCGCCAGCCCGCCGAACATGGTCTGGATGCCGAACCAGCCGCACGCCACCAGGGCGCGGATCAGGCACGGAATGTTGGAGCCGAGCACGCCGAAGGACGAGCGCAGCAACACCGGAAAGGGAATGCCGTACTTGGTGCCGGGAAAGGCGTTAAGCGTCAGGGGAATCAGCACGATGATGTTGGCAAACAGAATCGCCAGCAGCGCTTCACCGACGCTCAGGCCGAAGTACGCGGTCAGCACGCCGCCGAGGGTGTAGGTCGGCACGCAAATCGCCATGCCCACCCACAGCGCGGTGATGTGCCATTTGTTCCAGGTGCGTTCGCGCACCTTGGTCGGTGCAATGTCGTGGTTGTAACGGGGACTGTCGAGGACATCGCTGCCGGCTTCGAGCTCGAACAAGCCGTCGCGCTCGGTCACTTGCGATCTGATCTGTTGCATGGCCGCTCCACTGTTCTTTTGATTATTGTTGCTCATCAGGGGCTGGCGCCGATCAGCGCGAGCCGGACGATGGCCGGAGAAACTGACAACCTGCATGGCCGGCCAAGGTGTCAGCGGCGGCATCAATAAACGTGCCGGGTTCCCCGCTGGCGTCACTGGCAGAACCTTTTCAATCTTGTAACTTGCTGATGTTCAATCAGTTTATTTATTCAACCGATGAGTCTTCGGTACTTTTCATGTCACTCAGGCTGAATGCCAGGCAAGTTGTCCGGACAGTCAGGACTCAATCTGGTGCGTTAATCTTTTTTCAATGGCTGCGCATCAACCATAGACCATACTCAAACAGCTGATTTCACATAGGAAATCTTGACTATTTTTCGATCCTGTCAAGTGCGTCAAAATGGTGAGCGGCCTCACCATTTTGGTGATTCTTGAACTTAGTCGTTAAATATCAGTTAGTTAATAACAGAATAAGCTTATAAAAAATATTCTTGCCGATTCGGATAACTGCAGCTAGCGTTTAATCCTGACAGCGCTGACAGGAATCAATCTGGCCGGGCTGTTTTTATATAGAACATCTAGAACCGGCATAAGCCGGTCATTGCCTGCGAGGAACTCGGAATGTCTCTGTTGATCCGTGGCGCCACCGTTATTACCCATGATGAAAGTTATCGCGCCGATGTGTATTGCGCAGACGGCGTGATCAAGGCCATCGGCGAAAATCTCGATGTACCTGCAGGCGCCGAAGTGCTCGACGGCAGCGGCCAATACCTGATGCCCGGCGGCATCGACCCGCACACCCACATGCAACTGCCCTTCATGGGCACCGTGGCCAGCGAAGACTTCTACAGCGGTACGGCGGCGGGACTGGCCGGCGGCACCACCTCGATCATCGACTTCGTGATTCCCAACCCACAGCAATCCTTGCTCGAAGCCTTCCATCAGTGGCGCGGCTGGGCCGAGAAGTCGGCGTCGGACTACGGCTTTCATGTCGCCATCACCTGGTGGAGCGAACAGGTCCGCGAGGAAATGGCCGAGCTGGTCAGCCAGCACGGCGTCAACAGCTTCAAGCATTTCATGGCCTACAAGAACGCGATCATGGCCGCCGATGACACCCTGGTGGCGAGTTTCGAACGCTGCCTGGAACTGGGCGCGGTGCCGACCGTTCACGCGGAAAACGGCGAACTGGTGTATCACCTGCAACGCAAGCTGATGGCCCAGGGCATCACCGGGCCGGAAGCGCATCCCTTGTCGCGCCCTTCACAGGTTGAAGGCGAAGCCGCGAGCCGGGCGATACGCATCGCCGAAACCCTGGGCACGCCGCTGTACCTGGTTCACGTCTCGACCAAGGAAGCCCTCGACGAAATCACCTACGCACGGGGCAAAGGCCAGCCGGTCTACGGTGAAGTGCTGGCTGGGCACCTGCTGCTGGACGACAGCGTCTACCGCGATCCGGACTGGCAGACCGCCGCCGGTTACGTGATGAGCCCACCGTTCCGTCCTCGCGGCCATCAAGAGGCGCTCTGGCATGGCCTGCAATCGGGCAACCTGCACACCACCGCCACCGACCACTGCTGTTTCTGCGCCGAGCAAAAAGCCGCTGGCCGTGACGACTTCAGCAAGATCCCCAATGGCACTGCCGGCATCGAAGACCGCATGGCAGTGCTGTGGGATGAAGGGGTGAACAGCGGACGCTTTTCGATGCAGCAATTCGTCGCACTGACGTCCACCAACACAGCGAAGATCTTCAACCTCTACCCACGCAAAGGCGCGATTCGTGTGGGTGCCGATGCCGATCTGGTGCTGTGGGACCCGCAAGGCACGCGGACCATTTCCGCCAAGACCCACCATCAGCAGGTGGACTTCAACATCTTCGAAGGCAAGACCGTGCGCGGCGTGCCCAGCCACACCATCAGCCAGGGCCGCGTGGTCTGGGCCGACGGCGACCTGCGGGCCGAACGCGGGGCCGGGCGGTATATCGAGCGGCCGGCGTATCCGGCGGTGTTTGATTTGCTGAGCAAGCGGGCTGAGTTGCACAAGCCGGTTGCTGTTAAACGCTGACCCGATTCTCTGTGGCGAGGGAGCTTGCTCCCGCTGGACTGCGAAGCAGGCCCAGAACCAAACGACCCGGTGTATCAGAACAAACCGGTTGAGCGGATTTGGGGCGGCTTCGCCACCCAACGGGACCAAGCTCCCTCGCCACAGGGTGAAGCAAAAAACAATGCCCATTCAGAGGCAGCACCTCAAATAACCGTGAGGCCAAAACCGTGATCAAGACCCTGGACCACCTCCCGCATCCCCAAGAGAATGCGGCCGCCCTCGCCGGCCACTTCACCGACCTGGCGCCGCCGCTCAACGAGCGCCAGGCGCAACTGGAAGCCTCGCGCTGCCTGTATTGCTACGACGCGCCCTGCGTCAATGCCTGTCCGAGCGAGATCGACATTCCCTCGTTCATCCGCAACATTGCGCAGGACAACGTGCAAGGCGCGGCGCAGAAAATCCTCTCGGCCAACATCCTCGGCGGCAGTTGCGCCCGGGTGTGTCCGACGGAAATTCTTTGCCAGCAAGCCTGCGTGCGCAACAACGCTCACGAATGCGCGCCGGTCATGATCGGTCTGTTGCAACGCTACGCCGTGGACAACGCCCACTTCAGCACGCACCCCTTCCAGCGCGCTGCCACCACCGGCAAACGCATCGCCGTGGTCGGCGCCGGTCCGGCCGGTTTGTCCTGTGCCCACCGCAGCGCCATGCACGGGCATGACGTGGTGATTTTCGAGGCGCGGCCAAAGGCTGGCGGCCTCAACGAATACGGGATCGCCAAATACAAACTGGTGGATGACTACGCGCAAAAGGAGCTCGACTTCCTGCTGGAAATCGGCGGGATCGAAATCCGCCACGGGCAGAAACTCGGAGAGAACCTGACCCTCAGCGAACTGCATCAACAGTTCGATGCGGTGTTCCTCGGACTCGGGCTCAATGCCAGCAAACAGCTGGGCTTGGCCCACGAAGACGCGCCCGGCCTGCTCGCCGCCACCGACTACATCCGCGAATTGCGCCAGGCCGATGACCTGAGCCAATTGCCCCTGGCCGACCACTGCATTGTCCTCGGCGCAGGCAACACTGCCATCGACATGGCGGTGCAAATGGCCCGCCTCGGTGCCCACGACGTGAATCTGGTGTACCGCCGTGGCATCGAGGACATGGGTGCCACCCATCACGAACAGGACATTGCCAAGGCCAATCAGGTGCGGCTGATGACCTGGGCACAACCGGAAGAAGTGCTGCTCGATGACCAAGGCCGCGTGCGCGGCATGCGTTTCGCCCGCACCCATCTGGTGAAAGGTCGCCTGCAAACCACCGGTGAAACCTTCGAACTGGCCGCCGATGCGATCTTCAAAGCCATCGGCCAGGCCTTCGACGGCAGCGCCCTCAGCGATCCGCTGGCCCGCGAGCTCAAGCGCCAGGGCGAACGCATCGAAGTCGATGAAAACCTGCGCACCAGCATCCCCGGCGTGTATGCCGGCGGCGACTGCACCAGCCTCGATCAAGACCTCACCGTGCAAGCCGTGCAGCATGGCAAGCGCGCCGCCGAGGCAATCAACGCTCAACTGATGCTCAACGTGGAGGCTGCGTAAATGGCCGATCTGTCGATTGTCTTCGCCGGCATCAAATCACCCAATCCATTCTGGCTGGCCTCCGCGCCGCCGACCGACAAGGCCTACAACGTGGTCCGCGCCTTCGAGGCCGGCTGGGGCGGCGTGGTCTGGAAAACCCTGGGTGAAGACCCGGCGGCGGTGAACGTGTCGTCGCGCTACTCGGCGCACTTCGGGGTTAACCGGGAGGTACTGGGCTTCAACAACATCGAACTGATCACCGACCGCTCGCTGGAGATCAACCTGCGGGAAATCACCCAGGTCAAAAAGGACTGGCCGGACCGCGCGCTGATCGTGTCCTTGATGGTGCCCTGCGTCGAAGAATCCTGGAAAAACATCCTGCCGCTGGTGGAGGCCACCGGTGCCGACGGCATCGAGCTGAACTTCGGTTGCCCCCACGGCATGCCGGAACGCGGCATGGGCGCGGCGGTCGGCCAGGTGCCGGAATATGTGGAACAGGTCACCCGCTGGTGCAAGACGTATTGCTCGTTGCCGGTGATCGTCAAGCTCACGCCGAACATCACCGACATCCGTGTCGCCGCCCGCGCCGCACACCGAGGCGGTGCCGATGCGGTGTCGTTGATCAACACCATCAACTCGATCACCAGCGTCAACCTCGAACGCATGGTCGCCAACCCCATGGTCGGCAGCCAAAGCACCCACGGCGGTTACTGCGGCTCGGCCGTCAAGCCGATTGCCTTGAACATGGTCGCCGAAATCGCTCGCGACCCGCAGACCCAGGGGCTGCCGATCAGCGGCATCGGCGGCATCGGCAACTGGCGCGACGCCGCGGAATTCATCGCCCTGGGCAGCGGCTCGGTGCAGGTGTGCACGGCGGCGATGTTGCATGGCTTCCGGATTGTCGAGGAGATGAAGGACGGCTTGTCACGCTGGATGGACAGTCAGGGCTATGCCAGCATTTCGGAGTTTTCCGGCCGCGCGGTGGGCAACACCACGGACTGGAAGTACCTGGACATCAACTACCAGGTGATCGCGAAAATCGATCAGGAGGCTTGTATCGGTTGCGGTCGTTGCCATATCGCGTGTGAAGACACTTCGCACCAGGCCGTGGCTAGCCTCAAGCAGGCGGACGGTACTCACAAGTATCAAGTGATCGATGAGGAGTGCGTGGGCTGCAACCTGTGCCAGATCACCTGCCCGGTGCAGGACTGCATCGAGATGGTGCCGGTGGACACCGGCAAGCCGTTCCTGGACTGGAATCATGATCCGAGGAATCCGTATCACGTCAGCCCTTGAGGTCAGCGGCGTCTGAACCGACGCCTTCGCGGGCAAGCCCGCTCCCACAGGTTTCTCTGTGTACACAGGATTTGTGTACGACATAAAACACTGTGGGAGCGGGCTTGCCCGCGAAGAGGCCAGCAGCAACACCACCCAACCTCAAGGCTCCAACCCAATCCCCCGCAAAATCACACTGGTCACCGTCTGCACCGCTCTCTCGAACTGCATGTCCGACAACGGCTGATGGTCGTTGAGAATGTTCACCTGGTGATCGAAGTCGGCATAGTGCTGGGTCGAGGCCCAGATCATGTACAGCAGGCTCGAGGGCTCAACCGGCAGGATGCGTTTGTCGTCCACCCACTGGCGGATTTTCGCTTCCTTCATTTTGGCCCAGTCGTACAGGCTCGCATCCAGCGCTGCGCCGAGGGTCGGCGCGCCATGGATGATTTCGTTGGCCCAGACTTTCGAACCGTAAGGCCGGCTGCGGGAATGGTTCATCTTGGCGCGGATGTAGCTGCTGAGCACCACGCGCGGGTCATCGAACATCTCGAAGCACAGCGCGTCCTGCTTCCAGACTTCCAGCAAGTCGAACAGCACGGCGCTGTACAACTCGGTCTTGGTGCTGAAGTAGTAGTGCAGGTTGGAGCGCGGCAGTTGCACTTCAGCGGCGATGTCGGCCATGGCGGTGCTGCCGAAGCCCTTTTCAGCGAAGACTTTTTCCGCCCCCAGCAGGATTTTTTCGACGTTACTGCGACGAATCTCGATCTTGTGATTGCCCATGCGGATCCCCGACAACAACGTTGAGCAAGACTAGCATCCGCTCTGGACCGCGGCGACAGGGGAAAACGAAACTTCGTACTGGCGCTGTCGTAAAGCTAAACTCTGCGCACTTGGAAACTGCCTGAGATCCCCACGATGCTGCTCAAGAAAACCCTGACCGTCGCTGTCCTGCTCGGCTCGCTGCTCGCCGCTTCTTCGGTGTTTGCCCACGCCCACCTGAAAAGCCAGACACCGGCCGCCAACAGCACCGTGGCTGCGCCGGCGCAATTGCGCCTGGAGTTCTCCGAGGGTATCGAGGCCAGTTTCACCAAAGTCACGCTGACCCGGGATGGCGCTCCGGTGGAGGTCAAAGCGCTGACCACCGAAGGCAGCGACAAAAAGACCCTGATCGTCACCCCGGCCGCACCGTTGACCGCTGGCGCCTACAAAGTCGAATGGCACGCCGTGTCCGTCGACACTCACAAAAGCGAAGGTGCCTACGCCTTCAAGGTTGGCCAGTAATTCATGGCGAGCGCGCTGGTGCTGTGCCGCTTCCTGCATTTCATCGTGGTGCTGATGCTGTTCGGGGGCTGGTTGTTCAGGCCCTTGCTGGCAAATGGCGAAACGACACTGGATCAGCGGCTGGCTCGGACCTGCCGTTGGCTGGTCGTGGTGGCGCTGGCCAGCGGGGTCTGCTGGTTGCTGCTGATTACCGCGAGCATGGCCGGGGTCTGGGACGCGGCCTTCGATCCGTCGACCCTGGGCCTGGTGCTGGGCAATACCTTTTTCGGTCAGGTCTGGCGCTGGCATTTACTGATCAACCTGCTGTTGCTGGCGTTGCTGCTGACACCACTGCGCGCCAGCCTTGCGTTGCGACTGATCCTCAGCGGCCTGCTGCTGGCCACCCTGGCCCCGGTCGGCCACGGCGCCATGCTCGATGGCAGCGCAGGCCGGTTGCTGATCCTCAATCAACTCATTCACCTGATGTGCGTGGGTGCCTGGCTCGGCGGCCTGATGCTGCTGGTGATGATCTTGCGTCAACCCGATGGGCATTCGATCCGCCTGATGTTGCAGCGCTTCAGCGGCGTCGGTTACGGCCTGGTCGCCGGGTTGCTGATCACCGGGCTGATCAATGTGCGGGTGCTCACCGGGGCATTCTGGCCGACACCGTTGTTCAGCGGGTTCGCCTTGATCCTGTTGATCAAGGCTACGTTGGTGGCGACGATGCTGGGCCTGGCGTTGTTCAATCGCTTGCGGATCAATGATTGTGAGCAGCGTCTGCAAGCATTGCGTAGCAGCGTGATGCTGGAGTGGATGCTGGGGCTTGGCGCAGTGGCGGCAGTCTCATTGCTGGGCACCCTACCCCCCATGATTTCCAACTAATAACCCCGTCCCCTGTGGGAGCGAGCTTTTGTGGCGAAGGGGCAAGCCCCCTCGCCACAAAAGCTCGCTCCCCACAAAATGTAATCCATCTCTCCACAAGTCATCGTATAACTTCCGATTGACAACCCACGAAAATCCCGCAAATATCGCCCCCAATGTTGTACGACGACGTATGACAACAATAAAAACAAGAAACAAGGGAGCGTCACAGTGAACAAGCTCGTCCGCAATTCCTCCGCCCGTTCTTCGCGTACAGACTTTGCCCGTCGTCATACCCTGAGCCTGATCGGCTGCAGCGGCCTGGCCCTCGTCCTGCCCATCACCTGCCAGGCAGAAGGTTTCACCGACGACGCCAAGGCCACGCTGAACCTGCGCAACGCCTACATCAACCGCAACTACACCAACCCGGCCTACCCCCAGGGCAAGGCTGAAGAGTGGACGCAAAACTTCATTCTCGATGCCCGCTCCGGTTTCACTCAGGGTCCTGTGGGCTTCGGTGTCGATGTACTGGGCCTGTACTCGCAGAAGCTCGATGGTGGCAAAGGCACCGGCGGCACGCAGTTGTTACCGATCCACGATGACGGCCGCCCCGCCGACAATTTCGGCCGGCTCGGTGTGGCGCTCAAAGGCAAGATCTCGAAAACCGAATTGAAGGTCGGCGAATGGATGCCGGTGCTGCCGATCCTGCGTTCCGACGATGGCCGCTCGCTGCCGCAGACCTTCCAGGGCGCTCAGGTGACCTCCACCGAAATCAGCGGCCTGACGCTCTATGGCGGTCAATTCCAGAAAAACAGCCCGCGTAACGACGCGAGCATGGAAGACATGTTCATGAACGGTAAAGCGGCGTTCACCTCGGACCGTTTCAACTTCGGCGGCGGTGAATATGCGTTCAATGAAAAGCGCACGCAGGTCGGCGCCTGGTACTCGGAACTCAGTGACATCTACCAGCAGCAATACTTCAACCTGACCCACAGCCAGCCCCTCGGCGACTGGACCCTGGGCGCCAACCTGGGCTACTTCATCGGCAAGGAAGACGGCAGCGCGCTGGCCGGTGATCTCGACAACAAGACCGCGTTCGCCCTGCTCTCGGCCAAGTACGGCGGCAACACCTTCTACGTCGGCCTGCAAAAACTCACCGGTGACGACGTCTGGATGCGGGTCAACGGCACCAGCGGCGGCACCCTGGCCAACGACAGTTACAACTCCAGCTATGACAACGCCCGGGAAAAGTCGTGGCAGGTGCGTCACGACTACAACTTCGCCGCCCTCGGCGTTCCGGGCCTGACCCTGATGAACCGCTACATCAGCGGTGACAACGTGCACACCGGGAAAATTACCGACGGCGAGGAATGGGGTCGCGAATCGGAACTGGCCTACACCGTGCAGAGCGGTGCGCTGAAAAACCTCAACGTGAAATGGCGTAACGCTACTATTCGCAAGAGCTTCAGCACCAACGAATTCGATGAGAACCGGATTTTCATCAGCTATCCGATTTCGTTGTTGTAACGCTGAAGTCTTGGCCGACGACATAAACCTTGTGGCGAGGGGGCTTGCCCCCGCTGGGTTGCGAAGCAGCCCCAAAAAATGAGCCCCGATTTTGGCAGGATTATCGAGTTCACCGGGTTTACGACTGCTTCGCAGTCGAACGGGGCGGTGCGGCGTTCCGACAAGCCCCCTCGCCACAGGTACAGCGTTCGCAACGGAGAGACGACCCTCCGTCAATTTCCACCAATGTCGCGTTGACAAGAGCCAGAAAGCCTAACGATACTCAACAAAGTCGTACGACAACCTACAACGAATCAATAACAACAACTGTTTGTCCAGGATTCCCATGACGACCACTGCAACCGCCCGCACCCCTTTCAATCGCCTGCTGCTGACCGGCGCCGCCGGTGGCCTCGGGAAAATCCTGCGCGAAAGCCTGCGCCCCTACGCCAATGTGATTCGCCTGTCGGACATCGCCGACATCGCGCCGGCCATCGATGATCGCGAAGAAGTCGTGCCCTGCGATCTGGCCGACAAGCAGGCGGTGCATCAACTGGTCGAAGGCGTGGACGCGATCCTGCACTTCGGCGGCGTGTCGACCGAGCGCTCTTTCGAAGAGATCCTCGGCGCCAACATCTGCGGCGTGTTTCACATCTACGAAGCCGCGCGCCGCCATGGCGTGAAGCGGGTGATCTTCGCCAGTTCCAACCATGTGATCGGCTTCTACAAACAAGACGAGGTGATCGACGCCCACTCCCCTCGCCGCCCGGACAGTTACTACGGCTTGTCCAAGTCCTACGGCGAAGACATGGCCACGTTCTACTTCGACCGCTATGGCATCGAGACCGTCAGCGTGCGCATCGGCTCGTCGTTCCCGGAGCCCCACAACCGCCGGATGATGAGCACCTGGCTGAGCTTCGGCGATCTGACCCAACTGCTCGATCGCGCCCTATACACGCCGAATGTCGGCCACACCGTGGTCTATGGCATGTCCGACAACAAGGACATCTGGTGGGACAACCGTTATGCCACGGCCCTGGGTTTTGTCCCCCAGGACAGCTCCGAAGTGTTCCGCGAAAAAATCGAAGCCCAGCCGATGCCCGCCGCCGATGATCCGGCGCGGCTCTATCAGGGCGGCGCCTTCTGCGCGGCTGGCCCGTTCGGTGACTGAGCCTTCGCGTGTTGCTTGATCCCCACAACAAAAACCAAGGGAATGAGTTGCCATGCAAGCTGAATTGATTGTCGACGCCCGCAACGCGGTCGGTGAAAGCCCAGTCTGGGTACCTGAGGAAAACGCCCTGTACTGGGTCGATATTCCCGCCGGCGGTTTACAGCGCTGGAGTGCCGACACCGGGCAGATGGATGCCTGGAAAACCCCGGAGATGCTGGCTTGCATCGCACGTCATCATGACGGCGGTTGGGTCGCCGGCATGGAGAGCGGGTTCTTCCGCCTGCATCCGCGCACCGATGGCAGCCTCGACAGTGAACAGTTGGCCCATGTCGAGCATGCCCGCACCGACATGCGTTTGAACGACGGCCGCTGCGATCGTCAGGGACGTTTCTGGGCAGGCAGCATGGTGCTGAACATGGGCGCCAACGTCGCCGAGGGTGCGTTGTATCGCTACAGCGCCGGTCAGAGCGGGCCGCTCGAGGCCCGACTGAGCGGTTTAATCGTGCCCAACGGCCTGGGCTTCAGCCCGGACGGGCGCACCCTGTACCTGTCCGACTCTCACCCTCAGGTCCAGCAGATCTGGGCCTTCGACTACGACATCGAAACCGGTACGCCGTCGAACCGACGCGTGTTCGTGGACATGAACCAGTACGAAGGTCGCCCCGACGGTGCGGCGGTCGACGCCGATGGCTGCTACTGGATTTGCGCCAACGACGCCGGCTTGATCCACCGTTTTACCCCCGACGGCCGACTTGACCGCTCCCTCGCCGTACCGGTGAAAAAACCCACCATGTGCGCCTTCGGTGGCCCTCGACTGGACACGCTGTTCGTGACCTCGATCCGCCCCGGCGACGACCATGATCCCCAATCACTGGCCGGTGGCGTGTTCGCCCTCGATCCCGGCGTCAAAGGTTTACCCGAACCCCGCTTCAACGACTGAGCACCCCCAACAGAAAAGCGCTCCTGCTGCATCGCTGTGCCTTGAATAAAAAAACAATAAAACTGGAGACACCCCCCATGGACTTCAAACGCACCTTGCTCGCCGCTGCACTTCCATTAGCCTTCTCCCTCAGCGGTGCCGCCCAGGCACTGGAAATCAAATTCGCCGACATCCACCCCGCCGGTTACCCGACCGTGGTGGCTGAAGAACAACTGGGCAAAACCCTGGTGGCCGACAGCAATGGCGCGCTGACCTTCAAGATGTTCGCCGGTGGCGTGCTCGGCTCGGAAAAAGAAGTGGTCGAACAGGCCCAGGTCGGCGCCGTGCAGATGGCCCGGGTCAGCCTCGGCATCGTCGGGCCGGTGGTGCCGGACGTGAACGTGTTCAACATGCCGTTCGTGTTCCGTGACCAGGCCCATATGCGCAAGGTCATCGACGGTGCGGTCGGCGACGAAATCCTCGACAAGATCACCAACTCCGAATTCAACCTGGTCGCCCTGGCCTGGATGGACGGCGGCACGCGCAACCTCTACACCAAGAAACCGGTGCGCAGCCTGGAAGACCTCAAGGGCATGAAGATCCGCGTGCAAGGCAACCCGATGTTCATCGAAACCATCAACGCCATGGGCGGCAACGGCATCGCGATGGACACCGGCGAAATCTTCAGCGCCCTGCAGACCGGCGTGATCGACGGTGCAGAAAACAACCCGCCGACCCTGCTCGAACACAACCACTACCAGAACGCCAAGTACTACAGCCTGACCGGCCACCTGATCCTGCCCGAGCCAATCGTGATGTCGAAAATCACCTGGGACAAACTCACCCCCGAGCAGCAAGCCCTGGTGAAGAAAACCGCCAAGGCGGCCCAGGCTCAGGAACGCACCCTGTGGGATGCGAAATCGGCCAGCAGCGAAGAAAAACTCAAGGCCGCCGGCGTCGAGTTCATCACCGTCGACAAGAAACCTTTCTACGAGGCCACTGCCTCGATCCGCGAGAAATACGGCGCCCCCTACGCCGATCTGATCAAGCGCATCGAAGCCGTTCAGTAACCCTCCCTGCATTCAAGAAAGGCCCGGCGCCGCTGACGTTGGTGTACGTCAGTGCGCGCCCGGTTACGGTGGAACCCGATGAAGAATCTGCTGCTGCGTATCAACGACAGGATTTACATGACCTGCATCTGGGTTGCCGGCCTGTCGGTCCTGGCCATTTCCCTGATGATCCCCTGGGGCGTTTTTGCCCGTTACGTGCTCGGTACCGGCTCCAGTTGGCCGGAGCCTACCGCCATTCTGCTGATGATGGTCTTCACCTTCATCGGCGCCGCCGCCAGCTATCGATCCGGTTCGCACATGGCGGTGGCGATGCTCACCGACCGCATGCCGCCGCACCTGCGCAAGGCCGCGGCCATTGTCGCGCAAATGCTGATGGCGACCATCTGCCTGTTCATGGCCATCTGGGGCAGCAAGCTGTGCATGTCCACCTGGAACCAGTTCATGAGCGCCCTGCCGACCCTGCGGGTGGGCATCACGTACATGCCGATTCCGGTAGGCGGCGTGCTGACGCTGGTGTTTGTCCTGGAAAAACTCTTGCTCGGCGACCAGAGCAACCGTCGGGTCGTGCGTTTCGACCTCGTTGAAGAAAACGAAGGGGCTGCCTGAATGGACGCTTTTATTCTGTTGGGCAGTTTTATCGCGTTGATCCTGATCGGCATGCCAGTCGCCTACGCCCTGGGGTTTGCCGCACTGATCGGCGCCTGGTGGATCGACATCCCGTTCCAGGCACTGATGATTCAGGTGGCCGGGGGCGTGAACAAGTTCTCCCTGCTGGCGATTCCGTTCTTCGTCCTGGCGGGCGCGATCATGGCCGAGGGCGGCATGTCCCGGCGCCTGGTGGCGTTCGCCGGGGTGCTGGTGGGCTTCGTGCGTGGTGGCTTGTCGCTGGTCAACATCATGGCCTCGACCTTCTTCGGCGCGATCTCCGGCTCCTCGGTGGCGGACACCGCCTCGGTCGGTTCGGTGCTGATTCCGGAAATGGAACGCCGTGGCTATCCCCGGGAATTCGCGACGGCGGTGACCGTCAGCGGTTCGGTGCAAGCGCTGCTGACACCGCCCAGCCACAACTCGGTGCTCTACTCACTGGCCGCCGGCGGCACGGTGTCGATTGCCTCGCTGTTCATGGCCGGCGTAGTGCCGGGCCTGTTGATGAGCGCGTGCCTGATGGTGCTGTGCCTGATCTTCGCCAAGAAGCGCGACTACCCCAAGGGTGAAGTCATTCCGATGCGCGAGGCGCTGAAGATCTGCGGCGAGGCGCTGTGGGGCCTGATGGCGATGGTGATCATCCTCGGCGGCATCCTGTCGGGTATTTTCACCGCCACCGAGTCGGCGGCGATTGCCGTTCTGTGGTCGTTCTTCGTGACCATGTTCATCTACCGCGACTACAAATGGAGCGAACTGCCAAAACTGATGCACCGCACCGTGCGCACGATTTCGATCGTGATGATCCTGATCGGCTTCGCCGCCAGCTTCGGCTACATCATGACCCTGATGCAGATTCCGGCGAAGATCACCACGCTGTTCCTGACTCTCTCGGACAACCGCTATGTGATCCTGATGTGCATCAACGTCATGCTGCTGTTGCTGGGCACCGTGATGGACATGGCACCGCTGATCCTGATCCTCACGCCGATTCTGATGCCGGTGATCCTCGGCATTGGCGTGGACCCGGTGCAGTTCGGCATGATCATGCTGGTGAACCTGGGCATCGGCTTGATCACGCCGCCCGTGGGTGCGGTACTGTTCGTGGGGTCGGCGGTGGGCAAGGTCAGCATCGAATCCACCGTGAAAGCCCTGCTGCCGTTCTATGGCGTGCTGTTCCTGGTGCTGATGGCCGTGACCTACATTCCGGCACTGTCGCTGTGGTTGCCGCATTTGGTGTTGTAAGCATTCAGACACGCAAGCCCCCTCGCCACAGGGAACGGTGCAAGCCTCAAAAAATCACATGGCAGGTCAACATGTCGTTAACTCTGATCGAACTTGAAGACGAACTCACCCACCTCACCCTCGCCCCGGAACTAGGGGCGAGCATCGTCAACTGGACCGTGCGCAGCACTGGCCAGCCCTTGCTGCGCCACGCCGATGAGCACGCCTTGAACACCGGCCTGCCCGGCAAGCTCGGCGGCTTTCCCTTGATCCCCTGGTCCAATCGCATCGCCGATGGAGGTTTCGACTGCCCCGATGGCTGGCTGGCATTGACGCCCAACAGCCTCACCGATCCCCTGCCGATTCACGGCAGCGCCTGGCAGCAGCCGTGGGAGGTGGTTTCCCGGTCGCAAAATGAAGTGGTCCTGCAACTCGACAGCACAACCCCCTTCGCTTATCGCGCGCGGCAACGTTTCCATTTGAGCGCGGGCAAGCTGAGCATCGAACTGCACGTCACGCACCTGGCTGAACACGCTGCGTGGCATGGCCTGGGATTGCATCCGTATCTGCCTCGGACACCGAACACCCGACTACAGGCACCCGCCCGGCATGTGTGGATGTGCGACGGGGCAAAACTGCCGACGGAACTCAGCGCATTGCCGGTCGAGTGGGATTTCCAGCAACTGAAGTCGTTGCCCGAATCGCTGGTGGACAACGGTTTCTGCGAATGGAACGGACACTGCCTGATCGAACAAATGGATCTTGGTTACGCACTCGACTGCCAGGCCACCGGCAGCGATTACTACCTGCTCTATTGCCCCGTGGGCCTGGGGTTTTTCTGCATCGAACCGGTGAGCCACCCGGTCAACGCGCACCACCTGCCCGGTCGACCAGGATTACGCTTGCTGGAACAGGGTCAATCCACCGAACTGGGCTTCACCCTGCAGTACCGACCGCTTCAGGCAGTCACCCCCAACAGTTGACTCAACACCGCTCGCAACTTGCCGGGCTTCACCGGTTTGTTCAACAAGGGTGCGTTGAGCCGCTGCAACGCACGCCGACAATGGTCGGTGCGGTCGGCGGTAATGATCACCGCGGGAATGTCCTGGTGGAAATGCTCGCGCAAATGTCGCACCACATCACAGCCGACCACCCCGTGATCGAGGTGATAGTCGGCGAGAATCAGTTCCGGTGCCTGCCCGCGTAGCGCCGCCAGCGCAGCCTCTTCATCGGTGGCGACCAGAACCTCGCAGCCCCACTGCCCGAGCAATGCGCTCATGCTTTCGAGAATGCTCACTTCGTTGTCGATCACCAGTAAACGGCGGCCCGGCAGCGGGTTGCCGGTGCCCGGTTGTGGCACCGCCTGGCTCACGGGCAGCGGAACCTCATCGGATATCGGCACTTCAATGCTGAACATCGAACCCCGCCCCGGCATCGAGTACACGCCGATCCTGTAGCCAAGGATCTTGGCGATGCGCTCGACAATCGCCAGCCCCAGGCCCACACCCTTGCGGTCGGCGGCGCGGCCGACGTCCAGCTGGTTGAACTCGAGGAAGATCGAATCGAGCCGGTCGGCGGCGATGCCACGCCCGGTGTCCCAGACCTCCAGGCGCAACATCTCACCCCGACGCCTT
The DNA here is from genome assembly GCF_019956275.1 of Pseudomonas sp. GL-RE-26. Classification (NCBI taxonomy): domain Bacteria; kingdom Pseudomonadati; phylum Pseudomonadota; class Gammaproteobacteria; order Pseudomonadales; family Pseudomonadaceae; genus Pseudomonas; species Pseudomonas sp. GL-RE-26. The sequence continues at coordinate 103,658 of NZ_JAHBDI010000083.1, forward strand.
GCCGCCAGCAGGATGCTGCCTTCATCGGTGTAGCGGCAGGCATTGCTGAGGAAGTTGCGCAGGATCCGCGTCATCAGGCGCAAGTCGGTGCTGATGGCGTAATCGGCCATGCGCACCCGCAGGTTCAAGCCGGCTGCCTGGGCGACAGACTGGAACTCCGACACCAGCGGCCCGAGCAGTTCGTCGAGGCGGTACGACGCAACGTCCGGCTTGACCGCGGCCTGATCGAGCCGGGAAATGTCGAGCAGATCCGTCAGCAGGTCTTCAGCCCCTTCCAGCGCCTGGTGAGTGCGCTCCACCAGCACCTGCTCGGCTTCCGGCAGTTTGCGTTCGCGCAGGGTCGAAATCAGCAACCGCGCGGCGTTCAGCGGTTGCAGCAGGTCGTGGCTGGCGGCGGCGAGGTATTTGTCCTTGCTGTGATTGGCGGCCTCGGCGGCATCGCGGGCATCGCGCAAGGCCCGGGCGATCTGTTTACGCTGGGTGATCTGCTGCTGAAGGTTACGGTTGGCTTCGAGCAATTCATCGGTGCGCGCGACGACGCGCTGCTCCAGTTCGTCATTGAGTTGCTGCAGGCGTCGCTGGGCCAGCTTGCGCTCGGTGATATCGGAGACGAACCCTTCTACCAGCCCTTCCTGACCGGGCTTGAGCAGCAGGTTCATCAACACATCGAGGTGACTGCCGTCCTTGCGCCGCAAGCGGGTTTCATAGCCGTGCAGGCTGCGCTGGTGCCTGAGGATTTCGCCAATGGTTTCCAGCTCCTGCGCGCCGTCGACGAACAGGGTGCTGCCCAGATCGGTCAGGGAGAACAGCACCTCCTGCGGGTCCTGGTAGCCGAGCATGCGTGCCAGCGCCGGGTTGGCGGCGCGCATGCCGTCGTGCAGGCTGGCCTGGAAGATCCCGTGCACCGCGTTTTCGAACAGCCACTTGTAGCGGTTACGCTCGGCTTCCAGCTCATCCAGGCGCGCGGCCAGCTCCGGGTAATGACTCTTGCGCGCCGAGTGGCTGCCCAGCCCCAGCAGCCCCGTCAGGGCCCGTTGTTGCTCGTCAGAGGGCTTCGCCATAGACGACCTCGACATCACGCTGGCTGGATTCGCGCGGGTTGGTCAGGATGCACGGATCGTGCATCGCATGCTGCGACAGGAACGGAATGTCCGAGGTCCTGACGCCATGCAAACCGAGAGTTTCGTGAAAGCCGATGGCGTGTTTCAAAGCGATCAGATGTTCGACCAGGCGCCCGCAGATCTGCCGGTGATTCAGGCCTCGGCAGTCGATGCCCAATGTCTCGGCGATCACCTTGAAGCGATCTGGCGCCGAGTTGTAGTTGAAGGCCACCACGTGCTCGACGAGTACCGCGTTGCACAGACCGTGGGGTAGATCGAGAAAGCCGCCCAGGCTGTGGGACATGGCATGCACAGCACCCAGGATCGCGTTGGAAAACGCCAGCCCGGCCTGCATGCTGCCGAGCATGATTTTTTCGCGCAACGCGATGTCGGTCGGGTTGGCGATCATTTGCACCAGGTTGCCATTGATCAGGCGCATCGCCTCAAGCGCATGGGGGTCGGTCAGCGGCCCGTGGCCGGTGGACACAAAGGCTTCGATGGCATGCACCAAGGCGTCGATGCCGGTACAGGCCGACAGGAACGGGTCCATGCTCAGGGTGGTTTCCGGGTCGATCAGCGAAACGTCCGGCACCACGGCCTTGCTGACGATGGAGAACTTCATGCGTTCCTGCTGATTGGAAATGATCACGAATTGCGAGACGTCGGCCGAGGTGCCGGCGGTGGTCGGAATCAGGATCAGCGGCGGGCTGGGCACGCGGATGGTGTCCACGCCCTCGAAATCGAGAATGCTGCGGCCATGGGCGACGACGATGCCGATGCCTTTGCCGCAGTCCATCGGGCTGCCGCCACCGACGGCGACGATCACGTCGCAGTGGTTTTCCCGGTACATCTCGGCGCCGAGCATCACCTCTTCGACCCGCGGGTTGGGCGAGACATCGGAGTACAGGCAATACTGGATGCCCAGCGCTTGCAGGCTGGCCTCGACATCGGCGACCCAGCCGGCGGCAATCACACCGGGGTCACTGACCACCAGGACCTTGCGCGCGCCAAAGGTCTTGGCGTAATTGCCGACACTGTGCCGGCTACCGGCACCGAAGATGATTTCAGGGGAAACGAACTTGCGCAGCTGGTTGAGACTCTGGCTCATTGGAAAGCCTGTTTTTATTGTTTTGGAAGGTAGAAACCACACTAAACCATCCAGCTGTGAATGCAATCAGACCAAGGTCATTGACCCAGACAGTGATTTGTATCGCCAGGCTAGCCGCGATAGATCAACTGCGAAGCCTTCGTGTTACGCAACGTCAGGTGTTCGATCCCCAACCCCGGGGCCTCCGCTTCCTCCCGGGCCTTGAGGATCACCCCGTGGTGCGGGGACTTGCTGCACACCGGGTCGGCATTGCTGGCATCGCCGGTCAGCATGAAGGCCTGGCAGCGGCACCCGCCCAGGTCCTTGTGTTTTTCATCGCAGGAGCGGCACGGCTCCTTCATCCAGTCATCGCCGCGAAAACGATTGAAGCCGAACGAGTCGTTCCAGATGTGCGAGAGGCTGTGCTCGCGCACGTTGGGAAACGCTACCGGCAACTGCCGGGCGCTGTGGCAAGGCAAGGCCGTGCCGTCGGGGGTGATGTCGAGAAACAGGTTGGCCCAGCCGTTCATGCAGGTCTTGGGACGCTCCTCGTAGTAGTCCGGGGTGACGAAGATCAGCTTGCACGGGTGGCCCTTGGCTTCAAGGCGTTCGCGGTATTCATTGGTGATGCGCTCGGCACGCTGCAATTGCTCGCGGGTGGGCAACAGGCCAACGCGGTTGAGTTCGGCCCAGCCATAGAACTGGCAGGTGGCCAATTCGACGAAATCCGCTTCCAGCTCCAGACACAGCTCGATGATCTGCGCGATCCGGTCGATGTTGTGCCGATGGGTGACGAAGTTCAGCACCATCGGATAGCCCTGGGCTTTCACCGCCCGGGCCATGGCGAGTTTCTGGGCAAAGGCCTTGTGCGAGCCGGCGAGCATGTTGTTCACCGCCTCGTCGGCGGCCTGGAAGCTGATCTGGATATGGTCCAGCCCGGCCACCTTGAAATCGCGCACCTTCTGCTCGGTCAGGCCGATGCCGGAGGTGATCAGGTTGGTGTAATAGCCCATGTCCCGGGCGGCCTTGATCAGTTCGGCGAGGTCCTGGCGCACCAATGGCTCGCCACCGGAAAAGCCCAATTGCGCGGCGCCCATGTCCCGCGCTTCGCGGAATACGCGAATCCATTCTTCCGTGCTCAGTTCCTCGCCGTGCCGGGCAAAATCCAGCGGATTGGAGCAATACGGGCACTGCAGCGGGCAGCGGTAGGTCAGCTCGGCGAGCAGCCACAACGGCGGCCCCGGCAGCGTCTCACTCGATCCAGAATTGCGCATGGGCCACCTCCAGAAACGCCAGCACGTCTTCGTCGATCCCGGGTACCCCGGGGAAACTGGCGCTCAATCGATCAATGATCGCCGCCACGCTGCGCTGGCCATCCACCAGGTCGAGAATCTGTCCGGCACTGGCGTTGAGCTTGATCATGCCTTCGGGGTATAGCAGCACATGACAGTCCTGACGGGGCTCCCACTGCAGGCGAAAACCGCGGCGCAAGGCCGGTGACTGCTGGCGATTGATCAGGCTCACAGGGCGATCCCCCGGTGCCAGACGTTGTCGCCGGTGACCGTGTGATACGGCGGGCGCGCAAGCTCGTAGGCCATGCTCATGGCATCGAGCATGCTCCACAGCACGTCGAGCTTGAATTGCAGGATCTGCAGCATGCGTTGTTGCCCCTCGGCCGTCACGTAGTGCGCCAGGGTGATGCGCAACCCGTGCTCGACATCGCGCCGCGCCTGGCTCAGGCGCGTGCGGAAATAATCGTAGCCGGCGACGTCGATCCACGGGTAATGAGTCGGCCAGGCGTCGAGTCGCGACTGATGGATCTGTGGTGCAAAGAGTTCGGTCAGCGAGCTGCTGGCCGCTTCCTGCCAGCAGGCGCGACGGGCGAAATTGACGTAGGCGTCTACGGCAAAACGTACCCCGGGCAACACCAGTTCCTGGGACAGAATCTGCTCGCGATCCAGACCCACGGCTTCGCCCAGGCGCAGCCAGGCTTCGATACCGCCCTCGCTGCCGGGGACGCCGTCGTGGTCGAGAATCCGTTGCAGCCATTCGCGGCGCACGTCGCGGTCCGGGCAGTTGGCGAGAATCGCGGCGTCCTTCAGGGGGATGTTGACCTGATAGTAGAAGCGGTTGGCGACCCAGCCCTGGATCTGCTCGCGGCTGGCGCGGCCGGCGTACATGGCTTGGTGGAAGGGATGATGGATGTGGTAGTAGGCGCCCTTGGCGCGCAGGGCGGCTTCGAATTCTGTGGGGGACATGGGGGTGTCAGTCATTTTGTTCTCCGGGAATTTTTGCGGTGCCTGCTCGCGAAGAGGCCTTCGGCTACAGCTCAATACTCATGCCGTCATAAGCCACTTCAATACCCCGCCGCTCCAGCAAAGCCCGCTCGGCCGAGTCTTCATCGAGGATCGGATTGGTGTTGTTGATGTGGATCAGCACCTTGCGCTGGCGGTTGAAACCCTCCAGCACTTCAAGCATCCCGCCGGGGCCGCTTTGTGGGAGGTGCCCCATTTCGCTGCCCAGGCTCTGGCCGACTTCGCAGATACGCATCTCGTCGTCGCGCCACAGGGTGCCATCCAGCAACAGGCAATCGGCACGCTGCATCCAGCCCAGCACTTCATCGTCGATTCGGCCAAGGCCCGGGGCATAGAACAGCGAGGCGCCGTTGCGCAGGTCTTCAATGAACAGGCCAATGGTGTCGCCCGGTTGCGGGTTGCCGCGATTGGGCGAATACGGCGGCGCGTTGCTCACCAGGGGAATCGCGCGAAATTGCAAATGCCCGCAGGCCGGGATGTTGAACGGTTGACGCTCAAGACCGACCGGTTGCCATTGCAACCCGCCATTCCAGTGTCCGAGCATGTTGAACAGCGGGAAACCGCTGCTCAGGTCCTGGTGCACACGCTCGGTGCACCACACGTCATGCGGGCAACCTTCACGCAGGCTGAGCAAACCGGTGCAATGGTCGATCTGGCTGTCCAGCAGCACGATGCCGGCGATGGCGCTGTCACGCAGGCGCCGCGCCGGTTGCAATGGCGCAAAACTCTCGAATTGCGCGCGAATGTCCGGTGAAGCATTGCACAGCACCCACTCCACGCCGTCGTCACTCAGGGCAATCGACGACTGCGTACGGCGCTGTGCCCGCAGGCTGCCATTGCGCACGCCGGCGCACTGGCGGCAGTTGCAGTTCCACTGAGGGAAACCACCGCCAGCGGCGGAACCGAGAACACGGATGTGCATGGCGGATGCTCCAGAAGGCAGGCCCGGCCAACGCAAACGCTGGCCGGGTGATCAATCAACGGTTGGCGAAATACATCGTCACTTCGAAGCCAATGCGCAGATCGGTAAACGCGGGTTTAGTCCACATGGGTCATTCCTCTTCTTGTGCCCGGGTGATTCCGGTAGAGCCATTAATGCACGGGGCGATGAGCGCCCGAATGCTACTTTCGAAGGAGTTGGCGGGGTGATTTGGTAGAGGGTGTTACGCAGATGTTTTGCACGCCACAAAACAGTGTAGGAGTGAGCCTGCTCGCGATAGCGGTCCGACAGTCAACATTAATGTTGAATGTGCTGACCTCATCGCGAGCAGGCTCGCTCCTACAGGTTTTTCAGTGTTCTAGCTAAGTCAGAAGAACCCCAGCGGATTGATGTCGTAGCTCACCAGCAGGTTTTTGGTCTGTTGATAGTGATCGAGCATCATCTTGTGGTTTTCCCGACCAACGCCGGACTTCTTGTAGCCACCGAACGCGGCGTGCGCCGGGTACAGGTGGTAGCAGTTGGTCCACACGCGCCCGGCCTTGATCGCCCGGCCCATGCGGTAGGCGCGGTTGATGTCGCGCGTCCACAGGCCGGCACCGAGGCCGAACTCGCTGTCGTTGGCAATCGCCAGGGCTTCGGCTTCGTCCTTGAAGGTGGTGATACCCACCACCGGGCCGAAGATTTCTTCCTGGAACACACGCATCTTGTTGTGGCCCTTGAGCAGGGTCGGCTGGATGTAGTAACCGCTGGACAGGTCGCCCTCCAGACGCTCGGCTGCGCCGCCGGTGAGCAGCTCAGCGCCCTCCTCCTGGGCAATGGTCAGGTACGAGAGGATCTTGTCGTATTGCTGTTCGGACGCCTGGGCGCCGACCATGGTCTCGGTGTCCAGCGGGTTGCCGCGCTTGATCTTGACGATCTTCTTCATCACCTCGGCCATGAACGGCTCGTAGATCGACTCCTGCACCAGCGCCCGGGACGGACAGGTGCAGACTTCACCCTGGTTGAAGAACGCCAGCACCAGCCCTTCGGCGGCTTTTTCGATAAACGCGGGTTCAGCGTTCATGATGTCTTCGAAGAAGATGTTCGGCGACTTGCCGCCCAGCTCGACGGTGCTCGGGATGATGTTCTCGGCGGCGCAATGCATGATGTGCGCGCCCACCGGGGTCGAGCCGGTGAAGGCGATCTTGGCGATACGCTTGCTGGTGGCCAGGGCCTCGCCGGCTTCGCGACCGAAGCCCTGGACGATGTTCAGCACGCCCGCCGGCAGCAAGTCGGCGATCAGTTCAGCAAAGACCATGATCGACAGCGGCGTTTGCTCGGCAGGCTTGAGCACGATGCAGTTGCCGGCGGCCAGGGCCGGGGCGAGTTTCCAGGCAGCCATCAACAGCGGGAAGTTCCACGGAATGATCTGCCCGACCACACCCAGGGGCTCATGGAAGTGATAGGCCGTGGTCAGCTCGTTGATCTCGGCGGCGCCGCCTTCCTGGGCGCGGATGCAGCCGGCGAAGTAACGGAAGTGGTCGGCCGCCAGCGGCACGTCGGCGTTCAGGGTTTCGCGCACGGCCTTGCCGTTGTCCCAGGTTTCGGTGACGGCCAGCACCTCAAGGTTCTGCTCGATGCGATCGGCGATTTTCAGCAGCACCAGGGAGCGGTCCTGGGCCGAGGTCTTGCCCCAGGCATCCGCTGCGGCATGCGCGGCGTCGAGGGCCTTGTCGATGTCGGCGGCGCTGGAGCGCGGGAATTCGGCGATCACTTCACCGTTGACCGGCGAGGTGTTGGTGAAGTACTCGCCATTGATCGGAGCGACAAACTCGCCACCGATGAAGTTGCCGTAGCGTGGTTTGAAGGTAATGACGGCGCCTGGGGTTCCGGGTTGTGCGTAGATCATGGTGGGCCTCTGTCTGGGTCGATGCCTGTCGTACTGACAGGCGATGAGCCGATACTAGAGAGCCCCGCGTGCCAGACGAATGCATCGTTGGCAGGAGGGGCTCTCGTTATTTGGTCGTAGATTTCACACAGATCACTGTAGGAGCGAGCCTGCTCGCGATGAACCCGAGAACGCCACGGGGTATCAGGTTTCCAGCGTTATCGTTGAAGACCATCGCGAGCAGGCTCGCTCCTACAGGGGTTATGCGGTGGAATCGGGATCAGTGCTTGGCCACGAGATCCTTGGGCAGCTTGAAGGTCCAGAGCATGCCGCCCTGGTTGAAGTCCTTGATGCGCTTGGCCACTTCGCCGCCCCACAGCGGTACCGCACCGCCCCAGCCGGAGAGCACCGAGACGTACTGTTCGCCGTCCATTTCCCAGGTGATGGGCGAGCCGAGCACGCCGGAACCGGTCTGGAATTCCCAGACCTTTTCGCCGGTCTTGGCGTTGAAAGCCTGCAGGAAGCCTTCAGGCGTGCCGGTGAACACCAGGTTGCCCTTGGTGGTCAGCACCCCGCCCCACAGCGGCGCGTAGTTCTTGTGGCGCCACACTTCCTTGCCGGTTTTCGGATCGATGGCCCGCAGCACGCCGATGTAGTCTTCATTCAACGGTTTGATGGTGAAGCCGGCGCCGAGGAACGCCGCGCCCTTCTTGTAGGCGATGCCTTCGTTCCAGATGTCCATGCCCCATTCGTTGGACGGCACATAGAACAGCCCGGTGTCTTTGTTGTAAGCCATCGGCATCCAGTTTTTCGCACCGAGGAACGCCGGTGCTACGAACACCGAACTGCCCTTGACTTCCGAGCCTGGGGCGCCGGGACGGCTGGCCTCGTTGTAGATCGGCCGGCCGTTCTTGTCCAGGCCGGTGGCCCAGGTGATCTTGTCCACGAACGGGAAGCCACGGATGAATTTGCCGTTAGTACGATCCAGTACGTAGAAGAAACCGTTACGGTCAGCCGTGGCCGCCGCCTTGATCTCTTTGCCGCCTTCGCTGTAGTTGAACGACACCAGCTCGTTCACGCCGTCGTAGTCCCAACCGTCGTGAGGCGTGCTCTGGAAGTGCCACTTGATGGTGCCGTCATCCGGGTTGAGCGCCAGGCGCGATGAGGAGTAGAGGTTGTCGCCAGGGCGCAAGTGCGAGTTCCACGGCGCCGGGTTGCCGGTACCGAACAGCAGCAGGTTGGTTTCCGGGTCGTAATAGCCGCCAAGCCAAGGGGCCGCGCCGCCGGTTTTCCAGAGATCGCCCGGCCAGGTCTTGCCCGCCTCGCCGCCGGAGATGCCGTTCTCCACCGCTTTGCCGTCCTTGTAGACGTAGCCCATATGGCCTTCGACCGTTGGCCGGGTCCACAGCAGATCACCGTTGTTAGGGTCGTAGGCCTCGATCTTGCCCACCACGCCGAACTCGCCACCGGCCACGCCGGTAATCAGCTTGCCGTTGATCACCAGTGGCGCGGCGCTGATCGAGTAGCCTTCCTTGTGGTCGGCGACTTTCTTGCTCCACACCACCTTGCCGGTGTCCTTGTTCAGCGCCACGAGCTTGGCGTCGAGGGTGCCGAAAATCACCAGGTCGCCATACAGCGCGACGCCACGGTTGATCACGTCGCAGCAAGGGCGGATGTCATCGGGCAGGCGTGCATCGTATTGCCAGAGCTTCTTGCCGGTGCGTGCATCCACGGCGAACACCCGGGAGTAGGAGCCGGTCATGTACATCACGCCGTCCTTGACCATTGGCTGCGCTTGCTGGCCACGCTGTTTTTCACCGCCGAAGGAAAACGCCCACGCCGGGCGCAGCTCCTTGACGTTGTCGACGTTGAGAATATCCAGCGGGCTGTAGCGCTGCCCTTGAACGCCGAGGCCGTTGGTCACGACCTGTTCCGGGTTCTTCGGGTCCTGGAGAATGTCCTGGTCGGAAACCCCGGCCAATGCCTGGCCGGACAACAGCATGGCACTGAGCAGCAGGCTCAAGACGAAGGGCTGGCGACGTGCGGGTTGGGTCATGACGGCTTCCTCTGCGGATTTTTGTTATGTCCGGGAAATTCTCCCGGTCTGGTGCAGATTCTTGAGCGCCGTCGCCCTGGCAACAATTGCCCGCAATGAGGAGATTGCTAGTTCCTTGGTAGCGGGTCGGATGAGATGGGCACGAGATTATGTGAACGGCACCGGCCCCTGTAGGAGCGAGCCTGCTCGCGAAAAACGTCAGACCACCGCGTTCATCCAGGCAGCTTGCGTTATCGTTAACGTCCATCGCGAGCAGGCTCGCTCCTACAGGGGATTCAGGTCGACTATTTGCTGGCAGAATCCACCCGCGTCATCCGCTCGCGCTCGTAGCGCGGGTACAGATGGCTGACGCTGCGGATCAGTTCGTAACGACTCAGGTTGATCCCGGCGAAACGTTCGGGGATGGGGCTGCGGATCATCTCGGCCATGTCGCTGCCATTGGCGGCGCCGTCGCGCATCAGCTGATCGAGCCAGGTCAGGTAATCGCGCATCTGCTCGAAGGGTTGCGGATCGCTCGCCACCGGCCCATGGCCGGGCACAACCTGCGTCCAGGGCAAGCCTTGCAGGGTCGCGATGTCCGCCAGCCACACCGACAGCCCTGGACTGTTGGGCGTGGTCAGCGCCCGCTGATAAAACACCAGGTCGCCGGCAAACAGCACGCCGGTTTGCTGGTCGAGAATAGCCAGATCTGCGCCCGTATGCCCACCCAGGCTCAGCAGACGCAGATCGTGATTCCCAAAACTTTTCACGCCGGGTGTCAGCGTCTGGGTCGGCAACACCACTTCGGTGCCACGCATCCAGTCGCCGACCATGCGGTACATATTCTCGGCCATGGCATCGCCTTGCTGATGCAACAGCTCGGTAGTGCCCGCCAAGGCGCCGATCGGCACGTCGCTGAAGGCTTGATTGCCCAGCACATGGTCCGGGTGGTGATGGGTCAGCAAGACCTCGATCACCGGTTTGTCGGTGGTGGCGGTAATGGCCTTGCGCATCGCTTCGCCGTAACGCCGGGACGGCCCGGTGTCGATCACCACCACACCGCGTTCGGTGACGATGAACGCGGTGTTGACGATGTTGCCGCCATTGGCCTTGGCGAAATTATCGGTGCTGCCTTCCAGCAGCCAGGTGTCCTGGGCGATCTGCCGAGGCTTGAGTGAATATTCGAGATCGGCCAGGGCCGGCAGACTGACGCTCAGCACCATCAACAGGATCCAGCGCATGCCACGCTCCTTGGGGTCACGCTCCTTGGGGTCAGAGGATCGACGCATCGAACTCATTGCCGCTGTTGTCCCGTAGCAGCAGGCGCGTTTGCCCTGCCCCCTCTATGTCGAAAGCCAGGTTGGGGTTTTCGCTGACCGCGGGAAACAGCTCCAGCCGGGCCAGCACTTGCTCGTTGTGGTCGCGCAGCTCGGCATGGTTGATGAAGAATTCCGGAATGCCGCTGACCATGCCGTTGTCCATGGGATGGGCTACCTGCAAACGCAAGCGGCTGAACTCGCCCCGGGGATAGCGACCGCCGAGCACCTCGCCGATGTGCTCCTCCCAGCCTGGTTGCGTACGTACCACGCTCGGCGCGGTGCAACCACCACCCGCGGCGTCAATCAGGGTCGAACCGACATGCCACACTCCGTCGCGGGTCAACACCGCCGCGCGCAAGGGCGTGGCCTGTTCGATGCGAATGCGCAACGACAGCCACGGCAAAACCGAATTCAGCGGCTGGAAGTCGACGATTTTCGGCAACGGGTTCAGCTCTGCCCAGGCGAGGATTTTCACCACATCGCCCTTGAACGCCCGGGCGTCGATTTCCAGCGGCACCTGCCGGGCATCTTCGGCAAACGGCGGCGCCAGCAGCTTGACCCGATCATCGAAAACGAACGGCGCATTACCCAGAAACTGCTGGTGATAGAAGGCCCACATCACCGATGGCACCGGGTCTTTGCCGGGATTGATAGCGCCAGCATGTGCCGCCAGGCTTAACCAGCAGGCCAACAGACAACTCCCTCGCCATTTCATCGCCTGCTCCTTATTGATACATCTCGGGCACGTCGTATTGCAGGCCGTAATGGCCGTAGATGGTCTTCACCGAGCCCTCGCGGATCAGGCTTTCCAGTGCCTCTTCCACGGCATAGGCCAGTTGCCGGTTGCTTTCGTGCACCGCCATGCCGATTTCCCAGAGCTGCTTGCCCATGTTCGGATAGGCATTCTCCGCCAGTGCCACTTGCGGGTCGGCCGCTTCATGGACCTGCCAGTCGATTTCGCCGCGCATGGCCATCACCGCATCGACCTCACCGGCCTTCATCGCGGCAAATGCCTGGGGCACGCCCGGATAGTGATGGGTCTTGCCGGCGAGCATGCCGTTGAACACCGAAGTCAGGTAGAACGACGGCACGCTGTCGACTTCGACACCAATCGGGTGATGCTCGAACACTGCGACGCTGGCGACCTTGTCCAGCCGCCGGCGATCATAGGCCACCTGCCATTGTTCGTTCTGGTACGGCCCGAACATCACTACATGGCCATTTTCCAGTTCGCCTAGTTCGTTACGCTTCTGCGCGTAGTCACGGTCATAAGGCACGCGCATCATCAGGTCGGCCAGTTGCTGGTTGTGCAAGGCACTGGCACGCCAGATGTAATCGCGCAGATCGTCATCGAGCTTTTCCCCGGCCGGTGCCCAGATCAGTGTCAGGCGCACGCCGAGCGCCTTGGCCAGGGCCTCGGCGAGTTCGACATCGACACCCTGAGGCTTTCCGGCGCTTTCAAAGCTGTAGGGGGCGAAGTCCTTGTAGACCGCCACCTTCAGCTCCCCGGCGGCGATCATTTCGTCGTAGTTGCGAACCTGCGCCTGCGCCGCCTGGCAGCACAGCCACAGAGCGCTGATCAACACCGCGAGCAGGCGCATGGGTCACTCCTCGACGTGCACAGTGTCCAGATAAGTGCGCACCGCCCACAGGGCCTCCTGGCTCAGGTAGTCGGCCATCTTCGGCATGTACACCCGACCGTCGCGCACCGCGCCATGGCGCACCCGTTCGGCGAACCACTCATCGCCCGCCTCGCCGACATCGAGCATGCGCAAGTCGGGGGCGATACCGCCGGACTTGGCTTCCAGGCCATGACAGGCCGCGCAGTTCTGGGTGTAGGCCGAGGTGCCGATCTCCACTGCCTTGTCATGTTCCGGGGCGGTGCGATACGGGTTCACCGCGGCCCAGCCATCGGCATCGAGCTGCACACCGGCGTCCTTGATCGGGGTCAGCCCCGGGGTGGCCACGGCTTGTGGGACCACGTTGCCGTGGGCCCATACGGAACCTGCGCTGATCAAACTGACCAATAGCCCGGTCACGAGCAAGGCGTTGCGTTTTGTTTTCATTGTTATGCCCTCTGGATTGCACGCAAAACCTCTTGGCAGAGGCTATGGCAGCCATCTTAGAAACGGCATCGCACTCACCCCATGCTGCTTTGGTGGTCGCTACCTAGTCCCTTGGTAGTAAGGCGCTGGATGGACACCACCGGTACTTTCTGCATATTTCCTCAGCTTCACGGGCTACCTAAGCTGGCGCTACCTGTAATGGAGTGCCCTATGCGCCCGCTCATCCCTTACGCCCTGTTCTACCTGCTGGCGATTGCCTGCGCCGCCGGCCTGGCCACCCAGAGCCAGGCCGCCGATGCGCCCTTGCAGGTGCGGATCGGCTACCTGGGTTATCACCCCGACCCCGGCCCGCTGCTGTCCAACGTCATCCCCGAGCCCACCGATGCCGGGCTGCGCGGCGCCGAACTGGCGATCACCGACAGCAACAGCACCGGACGCTTTCTCAACCACGGCTACAGCCTGGTCAGCGCCAGCGTCGACAGTCCCGAAGCCTTGCTCGAAGCGGCAAAGGCGCAGCATGAACAGGGCCTGCGCCTGTTTGTGGTGAATGCCCCCGCGAGCAGCCTGCGCCAATTGAGTGCAGCACTGCCCGACAGCTTGCTGTTCAACGCCGGTAGCCCCGATGACAGCCTGCGCACCACCGATTGCCTGGCGAACGTGCTGCACACCTTGCCGAGCCGGGCGATGCTTGCCGATGCACTGGCGCAGTTTCTGGTGCTGCGCAAATGGCAGCGGGTGCTGCTGATTGTCGGCCCGACGCCGGACGATCAAGCCTATGCCGCCGCCCTGCGCCGCGGGGCCAAGCGCTTCGGCTTGCAACTGGTGGCGGAAAAAACCTGGAGTTTCGATAACGACCAACGCCGCAGCGCCCAGGCGGATATGCCGCTGTTCACCCAGACCGCCGAGTACGACGTGGTACTGGTGGCCGATGAACGCGGCGACTTCGGTGAATACGTGCCCTACCAGACCTGGTACCCGCGCCCGGTCGCCGGCACCCAGGGCCTGACCCCGGTGGGCTGGCACAAGACCGTGGAAACCTACGGCGCCGCGCAGCTGCAAAAACGCTTCGAAGCCCTGACCGGACGCTGGATGAATGACCGCGATTTCGCCGCCTGGATGGCCGTGCGCAGTATCGCCAGCGCCGTGAGCAAACTGCGCCAGGCCGAGCCGATGGCGATCCGTACGCTGGAAATCAGCGACCAGTTGCCCCTCGACGGTTTCAAGGGCCGCAAGCTCAGCTACCGGCCGTGGAACGGTCAGTTGCGCCAGCCGATTCCCATCGTCCAGCCCCGGGCGCTGGTCAGCACCTCACCCCAGGACGGCTTTCTGCACCCGTTCAACGAGATGGACAGCCTGGGCTACGACAAACCCGAGGTCAGCTGCCGTTTTCCCTGATCCGATAATCACAACAACAAGGAATCCGCCATGCGCCGCACCCTGCTCTCTTGCACTTTGCTGCTCGCCGCTGGCCATGCCGTTGCCAGCACTGCCTGGGTCTCCAACGAAAAGGACAACAGCCTGAGCCTGATCGACCTGCAGACCCTGCAAGTCACCGACACCCTGCCCGTCGGCCAGCGCCCCCGCGGCCTGCTGCTGTCCCATGACAACAAGCTGCTGTACATCTGCGCCAGCGACTCTGACCGGGTCCAGGTGATGGACGTGGCCACGCGCAAGATCATCAAGGAACTGCCCTCGGGTAAAGACCCCGAGCAATTTGCCCTGCACCCCAACAACCGCTGGTTGTACGTTTCCAACGAAGACGATGCGCTGGTCACGGTGATCGACACCGAGACCTCCAAGGTACTCGGCCAGATCAACGTCGGCGTCGAACCTGAAGGCATGGCCGTCAGCCCTGACGGCAAGTGGGCGGTCAACACCAGCGAGACCACCAACATGCTGCACTGGATCGACACCAGCACCCAGACCCTGGCCGACAGCACCCTGGTGGACCAGCGCCCGCGCTTCGTCGAGTTCTCCCCCGATGGCGCCCAGCTCTGGGCCTCGGCGGAAATCGGCGGCACCGTGACCATTCTCGATGTGGCCAGCCGCACCGTGCTCAAGACCCTGAACTTCCAGATCAAGGGTGTGCACCCGGACAAGGTCCAGCCGGTGGGCATCAAGCTCAGCGCCGATGGCAAGTACGGCTTCGTCGCACTCGGCCCGGCCAACCATGTGGCCGTGATCGATGCCAAGACCTTCGAGACTCTCGATTACCTGCTGGTGGGTCGACGGGTCTGGCAGATGGCGTTCACCCCGGATCAGAAGCAATTGCTGGCCACCAACGGCGTCAGCGGCGATGTCTCGGTGATCGATGTCGACAGCCTCAAGGTCAGCAAGTCGGTGAAGGTCGGGCGCTATCCCTGGGGTGTGGTGGTGACGCCATGAACGCCCTTGAAGTCAGTGATCTGAGTTTTGCCTACGGCGCCCGAGAGGCCTTGCGCAAGGTGAGTTTCAGCCTGGAGCCCGGGCGTTTCGCCGCGCTGCTGGGGCCCAACGGCGCGGGCAAGTCGACCCTGATTGCCCTGCTGACCCGGCTCTATGATCTGCAGCAAGGCGAGATCCGCATCGGTGGCTGCTCATTGCGCAGCGCGGCACGCCCGGCACTCAAGCAGATGGGTGTGGTGTTCCAGCAAAGCACCCTGGACCTGGACCTCAGCGTCGAACAGAACCTGCGTTATCACGCGGCATTGCATGGCCTGTCCCGGCGTCAGACCGACCTTCGGGTCGACGCCGAACTGGCCCGCCAGACCCTGACCGACCGCCGCCGCGAACGGGTACGCGAACTCAATGGCGGCCATCGTCGCCGGGTGGAAATTGCCCGCGCCCTGCTCCATGAGCCGCGCCTGTTGCTGCTCGATGAAGCCAGTGTCGGCCTCGACCCGGCGAGTCGCCTGGCGCTCAACCAGCACATCCGCAGCCTGTGTCGCGAGGAGAGCATCAGCGTGCTCTGGACCACCCACCTGCTCGACGAGGTGCAGCCTAGCGATGACTTGTTGATCCTGCATCAAGGCCGGCTGGTGGCCAGTGGGCAGGCCGATGCCCTGAGCCTGGAACACGGCGGTGACCTCGGTTCGGCCTTCACCCGCCTGACAACATCAGGAGCTGCCCAATGAACGCTTACTGGCAATGCTTTAGCGGTATCGTGCTGCGCGAGTGGCTGCGCTTTGTGCTGCAACGCACGCGGTTTCTCAGCGCCCTGGTGCGGCCGTTGCTGTGGTTGCTGGTGTTCGCCGCCGGTTTTCGCGCAGCGCTGGGAATCGCGATCATCGAGCCCTACGACACCTACATCCCGTACGAGGTCTACATCATTCCCGGGCTGGCCTGCATGATCCTGCTGTTCAACGGCATGCAGGGCTCACTGTCGATGGTCTACGACCGCGAGATGGGCAGCATGCGCGTGCTGCTGACCAGCCCCCTGCCCCGCACCTTTCTGCTGTGCAGCAAACTGTTGGCCACGTCGCTGATTTCGCTGTTGCAGGTGTATGCGTTCCTGGCGATTGCCTGGGTCTACGGCGTGCGGCCACCAGCCATGGGGCTGTTGCTGGCGTTGCCGGCCTTGCTGCTGGTGGCGTTGATGCTCAGCGCACTGGGCCTGTTGCTGTCGAACGCAATCCGCCAGCTGGAGAACTTTGCCGGGGTAATGAATTTCGTGATCTTCCCGCTGTTTTTCCTGTCATCGGCGCTGTATCCGCTGTGGAAGATGCGCGAAGCCAGCGAGTGGCTGTACTGGCTGTGCGCGGTGAATCCGTTTACCCATGCGGTGGAGCTGGTGCGTTTTGCCCTGTATGAACGCTTCAATCCGCTGGCACTGGCGGTGTGCACGGGGCTGACACTGCTGTTCGCGTTGCTCGCGGTACTGACCTTCAACCCGCAGCATGCGGCCTTGCGCAAGGCCGGGTAACAGGATGAAATTACTACTTTAGTACTGGTTTCCCTGTCTATCGTCGCATTCCCAAAGCCCCCCCGACTGGCATGTAATAGGTCCATAACTATAAGGACTGAACCCATGCCACGCGCCCGACGTTGCCTGTTGCGCCCTGCTTTCGCCGCCCTGTCGCTGAATCTGCTGCTGAGCACCGCGCAGGCCGACACAGCGCTGTTCTCCGCAGATGGCTATCGCATCGGCCTGTACCGCAGCCCGACGCCCGACCAGCTGCAAGGCGCAACCATCATCGACACCCCCGCCCTGCAAACCCTGCTCAATCAAACTCCGCACCCGGTGCTGATCGACGTCTACCGCCGTCAGTGGCTGCAAGGGCAATTCATCGAAGACCAGCCCCATGAAAACCTGCCCGGCAGCCATTGGCTGGCCAATACCGGGGATGGCGACCTGACGCCGCAATGGCAGGACTATTTCGCCACCAACCTGAAAAAGCTGACCGCCGGCGACCCGACGCAACCGCTGGTCTTCTACTGCCGCTCCGACTGCTGGTTGAGCTGGAATGCGGTCAAGCGCGCAGCCACCATGGGCTATAAGACTCTGTATTGGTATCGCGATGGCCTGGATGCCTGGCAAGCGGCCAATCTGCCGGTTTCGCCAGCCCGGCCCGAACCCTTTCCCTGAGCTTTACGCGTGCGTGTTGTTGCCACACCATAATCAAAATAATGAGGTGAAAGGCCATGTACAAAATCCTGATTGCCGACGATCACCCGCTGTTTCGCGAAGCCATTCACAACGTCATCAGCGACGGTTTTGCCGGCAGCGAAGTGATGGAAACCGCCGACCTGGACAGCGCCCTGGCCCTGACCCAGGAACACGATGACCTGGACCTGATCCTGCTCGACCTGAACATGCCCGGCATGCACGGGCTCAATGGCCTGATCAACCTGCGTAACGAAGCGCCGACCATTCCCGTGGTGATCGTCTCCGCCGAGCAAGACAAGCAGATCGTGCTGCAAGCCATCACCTATGGTGCGGTGGGTTTCATCACCAAGTCGTCACCCCGCACCCAGATGACCGATGCGATCCAGCAGATTCTCAATGGCAATGTCTACCTGCCTCCGGACATCATCCGCACCGGCAAAAGCAGCACCCACCGGCGGATGAACGACACCCCGAGCTTCCCGCCCGAACTGCTCCAGGCCCTGACCCGCAAGCAACTGCAGGTGCTGGAACGCATGACCAAGGGCGAATCGAACAAGCAGATCGCCTACACCCTGGAAATCGCCGAGACCACGGTCAAGGCCCACGTCTCGGCGATCCTGCGCAAGCTCAACGTGCACAACCGGGTGCAGGCGATCCTGAGTGCCGGGGATATTGATTTCGGGTCTTATCTGCGGCGTTGATTCAAGACCGCGGCGCCTCCATCGCGAGCAGGCTCACTCCTACAGGGACAGCGATGTACCTGTAGGAGTGAGCCTGCTCGCGATAGCGGTGGTGAAAACGTCGAGATATCAAGGCCGGTCGAGTAGATGACTCATCGCCGTCTTCAGCTTCATCGGCCGCACCGGCTTGTGCATCAGGGTGTGGCCCAGTTCGCGGATCTGCAGCTTGAGTTCATTGCTGTAGTTGGCGGTGATCATCATCGCCGGAATCGGTGAAGCACGACGGGCATTGATTCTTGCCACCGCATCGACACCGTTCTGATCGTTGTCCAGGTGGTAGTCGGCGATCAGCAGGTCGGCCTCGGCGTGGTAGTTGTCCACTTGCCGCGCCAGGTCCTCCTCCGACAGCGCCGTCACCACCCGACACCCCCATCCCTCCAGCAAGGTGCGCATGCCGGCACAGATGGTCGCGTCGTTGTCCAGCACCCATATCCGCGCACCCCGCAGGCGCTCAAGCATCGGCTCGCTCATCTGCAACGCCGGCGGCGGTGTCGGCGCGGTGGCGCTCAAAGGCACTTCGACCGAAAACATCGAGCCCCGGCCCGGCCACGAGCGCACATGAATGGGATGCCCGAGGATGCCGGCGATCTTCTCGACAATCGCCAGGCCCAGGCCCAGACCGCGATCCTGATCGGGGCGCTGCACATCGCCGCGCTTGAACTCCTGGAAAATCTCCTCCAGGCGATGCTCGGCAATGCCCATGCCGCTGTCCCAGACTTCGATCGTCAGGCACTGATGATGCCGCCGGCAACCGAGCACCACGCGACCACTGTAGGTATAGCGAATCGCATTGCTCAGCAGATTGCGCAGAATCCGCGCCAGCAGCTGGATGTCGCTGCGCACCAGCGCCGAACAGCCGATGAAGTGCAGTTGCAGGCCTTCACTGCGCGCCACCTGGGTGTATTCGGCGGCCAGGTTGTCCAGCAGTTCACTGAGGGCGAACGGCGCAATGTCGGCCTTGATCACCCCCGCATCGAGCTTGGAAATGTCCACCAGGGTGCCAAGCAGGTTCTCCACGTCTTCCAGGGAATTGCTCACGTTGCGCACCAGAATCTCGCTGGACATCGGCTCGCGCCGTTCCAGCAAGGCACTGGTAAACAGGCGCGCGGCATTCAACGGTTGCAGCAGGTCGTGGCTGACGGCGGCGAGGAACTTGGTCTTCGACAGGTTGGCCTGCTCGGCTTCCTGCTTGGCTTCGCGCAAGCGTGACTCGACCAGCCGACGCTCATCGATCTCGCGCAACAACTGATCGTTGAGGGTGGTCAGTTCCGCCGTGCGCTCGCGTACCCGCAGCTCAAGGTTCTGATACGCCTGATGCAGCGCCTCGGCGGTGCGGCGGCGTTCAGTGATGTCGCGGATCAGCACGAAAATCCCCACCACCTCGCCACTGGCCAGACGGTTGGGCACATAGGAGCGCAGCATGTAGCGCTCCTGGTTGTTGACGTTGGTTTCGGCGAACTCGAAGGTCACGCTCTCGCCGGCCAGCGCCCTGGCCACGTAGGACTCCAGGCGCTGGTAATGCTGCTCGCTGTGCACTTCGCGCAGGCTCTGGCCGAGCATCACGCCGCGGGGCCAGCAGTACCATTCTTCGTAGACCTTGTTGGTGAACTCGTAGACCAGGTCGGCATTGAGGTAGGCAATCAATGCCGGTACGTGATCGGTGATCAGGCGAATCCAGTGTTCGCTTTCACTCAGCGCTTCGGCGTGCTGGTAGCGTTCGGTGATGTCGGTGAAGGTGTTGACGAAACCGCCGGTGGGTAACGGATGGGTGCGGATTTCCAGGACCCGGCCATCGTACAGGCGCTGTTCGCACTCGCGGACCGGTCGCCCGTTGCTATCGCGGCTGGCCGGGGTCAGCAGGTTCAACTCGCTGTCGGCGATCACTTCGGCAAACGGGCGATGGGCAGCCACCGGCGCCAGACCGCTCAACTCCAGGAAACGCCGGTTCCACAACTCCAGGATGCCTTCGGCGCTGACCATCGCCACCCCTTGGGACAGGTTGTCGACCGCCCGTTGCAACAGGTGCGACTTCTGCGCCACCGCCTGCTCACGGCGCATGGTTTCGCTGAGTTTGACGTCGGTAATGTCGGTGAACAGGATCACCCGCCCCCCTTCCTGGGTCGGCCGCTCGCTGACCTGCAGCCAGCGCCCGTTCTGCAGGCGGTACAGCAGGTTTTCGTCGGCATGCCCCCGAGGCTCTTCGGTGAACAGGCCGTTGTTCATCATCAATCGCTTGACCTCGGTCAGGCGCATGCCGGCATTGATCCGCACCCGGCTGTTGCTCCAGAACGCCTTGAAGCGACTGTTGAACAGTACGATGCGCTGCTCTGCATCGAACAGCACGAAGGCGTCGGAAATGCTTTCGATGGCATCGATCAGGTGTTGATGCGCCGTTTCCGCGCGCAGGCGGGCTTCGCTGAGCAGATGATTACCGGCCTTGAGTTCGGCCATGGCCTGGTTCAGGGCATCGGTGCGTTCGCGCACTTGCTCGGCCAGCACCACCGAATGCTGGAATGCCGCGTACGGATCGTTGCCGCGGGTCCCCCCGGACTCGACCCGTTCGATCAGCGCGCCATTGATGCGTTGCAGTTTATGGTTTTCCAGGCGCAGCCTGGCCAGTTCGGCCTGCAGCTCAGCGATGTCCTGGGGCACGGCCTCGGGCAATGGCAACGCCGGTGAAGGTCTGGTTGATGTGCATGCCATTGAACTGTTCTCCATAGGTGTTGAAACCCATCACCCGTTGCTCACGCAAAAACGTGCCGATCTGATCAAGACTGCCGTCGTCTTCGAGTTCCAGACGCCGCAGGAAACAGTCACAACCGATGGTCAGCAGCAAATCGCCCAGGCGTTCCTGCAACCCCTCGAACAGGCTCTGCAGGTTCGGCAGCATCGGCCCCGGGGTCATGGCGGTGAGGACGATGCCGTTTTCCACGGCGCAGTAGAAACTCAGGCTCAGGTCTGGATGCACCTGCTGGATGGCCCGCACGTAGTACTGCTGGTTGATCCGCACCGCCAACGGGTGCGCGGCGAAGACCCGGTGATCGAGCTGCGCCACCGGCACGCCGATGTGCCGGGCGTACTCGGCGGCGGCCGGCTCGGCATTGAGTTCGAAGACCCGGCGCAAGGTGCTGTCGGCCCCGGTGACCACCAGCTTTTCGGCGCGGGGCAGCACGTGGTGGGTGGTGAACACTTCGAAATCCAGCCAGGTATTGACCAGCACCACCACGGCCGCGCCGCTGTGGAACTCGCCATCGAAGTACACATGGGTATGGGTCAGGTAGTTATCGTCGCCGGCCGAGCCGCCGAAATGCGGAATGTCGCCCAATGCCGCGCTCAAGGCGGCCAGGACCATTTCTTCGCGGCTGGACAGGCCATCGAGCAGGGTCAGGGCAAAGCTGTTGCCCTTGATCGGTGCCAGGGTGTTGCTGCGACAGCCACTGACCAGGCGCTCGACCATTTGCTGGGCGTCGATCAGGCTGAAGTGCTCCATCTGGTCGATCAGCTCGACCGCGATGGAAAAGTGCCGATGATCAAAGCCGACCGCTGTCACGCAATTGCGTCCGTAGCCCAGCGGGGTTATTTCTCCGGCGCTGGTGCAACCCGCCAGGCGAATGCCGCCGAAGCTTTGCTCCAAGGCCTGGCCCAGCGCCTGCAAGTCGTACTCGGCGGAACAGAAGAACAGCACGAACCCCAGGTGCGGATGCAACAACTGTCGTGCCAGTTCCTGCGCGACCTGCCGGGCATCGGTGGCCTGGGACATTGCGCTGACGACGCCATTGCTCTGCTGCATCCTTACCTCCCGCAGGTGCGTGTGTATGAGGCACGAGTGTACGAAGTCTGCGGGGTGCGACGAATGCTACTTGGGTAGCGGGTAGCCGCTTCGATGGGATGAGACGGTTGGCGACCCTCGCCGCGATGCGCACGGCCAGGGCCACCTCCCGGGGTTACCAGGTCAGCACCGCGCCCACGGCAAAGGTGTCGGTGTTTTCGTTCTGCTCGTTGGTGTCGTGGCCGTTGATTTCGAACTGGTTGTACTCGGCCACCAGCTTGAGGTTGTCGTTCACGTCATGGAACAACGCGATGCCGCGGGTCTCGTAGTCCGCGCCGCTGCCGACCACGCCGTTGCCATCGTCATTGGTCTTGCCGTAGGACAAGGCCAGGCGGTTCTTGCCCAGTTTGTAGGAGCCCTGCAACAGGTAGCCGTCGCTGTCGACGTTGCGCAGGGTCGGCTCGCCGGCATTGTTGGTGAAAAACGGGTTGATGCCCTTGGCCTGGAAGCCGGACCCGGTGAGGGACAAGCCGCCCATCTTCGCCTGCACGCCATAACCGACACCTTTGGAGGTGACGGTCTCGACCGTGGAATCGGTGTTGTCCGAGGTCTGGTAGCTGCCGTTGACCCAGCTGTAGATCTTTGCCCCGGCCAGGTCGAACTGATAGGTGACTTCGCTCTCGGTACGCGGGTTTTCCTGATAGGCCTTGCCCGTCGGGCTGCTGTCGTTGGTGTCCACCGGGTCCATGATGCCGACCGCCACGCGCAGTCCGTCCATCACCGGGGTGCGATAGGTGATCTGCGAGGTCGGGAACGGGTACGGGTAACCGGTGCCGATGTTGCCGAACGACACCCCGCCGCCATCCACCAGCCCCAACGTATCGCTGACCTGACCGTAACCGGCGAGCATTTCGTCGAGCAGGATGTTGGAGCGGGCGAACAGCCCGAAGTCCTTGCCGATCAGCACTTCGCCCCATTCCGGGTTGGCCACGGTGCCGTAGAACTGCCGCACATCAATGGCGGTGTCGGTGCCGTTGGTTTGGCTGTCGTTGATGGTGACCCAGAACGAGGCACGGGCGCCGAGCTTGAGATCGTCTACCTGCTTGCCCATGTTGAACCCCAGGTAGTTGGGCAGGAACCCCATCTTGACCCGGGCCTGTCGACGGTCGAACTGATCGCCGGCGCGGTCGACATCGCTGTTCACGTAGAAGGCGTTGATGTAGCCGTCGGTGGAGAACGTGGTCTGGTCCTTGTCGTACAGCATGATATCCGCCTCGGCCACCTGGCTCAGGCCAAAGGCAGACAGGCTGGCGATAATGGCAGGCAGAAAACGATGCGTGACGTTCTTATTGTTGTGCATGGCGCGCTCCGAAACGGGGGACTGAGTGTCGGAGGCGATTATCGAAACCAGACCGGCGGCGCCATACGCTGCCTTGGGGCTGGTTTTCAGGTGCTTTGGATGGGCCGGCGGTGCGCGACCACTATGGCGTAAGACCGCTGGTCGGCGAGGCTCGCCACTTAGGGTGTAGGCCTGTGGACCCCAGTGGCGTCCACAGGAACCGGTACCGGCTAGGCGTTGGCCCGAAACAGCATGTAGGCGGCGACCACGACGCAGATGCTGGCGAACCCGACCTGCAACGCCCGCGCCGGCACCCGGGCGCAGAGCTTGCGACCGATGATCATGCCGACGATGCTGGAGACGATGAAGGCAATGCCCGAACCGTCGATGCGCACCCCGGCATGGAAGGCGCCGATCACACCGATGGCAGAAATCAGGCTGATCACCATCAGCGACGTGGCAACGATCCCACGCATCTGCACGTCGGTCAGCTGCTTGAAGGCCGGGACGATCAGAAAACCACCGCCCACCCCCAGCAATCCTGAGACTACGCCAGTCACCGCCCCGAGCGCGGCGAGGGTCGCGGTGCATTTGGCGGTCCAGGAAAAGCGCCCGGTCTGTTGATCGAGCATGCAGTTCTTCTGGCCCCAGTTGGCCTGACCGTGATCGCTGGGGCCCCCGTCCTTGCGCTCGCGGCGCAACATCCGCCCGGCCACCACGACCATCAGCAGGCTGAACAGGATCATCAGGATTTTTTCCGGCAACTGGTGGGCAAAGTAGATGCCCACCGGCGAAAACACCGCTCCGAGCGCGGCGATCAGCAGCGCCGCGCGATAACGCACCAGGCCATGGCGCAAGCCGTCGATGGCACCCACCGCTGCCGCACTGCCCACTGCAAACAACGCCACCGGAGCGGCCTGGGTCATGCTCCAGCCCAACCCCAACACCAGCGCCGGGACCGCAAGGATACCGCCGCCGGCGCCAGTCAAGCCGAGCACCAACCCCATCACTACACCAAACAGACTTGCCAGCAACATAGGGAGTTCTCAGTCGACCTTGGTCACACGTGTCAGCCACTCGCGGCCCTTGAGCATGCCGTTCCAGTAGAACCACGGTAGCAGTGTCGCCTTCAGCCACCACGCCGAGCGGCGCGGGATCGTCGGGTCAAGGGGAAAGGTCGGCAGCAACTTGCCCGCGTACCCGAACTCGGCAAGGATCACCTTGCCCTTCTCCACCGTCAGCGGGCAGGAGCCATAGCCGTCGTACTTCAACGGCAGCGGCTGTTGCTTGCGCAAGGCCAGCAGGTTTTCGGCCACCACCACGATCTGCTTGCGCACCGCCGCGGCGGTTTTCGCATTGGTGGTGCCGCAGATATCACCCAGCGCGAAGACGCCGGGATAACGCGGATGCTGCAGGCTGTGGGGGTCGACTTCGCACCAGCCGGCGGCGTCGGCCAGCGGACTGCGGGCAACGAAATCCGGGGCCACCTGAGGCGGCACGACATGCAGCAGGTCAAAGGACTTTGCCTGGCGCGTGACATTGCCATCGGCATCCCTGACGTCGAACCACGCGGTTTTCGCCGGGCCGTCGACCTTGACCAGGTTCGAGTTGAACGCCAACCGGGCTTTGTACTTCTCGATGTACTTCATCAGTGGCGGGACAAAGGTCGCCACCCCAAACAGCGCCGCGCCCGCGAGATTGAATTCGACGTCGATGTTGTCCAGCACACCGGTCTTGCGCCAGTGATCGCAGGACAGATACAGCGCCTTTTGTGGCGCTCCGGCACATTTGATCGGCATGGCCGGCTGGGTGAACAGCACCTTGCCGCCGCGCAATTTCTGCACCTGATCCCAGGTGTAGGTCGCGTGCCGGTAGCTGTAATTGGAAGTCACGCCGTGCTGGCCGAGGGTGTCCTCCAGTCCTTCGATTTTCTCCCAGGCCAGGCGCAGGCCGGGGCAGACCACCAGGTTTTGATAGCTGACCGTGCGCGCGTCACCGAGGGTGAGTTGGCGCTTGTCGGGATCGATGCCCGTCACGGCAGCCTGCAGCCAATGAGCCCCGCGCGGCATCACCGACGCCATCGGCCGCACGGTGTTTTCCACGTTGTAGGCACCACCGCCGACCAGTGTCCAGGCCGGTTGATAGTAGTGCCGGGAGTCGGGTTCGATCACGGTGATGTTCAGATGCGGGCTACGCTTGAGCAGGCTGGCGACAAAGCCGATGCCCGCCGTGCCGCCGCCGATGACCACGATATCTGCACTGATGGATGGGCCCCAGTGTTGATCGTTCATTGCTTGTTCCTTTTGCTGCACGCAAGGATTGATGCTAGTCGAAACGAAATCTCATTGGATTGGTGTGCTGGCTTGCATTCAGGGTTGAATCCAGCTTTTTAGCACCGCCCCGCAATAAAGCCCGGAGAGGGTTTTCATCACCTGGATCACTTCGTGACTGGCGAGACCGTAAAAAATGTACTTGCCTTCACGACGGGTGGCGACCAGTCCTTCATCGCGCAGGATCCCCAATTGCTGGGACAGGGTCGGTTGGCGCACGCCGGTCATTTTTTCCAGCTCGCCTACGTTGCGTTCGCCCTGAGTCAGCTGGCACAGGATCAACAGGCGATCCTCATTGGCCAGGGCCTTGAGCAGCGCACAGGCCTTGGAGGCCGAGGCGCGCAGTTGGGCGACTTCACATTCGGTCAGAATGGATTGCATTTGCAGGATGCCTTCAATGTCACTTAAGCTGTAAACATTATGTTTAAATATATAATGTTGCAACCCACGGCTGAAATTTCGCCGTCTTGCTTTTCCTACCCTGCACAGGTTCGTGTCCATGCCCGCGCTGATTGAAGCTTTCCTCGACCCCGCCTCCTCGACCTACAGCTACGTGGTCTACGAGGCCGATGGCGGGCAGTGTGCGATTGTCGATCCGGTGCTCGACTACGACGCCGCCGCCGGGCGTACCGCGACCACCCAGGCCGACAGGATCATCGCCTTCGTCCGCGCCCGTCAGTTGCAAGTGCAATGGCTGCTGGAAACCCACGCCCATGCCGATCACCTGTCCGCCGCGCCGTATCTGCGTAGGGAGCTTGGCGGCAAAATCGCCATTGGCGAGTCCATCAGCAAGGTCCAGGACGTGTTCAAGGCGCTGTTCAATCTGGAGCCATCCTTTCGCGTCGACGGTTCCCAGTTCGATCAGCTGTTCGCCCCCAACGAATCGTTCATGATCGGCAACCTCAAGGCGACCGCCCTGCACGTGCCCGGCCATACCCCGGCGGACATGGCCTACCTGATCGACGCAGATGTAATTCTGGTGGGCGATACGATGTTCATGCCCGACGTCGGCTCTGCCCGTTGTGACTTCCCCGGCGGCAATGCCAACCAGATGTTTGCCTCGATCCAGAAACTGCTGGCCTTCCCCGCCAGCGTGCGCCTGTACGTCTGCCACGACTACCCGCCCGAGGGACGCGCGTCCGAATGCATGACCACCGTCGGTGAACAGCGCAAACACAACATTCACGTACGCGACGGTATCGACGAAAACGCCTTCGTGGAAATGCGCACCCGGCGCGATGCAGGGTTGGGGATGCCGACACTGTTGCTGCCGGCGATCCAGGTGAACGTACGGGCGGGGAATTTGCCGCCAGCCGAGGACAACGGCGTGACCTACCTGAAAATCCCGATCAACAAGCTCTAAAGGCTGCGATCTTTTGACCTTCAATTACCCAGGGTCAACCCATTGGCCGGCAACGGCAGCGCGGTCTTGTATCGCACCTGCTTGAGCGCAAAGCTCGACCGGATGTTCGCCACCCCCGGCACCTTGGTCAGAAAGTCCATCATGAAGCGTTCCAGCGACTGGATGGTCGGCACCAGCACCCGGATCAGATAGTCCGGGTCGCCGGCCATCAGGTAGCACTCCATCACTTCGGGGCGATCGGAAATCGCCTCTTCGAAATGCTGCAACGCCTCCTCCACCTGTTTCTCCAGGCTGACGTGAATGAACACGTTCACATGCAGCCCCAGCAGGTCGGCATCAAGCAGCGTCACTTGCTCGCGAATCACCCCCAGTTCTTCCATGGCCTTGACCCGGTTGAAGCACGGGGTCGGCGACAGGTTCACCGAACGCGCGAGGTCGGCGTTGGTGATGCGCGCATTCTCCTGAAGGCTGTTGAGAATGCCGATGTCGGTACGGTCCAGTTTGCGCATGAGACAAAACCACCTGTTTTTTGTGTTTATGCAGGTTTTTTATCTGCAAATGATCTTTAGCGCAACGAAACAGAGAGAAATATTCTTCTTGGCCGGGCCTATGATTGTTGTAGGACAAGATTTCTTCTACCGAACGAAATCTGTCAGCTCACTACAAGAAATTCACAAGATCGAGCGTAGAAGCCATGACCCAAGCGTATGAACCGCTGCGCCTGCACGTCCCCGAACCCTCGGGCCGTCCCGGCTGTAAAACCGACTTCTCCTACCTGCATCTGACCGATGCCGGCACGGTGCGCAAACCCCAAATCGACGTTGAACCGGCTGACACGGCTGACCTGGCCCGTGGCCTGATTCGCGTGCTCGACGACCAGGGCAATGCCCTCGGTCCCTGGGCCGAAGGCGTCTCTAGCGAGATCCTGCGCAAGGGCATGCGTGCCATGCTCAAGACCCGCATCTACGATAACCGCATGGTGGTCGCCCAGCGTCAGAAAAAGATGTCGTTCTACATGCAGAGCCTTGGCGAAGAAGCCATCGGCAGCGCCCAGGCCCTGGCCCTGAACATCGACGACATGTGTTTCCCGACCTACCGCCAGCAAAGCATCCTGATGGCCCGCGACGTTCCGTTGGTCGGCCTGATCTGCCAGCTGCTGTCCAACGAGCGCGATCCGCTCAAGGGGCGTCAGTTGCCAATCATGTACTCGGTCAAGGAATCCGGTTTTTTCACCATCTCCGGCAACCTCGCCACCCAGTTCGTGCAAGCCGTGGGCTGGGGCATGGCCTCGGCGATCAAGGGCGACACCAAAATCGCTTCGGCGTGGATCGGCGACGGCGCCACCGCCGAGTCGGACTTCCACACCGCCCTGACGTTCGCCCACGTGTACCGCGCGCCGGTGATCCTCAACGTGGTCAATAACCAGTGGGCGATCTCCACCTTCCAGGCGATTGCCGGTGGTGAAGCGACCACCTTCGCCGGTCGTGGCGTCGGTTGCGGCATTGCCTCCCTGCGGGTTGATGGCAACGATTTCTACGCGGTCTACGCCGCCTCTGCCTGGGCCGCCGAACGCGCACGCCGCGGCCTCGGCCCGACCATGATCGAATGGGTCACCTACCGCGCCGGCCCGCATTCGACCTCCGATGATCCGTCGAAATACCGTCCGGCCGATGACTGGAGCCACTTTCCGCTGGGTGATCCGATCGCGCGCCTCAAGCAGCACCTGATCAAGACCGGTCACTGGTCCGAAGAGGAACACACCGCGGTCAGCGCCGAGCTCGAAGCCGAAGTGATCGCAGCACAGAAAGAAGCCGAACAGTACGGCACCCTCGCCGGCGGCCAGATTCCGAGCGCCGCGACCATGTTCGAAGACGTCTACAAAGAGATGCCGGAGCACTTGAAGCGCCAGCGTCAAGAGTTGGGGATCTGACATGAACGATCACAACAACAATATCGAGCTGGAAACCGCCATGACCACGACCACCATGACCATGATCCAGGCCCTGCGCTCGGCCATGGATGTGATGCTTGAACGTGACGACAACGTCGTGGTCTTCGGCCAGGACGTGGGCTACTTCGGCGGCGTGTTCCGCTGCACCGAAGGCCTGCAGAACAAGTACGGCACCTCCCGGGTGTTCGACGCGCCGATCTCCGAAAGCGGCATCGTCGGTGTCGCCGTGGGCATGGGCGCCTACGGTCTGCGTCCGGTGGCCGAAATCCAGTTCGCCGACTACGTGTACCCGGCCTCCGACCAGATCATTTCCGAAGCCGCCCGCCTGCGTTATCGCTCGGCTGGCGAATTCACCGCACCGATGACCCTGCGCATGCCATGCGGCGGCGGCATCTACGGCGGCCAGACCCACAGCCAGAGCATCGAGGCAATGTTCACCCAGGTCTGCGGCTTGCGCACGGTGATGCCGTCCAACCCGTACGACGCCAAGGGCTTGCTGATTGCCTCCATCGAAAACGATGACCCGGTGATCTTCCTCGAGCCGAAACGCCTGTACAACGGCCCGTTCGACGGCCACCACGACCGCCCGGTAACCCCGTGGTCGAAGCACCCCGCCGCGCAAGTGCCGGACGGTTACTACACCGTACCGCTGGACGTCGCTGCGATCACCCGTCCGGGCAAGGACGTCACCGTGCTGACCTACGGCACCACCGTGTACGTATCGCAAGTCGCTGCTGAAGAAAGCGGCGTTGACGCCGAAGTCATCGACCTGCGCAGCCTGTGGCCGCTGGACCTGGAAACCATCGTCAAATCGGTGAAAAAGACCGGCCGTTGCGTGGTGGTGCACGAAGCGACCCGTACCTGCGGCTTTGGCGCCGAACTGGTGTCGCTGGTGCAAGAGCATTGCTTCCACCACCTGGAAGCGCCGATCGAACGCGTCACCGGTTGGGACACCCCCTACCCGCACGCGCAAGAGTGGGCGTATTTCCCAGGCCCGTCCCGAGTGGGCGCGGCGTTGAAACGGGTCATGGAGGTCTGAATGGGCACGCACGTCATTAAAATGCCGGACATTGGTGAAGGCATTGCAGAAGTTGAATTGTCGGTATGGCACGTCAAGGTCGGCGACATGGTCGTCGAAGATCAGGTGCTGGCCGATGTCATGACCGACAAGGCGATGGTCGATATCCCGTCGCCGGTGCATGGCAAGGTCATCGCCCTTGGCGGCCAGCCGGGCGAAGTCATGGCGGTTGGCAGTGTGCTGATCAGCATTGAAGTCGAAGGCGCGGGTAACGTTAAGGAGTCGGCGCAACCGGCTCCCGTTAAAGAAGCCCAGGTGGCCACACCTAAAGTTGAAGCCGTGGCTGAAAGCAAACCGGTTGCTGCCCCGGCGCCGAAAGCTGCCGTCTGCCAGGGCCCGATGGTTGCTCGCCAGGCCGATGAGCGCCCGCTGGCCTCCCCGGCCGTGCGCAAGCATGCGCTGGACCTCGGCATTCAATTGCGCCTGGTGCGTGGCAGCGGCCCCGCCGGCCGTGTACTGCATGAAGACCTCGACGCCTACCTGGCCCAGGGTCAGTCGAACGCTTCGGCACCGGTGGCGGCTGCTTACGCCCAACGTACCGATGAACAGCAGATCCCGGTGATCGGCATGCGCCGCAAGATCGCCCAGCGCATGCAGGACGCCACCCAGCGTGCTGCCCACTTCAGTTATGTCGAAGAAATCGACGTCACCGCCGTGGAAGAACTGCGCGCGCACCTCAACGAAAAACACGGCGCGACCCGCGGCAAGCTGACTTTGCTGCCGTTCCTGGTCCGTGCCATGGTCGTCGCCCTGCGCGACTTCCCGCAGATGAACGCCCGCTACGACGACGAAGCCCAGGTCATCACCCGCCTTGGCGCGGTGCATGTGGGCGTCGCGACCCAGAGCGACGTTGGCCTGATGGTGCCGGTGGTGCGTCACGCCGAAGCCCGCAGCCTGTGGGACAGCGCAGCGGAAATCGCTCGCCTGGCCACTGCCGCGCGCAACGGCAAGGCCAGCCGCGACGAGTTGTCCGGCTCGACCATCACTCTGACCAGCCTTGGCGCCTTGGGCGGCATCGTCAGCACGCCGGTGCTGAACCTGCCGGAAGTGGCGATTGTCGGCGTGAACAAGATCGTCGAACGGCCAATGGTGATCAAAGGCCAGATCGTGATCCGCAAGATGATGAACCTCTCCAGCTCCTTCGATCACCGCGTGGTCGACGGCATGGACGCGGCGCTATTCATCCAGGCCATCCGTGGCTTGCTCGAACAACCCGCTACCTTGTTTGTGGACTGATTTTTGTTGGAGAGCACCATGCAAACTTTGAACACCACTCTGCTGATCATCGGCGGCGGTCCTGGCGGTTATGTGACAGCGATCCGTGCCGGCCAGTTGGGCATCCCGACCATTCTGGTGGAAGGCCAATCGTTGGGCGGCACCTGCCTGAACATCGGCTGCATTCCGTCGAAGGCACTGATTCACGTCGCCGAGCAGTTTCACCAGACGCAGCACCACCATCAGCTTTCGGCCCTGGGCATCAGCGTTTCGGCGCCTTCCCTCGATATCACCAAGAGCATTGAGTGGAAGGACGGCATTGTCGATCGCCTGACCACCGGCGTTGCCGCGTTGCTGAAAAAGAACAAGGTCCAGGTCGTTCAAGGCTGGGCCAAAGTGGTTGACGGAAAAACCGTGGATGTCGGCGACACGCGCATCCAGTGCGAGCACCTGGTGCTGGCCACCGGTTCGAAAAGCGTGAACCTGCCGATGTTGCCGATTGGCGGGCCGATCATCTCGTCCACCGAGGCCCTGGCGCCGACGTCCGTACCCAAGCGCTTGATCGTGGTCGGCGGTGGCTACATCGGTCTGGAGCTGGGCATTGCCTATCGCAAGCTCGGCGCCGAGGTCAGCGTGGTGGAGGCGCAGGAACGCATCCTGCCGGCCTACGACGCCGAACTGACCCAGCCTGTGCACGACGAACTGAGAAAACTCGGCATAAAGCTTTACTTGAAACACAGCGTGCAAGGCTTTGATTCAAAAGAAAATACATTGCAGGTATTGGCCCCGAACGGCGCGACCCTGAACCTAGAGACCGATCAGGTGCTGGTGGCCGTCGGTCGCAAGCCGAACACCCAGGGCTGGAACCTCGAAGCGCTGAACCTGGACATGAACGGTTCGTCGATCAAGATCGACCACCGCTGCCAGACCAGCATGCGCAACGTGCATGCCATCGGTGACCTGAGCGGCGAACCGATGCTCGCCCACCGGGCCATGGCCCAGGGCGAGATGGTCGCCGAGCTGATCAGCGGTAAATCCCGCGAGTTCAACCCGACCGCCATCGCCGCCGTGTGCTTCACCGACCCGGAACTGGTGGTGGTCGGCAAGACCCCGGACGAAGCCAACGCCGCAGGTTGGGACTGCATCGTGTCGAGCTTCCCGTTCACCGCCAATGGCCGGGCGATGACATTGGAGTCGAAAAGCGGCTTCGTGCGGGTGGTCGCCCGTCGGGACAATCATGTGATTGTCGGCTGGCAGGCGGTGGGCGTTGGCGTGTCGGAGTTGTCCACGGCGTTTGCCCAGAGCCTGGAGATGGGCGCACGCCTGGAAGACATCGGCGGCACCATCCATGCGCATCCGACGCTGGGTGAGGCGGTGCAGGAAGCAGCGTTGCGGGCGTTGGGGCATGCGTTGCATCTGTAAGCAGATCGACCGGAGGCCAATTGTGGCGAGGGAGCTTGCTCCCGCTGGGCGGCGAAGCCGTCCCAACCGGACCACCGCGGTCTTTCAGAAGTACCGCGATGTCTGGTTTTACCAGTGCTACGCACTGGAACGGGAGCAAGCTCCCTCGCCACAGGATTTCGAACGATGAGGGATCGGCGGCTTTTTTCATGAGCAGGCTAAGAAATCTGTCCGTCACCCGATAGTCTGGGCTGCGATTTAGCCCAAGAATGAAGTATTGTTGTCCCCATCCAAAAAACGTCAGAAGCCTTGAACCGTTTCGGCGGTTGTTCAGTGATAGAGGGTGTCATGGGTAACGAAAGCATCAATTGGGACAAGCTGGGTTTTGACTACATCAAGACCGACAAGCGCTATCTGTCGTACTTTCGCAATGGCGAGTGGGACAAAGGCACCCTGACCGAAGATAACGTGCTGCACATCAGCGAAGGCTCTACTGCCCTTCACTATGGCCAGCAATGCTTCGAAGGGATGAAGGCCTATCGTTGCAAGGACGGCTCGATCAACCTGTTCCGCCCGGACCAGAACGCCCTGCGCATGCAGCGCAGCTGCGCCCGCCTGCTGATGCCGCAGGTGGAAACCGAGCAGTTCATCGAAGCCTGCAAGGAAGTGGTCCGCGCCAACGAGCGTTTCATTCCGCCGTACGGCACTGGCGGCGCGCTGTACCTGCGTCCGTTCGTGATCGGCGTGGGTGACAACATCGGCGTGCGTACCGCCCCCGAGTTCATCTTCTCGATCTTCTGCATTCCGGTTGGCGCCTACTTCAAGGGCGGCCTGACCCCGCACAACTTCCTGATCTCCAGCTACGACCGCGCCGCGCCACAAGGCACCGGTGCCGCCAAGGTCGGTGGCAACTACGCCGCCAGCCTGATGCCGGGCTCCCAGGCCAAGAAAGCGCATTTCGCCGACTGTATCTACCTGGATCCGCTGACCCATACCAAGATCGAGGAAGTCGGTTCGGCCAACTTCTTCGGGATCACCCACGACAACAAGTTCGTGACCCCGAACTCGCCATCGGTACTGCCGGGCATCACCCGTCTGTCGCTGATCGAGCTGGCCAGGTCCCGCCTGGGTCTGGACGTGGTCGAAGGTGACGTGTTCATCGACAAGCTCTCCGACTTCAAGGAAGCCGGTGCTTGCGGTACCGCTGCGGTGATCACGCCGATTGGCGGCATCAACTACAACGACCACCTGCACGTGTTCCACAGCGAAACCGAAGTCGGCCCGATCACCCAGAAGCTCTACAAAGAGCTGACCGGCGTGCAAACCGGCGACATCGAAGCGCCAGCGGGCTGGATCGTCAAGGTTTGACCTGACGCCAGACGCACAAAAGCCCCCCATCGGGTGACCGATGGGGGGCTTTTTGTTTGCATTGTACTGACAAACCCACCACTCCCCCCCCTGTGGGAGCGAGCTTGCTCGCGATGACGGCATTGCATTCAATACAGAAGCATCCGGAATACACCTATTGTCAGTCAGCGAATGTTCCCGAACTCCACCGAACCTGCCGTCATTTGCGAAACTTTGACATTACCCTCAACCACCAACGGCAATTCGATTCCAAACCGCCTTCCAAACTCTTTGCGCCCCAACCCCGTCAACGCCAACGCCCGACTGTCCAGATCCTGGGTCACCCACTTGCGCTTGAGCGCCGTTTGCAGCAACGCCGCGCCCAGCGACCCGCCCAGATGTGGCCGGCGCATGCTCCAGTCCAGGCACGGGCAGGCAAAGCGGCGGCGCAAGGTGCTCAAGTCCTGTACCTCGATCCCGAGCCCTTGAAACATTGCCGTACCACTGTCGCTCAAGCGATAGGCCTGTTCATCGGTTTCCTCCAGCCAGCCCGCTTCAAGCAACCGGTCATGCAACAGCACCGCCAGGGTTCCCGCCATGTGGTCGTAGCAGGTGCGGGCAAATTGCAGGCGATCCGGGGTCCGCGCCCGGAAGCCCGGCGCGGTGTTCTGGCCGATCACCATCAGTACCTCCAGGGCCTGGGCCACGCGTTTGTCCGCCAGGCTGTAATAGCGATGACGTCCCTGGACGTGCAGCCGCACCAGCGCCAGCTCCTTGAGTTTGGCCAAGTGGGCACTGGCGGTCGACGCGCTGACTTCGGCCACCGCCGCCAGTTCGGTGCTGGTCCGGGCGTGGCCGTCCATCAGCGAACAGAGGATTTTCGTCCGCGCCGGCTCAGCGATGGCTGCCGCCACCTGCGAGACACCGATGTCGTGATGTTCTGCGCTCATATTTCGCTCCCGGACGAATCAAAGCCCTTTCGGACTGGAGATAGTAGCAACTCTTTCCAACAACAAAAGGCTGTGACCCATGGACCCGATCATCGCTGCGACCCATGCCGATCCTTATCCCTACTACGCACAACTGCGTGCCAACGGTGGACTGGCTTTTCATCCGGGGCTGAACCTGTGGGTGGCCAGCAGCGCCCGGGCGGTGGCCGCCGTGCTGGCGCACCCCGATTGCCACGTTCGACCGGCGCAGGAGCCAGTCCCCAAGGCGATCGCCGACGGCATGGCCGGCCAGGTGTTCAGCCAATTGATGCGCATGAATGAAGGTGAACGCCAGCGTTGCCCACGGTCGGCGATTGCGCCGGGGCTGGAGTTGATCGATGCGCGGGAAGTCGAGGCCCTGGTCAGCGCCCGATTGATCACCGCGGATGCCGCTGGCCTGTACAACGCCATGTTTCGCGGACCGGTGTGCGTGGTGGCGGCGTTGTTGGGGTTCACCCCGGCCCAGGGCCGCGCCATCAGCGAGTTGACGGCGGATTTCGTCGCCTGCCTGTCGCCCTTGAGCGACGCGGCACAATTGACCGCCGCCAACGCTGCCGCCGAACAATTGAGCGGTTACTTCATCGAATTGCTCGACGATCCGCACAACCACAGCCCTTTGCTGGCAGGCATCCGCCAACGTTTCGCAACCGGCGCGCCGCAAACCCTGATCGCCAACCTGATCGGCCTGCTCTCCCAGACCTTCGAGGCCACTGCCGGGCTGATCGGCAACGCCGTGCTGGCATTGATTCAACATCCGTTGTTACGCGGCGAATCAATCCCTGTCGAAGACCTGATGGCCGAAGTGCAGCGCTTCGACCCGCCGGTACAGAACACCCGCCGCTTCGTCACCGCCCCCTGCGAGATTGACGGCGTGAGGCTGAACGCCACCGACGTGATCCTGGTGCTGCTGGCCTCGGCCAATCGCGACCCGCAGCTCAACGACAACCCCGACACCTTCCTGCTCGACCGCCCGAACCGGCGCAGCTTCACCTTCGGTGCAGGGCGCCATCAATGCCCGGGGCAACGCCTGGCGTTGAGCATTGCCGGCGCCACGCTCAGGCAGTTTCTGGCGATGAGGCCGGCACTGGAGCAGCTGAAGTGGCAATACCGCCCATCCACGAATGGACGGATTCCGCTGGTCAGTGACTGACCGCAAGCCGCTCAAGCCGTGCGGTATTCAACGGTCAAATGAGACAGTTCATGGACCGGCGCCAGGCGTTCGCGAATGCTGTCGGCACTGACATTGGCCGCGGCCACAACGCTGACAATCGCGGCCCGCGCCTGGGGGCCAACCTGCCAGACATGCAGATCGCTGATGCGCACATCGTCCGATGACTCCAGCAGTTCACGAATTTCATCGGCAACGTGCTCATCCGTGACATCGAGCAACACCGCAGCGCTGTCACGCATCAATCCAACGGCCCACTTCGCGATCACGATGGCGCCCACGATGCCCATCACCGGGTCCAGCCACACCCACCCCAGATAGCGCCCGGCCAGTAACGCGGCAATCGCCAGCACCGAGGTCAAGGCGTCGGCCAACACATGGACATACGCCGAGCGCAGGTTGTTGTCGTGATGGTGATGATGGCCGTGGTCATGGCTATGTCCGTGATCGTGGCCATGATGGCCGTGGTCGCCAGCCAGCAAAAAGGCACTGGCGATGTTCACCGCCAGCCCCACCACCGCAATCACCGTCGCTTCGGTGAATGCCACGGTCGTTGGCTGAAACAGGCGATAAACGGACTCACCGGCAATGCCGATCGCCACTAGCCCCAGCACCATGGCCGAGGCAAAACCGGCGAGATCCCCGACCTTGCCGGTGCCGAAGCTGTAGCGCGCGTTGTTGGCATTGCGTCGTGCGAATCCATAGGCCGCCGCCGCGATGCCCAAGGCCCCGGCATGGGTGGCCATGTGAAAACCATCGGCCAGCAGGGCCATGGAACCAGTGATGTAACCGGCAGCAATTTCACCAATCATCATCACGAACGTCAGCGCCACCACCCATAAGGTGCGTCGGGCGTTTTCATCATGGGATGCGCCGAGAAACACATGATCATGGGCAAAACGCGAAGCCTGGGGTGTCTGTTTCATGGAATTCAGGCCTCTATTTGGCATAACGGCGGATGGCCAGCAACAAGTCTTCCACGCCCTGGGCGCGCTCTTCATCGCTCAAGTCCGGATGGGCCACGTGCTCGCGGGCATGGGCGTCGATGAACTGCTCCAGCAGACCATTGACCGCGCCCCGGATGGCGGCGACCAGGTGCAGGGTCTTGGCGCAATCGGCATCGGACTCAAGCGCTCGCTCTACGGCCTCCACCTGCCCGGCAATCCGTCTGACCCGCTTGATCAAGTCATCTTTATGTTCGTGAATGTGCGACATACCTATACCCCCTACCCCTATATGGCGCGTATGTTCGCCGATAGAGCGCAGCCTGGCAAGTCACAACCCGATGACAGGTCGGGTTGATATCGATATTCGCCAGCCGGTCGGCAGGCCGTCCGCTAAAGGTTGGGGCTCAACACCCCAACTGCCCGACCCGCTCTGCATCCGGCCAGAACAACGCCGCCTGCCCCACGCGCAACCCCTGTTGATCGATCAGCGTCCACACCTTGCCTTCATGAATCATGAAGGCACTACCCTGCCGA
The DNA here is from genome assembly GCF_019956275.1 of Pseudomonas sp. GL-RE-26. NCBI lineage: Bacteria > Pseudomonadati > Pseudomonadota > Gammaproteobacteria > Pseudomonadales > Pseudomonadaceae > Pseudomonas > Pseudomonas sp. GL-RE-26. The sequence continues at coordinate 141,143 of NZ_JAHBDI010000083.1, forward strand.
TCCACCCGATAGCCGCTGTAACCGTGGGCAATGCCATGGGCCGTGACCTGCTCCAGCAGGGTCTGGCGCACCGCGCGGTCCAGTGGCGAGGCGCTGAAGCGTGACGGCATGCCCAGAAATTCCGGGCGCGGGTACTTGAAGCAGGTCAGCGCCTGTTCATTGGCGTAGAAGAACAGAGGGTCGTCCTCCGTGCCGTGGGCCAGCAAGCTGTAGGGCGCGTGGGCGTGCAGCCAGAGCAGGCGTTCAGGCCCGCTCAGCGCCTGCGGTGCTGGCAGGGGTTCACCGGTCCAATGCCGATAAGACTCGTCCAGCAGTTCGATGGCCGTGGCGTATTCGTTGATTGGCAACCCGCCTTCTCCTCTTCAGATCGTGGTTTCAAGTCCGGTTCAGCCTATCCAAAGCGACCTGGAAAGTCCCGCCGCCCGGCCGATTAGTTACACCGTGTTAAAACAGTCATGACCGGCAGTGCGTTTATCCCACCGACCTTTCTCCATAAAGTCAGCCTGATCATGGTGAACAACGAGGCTCGATCGATGCAGACCCAACTGGACAAGTCCCTGAGTGTTTTTGCGCGGGCAGACCTGCTGCAAGGTCCCACCCCCATCCAGCGGGCTGCGCGACTCGAACAGCAGCTGGGCCTGGACAAGCAGGGTATCGGCCTGTTTCTCAAACGCGACGACCATATGTTGATCGGCGCGGGCGGCAACAAGCTGCGCAAACTTGAATTCCATATTGGCGCGGCGCTGCAAGCCGGGGTCGATACGATCATTACCGTGGGAGGTATCCAGTCCAATCATGCGCGCCTGACCGCCGCGGTGTGCGCCCGGCTGGGCATCGACTGCGAGCTGTTCCTGACCCGGGCCGTCGCCAAGGCCGAGGTGGATTACGAACTCAATGGCAACGTGCTGCTCGACCAACTGTTCGGCGCACAGATGCAGGTGTTTGCCGGCGGTACCGACTCACTGGCCAAAGCCGAGGCCAGGGCGGCGCAGCTTCGGGATTGCGGGCGCAAGGTCATGGTTCTGCCGACCGGTGGCTCGACCCCTTTGGGCAGCCTCGGCTACGCTCGCTGCGCAGCGGAAATCGCCCGGCAAGAGGCGGAGCTGGATCTGACGTTCAACCAAGTGGTGGTCCCCAATGGCAGCGCCGGGACCCATGCCGGGCTCGCGGCGGGTTTCCAGTTGCTTGGACGGGGTACGTCGGTGGTCAAGTCGTTCTCGGTGTTGTCCGACCAGGACTCATCAGCGGCGAGAACCCTGCAATTGACCCGCGAGACACTGGCGCTCCTGGGCAGCAGCGCCGAGGTGCAAGCTGCCGGGATGGTGATTGATGGCAGCCAGCTGGGCGCCGGCTATGGTTTGCCAACCGCCGCCATGCAGGACGCGGTACGCCTGATGGCCCGTGCCGAAGGCCTGCTGGTCGACCCGGTGTACTCCGGCAAAGCCTTTGCGGGATTGCTGGCCGACTTGCAGCAAGGGCGATTCGCCACCGGGGACAACGTGCTGTTCGTCATGACCGGCGGCACACCTGGCCTGTACGCGTACCGGGAAACCTTTCAGGCCTGAGGGTCAATCATCCCGCGTCAGCACTTCCAGCAATTCAATTTCGAAGATCAGGTTCGAATTCGGCGTGATCTTGCCCATGGTGCGCTCGCCATAGGCAAGGTGCGCCGGCACCAACACCTTGCGCTTGCCACCGACCTGCATGCCAATGATGCCCAGGTCCCAGCCCTTGATGACCCGCCCGGTGCCGATCACGCACTGGAAGGGTTTGCCCCGGCTGTAGGAAGAGTCGAATTCGGTCCCGTCCTCCAGCCAACCACGGTACTGGGTGGTGATCAGCGCGCCTTTTACGGCGGCTTTTCCGTCACCCACCTGAAGATCGATTACCTGAAGCTCGTCATTCATTGAATTCACTCGTATGCTCTCTCGCCCTCAAGGGCCTGATGGGCGCCGTTTTCCCAGATTTGCTCGCGATTGGCAACCATTGCCGCCTCCCGCGCGGCGTTCAAAGCGGTTTGCTGAACTAAAATAATCAACAATTACCCTACGGTTCACCGCCCTGATGGCCATCCCCGAATGATCCTGCTCTGGACCAGCGTCATCCTTGGTTCAACGACGCTCACCCTGATCGTCGCGCTGGTCTGGCGCGAACGTTCGCTGCAAAAGCAACTGGCCGAATATCGCAGCATCGTCACCCGCCTGTCCGAAGGCCAGAGCATCCATCAGGACGGCGACGCCGAGCGCTTCAAACGCAGCCAGTACTTTGCCCGCATCGGCACCTGGGATTGGGATGTCGACACCGACCGGTTGTACTGGTCAGATGCGATTTTCGGCATGTTCGGCTTCAAGATCGGCGAAGTGACGCCCTCCTACGCCCTGTTCTGCTCCTGCGTGCATCCGGACGACCGGCCCAGGGTTCGGGCCGGCGAACTGCGTTGCCTGGAAACCGGCGAAAACCATGACGAGGAATACCGCGTGGTCTGGCCCGACGGAACGATCCGCTGGCTGCGCGAAACCGGCAACGTGGTCAAGAACGACCACGACGAAACGGTCAAGATGATGGGCGTGGTACGCGACATCACCGAAGAAAAGGCCTCGGCCAACTACCTCAAGCACCTGGCCCATTACGACCCGTTGACCGGCCTGCCCAATCGCCTGGTGCTCGAAGAACGCCTGTCCGAAGCGCTGGAGCTGGCGCGCACCAGTGCCACGCGGGTGGCGCTGGTGTTTGTCGACCTCAATGGTTTCAAGGCCATCAACGACCGCTATGGTCATGCGGCCGGCGACCGCGTGCTGGTCACGACCGCCACCCGGCTCAAGCGCATTCTGCGCGGCACCGACACCGTCGCCCGGATCGGCGGCGACGAATTCGTGGTCATTCTCCAGGACCTGCCCCAGGGCAATAGCCTTCAAGACGAAGCGCGCAGCATCTGCCAGAAAATCTTCGTCGAACTCTCCCCGCCCGTCACCATCGGCAACGACCAGCGCCACATCGGCACCAGCCTCGGCGTCGCGGTGTTCCCCGATCATGCGTCGAGTATCGACCGTTTGCTGCACATTGCCGACCTGGCGATGTATGAGGCCAAACGCAGCGGGAACAATCAATATCGGCTGGGCACCGAGAGCGTTGCGCGGGCGCATAGCGAATAGCGCTTCGTCGACGGGAGCCTGTACCGGTAACTGCACGAGCAAGGCCACGAATGCATTGATCCGCTTCACGCATCAATGCATGCCAACAATGCAATTAACATATCGATGCCCCTGCTCCACTATCCGCCCCAATAAGAACCGTGCGCCGCGTCCAGCCGGCGCACGTCATAAAAGCGGTGGAGTATTTATCGATGACAGCCTCAATCCCGCGCGGACGCTCTCGCGCCAGTGCCATTTTCCGGGTCACCTCGGGCAACTTCCTCGAACAGTTCGACTTCTTCCTTTTCGGTTTCTATGCCACGCAGATCGCTGCCGTGTTCTTTCCGGCCAGCAGCGAATTCGCCTCGCTGATGATGACCTTCGCCGTGTTCGGTGCAGGCTTTTTGATGCGTCCGTTGGGCGCCGTGGTGCTGGGTGCCTATATCGATGATGTGGGTCGACGCAAAGGGTTGATCGTGACCCTGTCGATCATGGCCAGCGGCACCATCCTGATTGTGCTGGTGCCCGGTTACGAAACCATCGGTCTGTTCGCCCCGGCCCTGGTGCTGATCGGGCGGCTGCTGCAGGGCTTTTCCGCCGGTGCGGAACTGGGCGGCGTGTCGGTGTATCTCGCCGAGATCGCCACACCCGGCCACAAGGGCTTTTTCACCAGTTGGCAGTCGGGCAGCCAGCAAGTGGCGATCATCGTCGCCGCCGCGCTGGGTTACGCCTTGAACCAGTGGATGGCGCCGAGCGTGATTGCCGATTGGGGCTGGCGGATTCCGTTCTTCGTCGGCTGCATGATCGTGCCGTTCATCTTCCTGCTACGCCGCAACCTGGAGGAGACCGAAGAGTTCGCCACCCGCAAACACCGCCCGAGCATGGGTGAGGTGTTCCGCACCCTGGGGCAAAACTGGCTGACCGTGTTCGCGGGCATGATGATGGTCGCCCTGACCACCACCGCGTTCTACCTGATCACGGTGTACGCGCCGACCTTTGGTAAAACCGTGCTGCACCTGAGCACGTCCGATGCGCTGCTGGTGACATTGCTGGTGGGCGTTTCGAATTTCATCTGGCTGCCGATCGGTGGCGCCCTCTCGGACCGCATCGGTCGACGTCCGGTGTTGATCGCCATGGCCTTGTTGGCCATCGCCACCACTTACCCGGTGCTGACCTATCTGGTGAACGCGCCCAGCTTCATCCACATGCTGCTGGTGCTGTTGTGGCTGTCGTTCATCTACGGCCTGTACAACGGCGCGATGATTCCGGCGCTGACGGAGATCATGCCCGTGGAAGTCCGGGTGGCCGGTTTCTCCCTCGCCTATAGCCTGGCCACGGCCGTGTTCGGCGGGTTCACCCCGGCGATGTCGACCTTGCTGATCCAGTACACCGGCGACAAGGCGGCGCCGGGTTACTGGATGAGCTTTGCAGCACTGTGCGCGCTGTGCGCCACGCTCATGCTCTATCGCCGCGCCTCGAATCATCTGCAACCGGTGGCGTCGTGAACCGGCCCTTCATCGAGAACATGACCATGAAAAAAACCTTCAATCTTGCCGCCCTCGCGTTGCTGGTCAGCCTGGGCTTGAGCAGCATTGCCCAGGCTGAAGAGATCCGCGTGATGACCTCCGGCGGCTTCACGGCAGCCTACAAGATCCTCGGCCCGAAATTCGCCGCTTCCACCGGCAACACCCTCGACACCGCGCTCGGTCCCTCCATGGGCAAGGCCCCCGAAGCGATTCCCAATCGCCTGGCCCGGGGTGAGCAAGCCGACGTGGTGATCATGGTCGGTTACGCTCTGGACGATTTGATCAAGCAGGGCAAGGTCGACCCGGCTTCCCGTGTCGAACTGGCGGATTCGCGCATTGGCCTGGTGGTGCGTGAAGGTGCGCCGAAACCGGATATCAGCAACGTCGAGGGCCTGAAAAAGACGCTGCTCGACGCCAAATCAGTGGCCTACTCCGACAGCGCCAGCGGCGTGTACATCGAGCAGCAACTGTTCAAGCGCCTGGGGATCGAAGACCAGCTCAAGCCCAAGTCGACCATGGTGGCGAAAATCCCCGTGGGTTCGGTGGTTGCCACTGGCGACTATCAACTTGGCTTCCAGCAGGTCAGCGAATTGTTGCCGGTGCCGGGGGTCAGTTTCGTGGCGAAGATTCCGGAGTCTGTGCAGTCGGTCACCCGGTTTGCCGCCGGCATCCCGGTAGGTGCCCGGCACCCGGCCGAAGCCAAGGCTTTACTGGACTACATGGCCTCGGCCCAGGCTCAACCGGACGTGAAAGCAACCGGACTGGACTCGGTCAGTCGCTGACCGACGGCTACAGGACTTTCATCTCCACCACCAGCCGTTCCAGCTCCAATGCCGCCGGGGTCAGGGTTCGCCCCCGGCGCTTGATCAGACCGACGCTGCGCATCACCTGCGGATCGGTCAACGGCACCCGCGTCAGGATCGGATGGTCCGCCGCCGGCATCGCCATCAGCGGCACCGCCGCCACGCCCAACCCGGCCTCCACCAGCCCGATCATGGTGGTCACGTGACGGGTTTCGCAGATGCTCGGCCGCTGCGGCACCACGCCGGTCAGTGCCTGATCCAGCAGAAAACGGTTGCCCGAGGTTTTATCCAGCGAGATGTAGTCCTGCTGATAGAACTCGTCCCAAGTGACACTGCTTCGCCCCGCCAGCGGATGATCGCGCCGGCACGCCACTACATACCCCTCTTGCACCAAGGGCTCGAAATCCACTTCGGCTTCCAGCGTGCCCATGAAGCTCAGGCCGAAATCCGCTTCGCCATTGACCACCGCACTCAATACGTCGTGGGCGCTGGAGTCCAGCACCTTGACCTTGATCCGTGGAAACTGCCGGTGATAGTGCGCGATCACTCGCGGCATGAAGTAGTAAGCCGCCGAGGGTACACAGGCGACCGTGACATGGCCGAGTCGGGTCGAAGCGACTTCGCTGATGCCCAGCAATGCCACGTCCAGATCATCCAGCAGGCGCTCGACGCTGGGCATGAAACCCCGTCCAGCCTGGGTCAGGCTGACCTTGCGCGTGGTGCGTTCGAACAGCCGCACGCCGAGGGCGTCTTCGAGCTTTTCGATGCGCCGGCTCAAGGCTGGCTGGGATATCCGTACCGTATCGGCGGCCTTGCGGAAGCTGCCCTGCTCGACCACGGCGCGGAAGGCCTGCAGATCGTTGAGGTCGAAGTTGATCGCCATGGGGTCTACTCGAGAGGGACAGTTTGATTGATCAGCTAATTCTATAAATGTAACCAATTAATGCAAATTGTAACATCTGAGCCCGAGCGTTTTGCTGACGCCGAAGGGCCCAGCCTTTATTCTTGTCACCCCCGCTGTACCGAGTCCGGAGTTTTCTCATGCCCCATGAAGGCAACCTGCTACAAACCGCTGTCGTGTTTCTGATGGCGGCCGTTCTCATCGTTCCCTTGGCCAAGCGCCTGCAACTGGGGGCGGTTCTGGGCTATCTGTTTGCCGGGGTGATCATCGGCCCGTCGGTGCTGGGCCTGATCGACAATCCGCAAAGCGTCGCGAACATTTCCGAACTCGGCGTGGTGTTGCTGCTGTTCATCATCGGTCTGGAACTGTCGCCGCGACGCTTGTGGGTGATGCGCAAGTCAGTGTTCGGCGTGGGCCTGGCGCAAGTGCTGCTCACTGGCACGGTGATTGGCGTGGTAGCGCTTTGGCTGTTTGGCCAGCCGTTGAACACCGCGATCGTCCTGGGCCTGGGCCTGGCGTTGTCGTCCACGGCGTTCGGCCTGCAAAGCCTGGCTGAGCGCAAGGAACTGACAAGCCCCCACGGGCGGCTGGCGTTCGCGATCCTGTTGTTTCAGGACATCGCCGCGATCCCCTTGATCGCCATGGTGCCGTTGCTTGCCGGTGGCGATCACAGCACGACCGCCAGCGAAAACCTGAACCACGGCCTGCAAGTGCTGGCCAGCATCGCCGTGGTGGTGATCGGCGGGCGTTATCTGCTGCGGCCGGTGTTTCGCGTGGTGACCAAGACCGCGCTGCCAGAGGTCTCCACCGCCACGGCGTTGCTGGTAGTGATTGGCACGGCATGGCTGATGGAGCTGGTCGGAATATCCATGGCCCTGGGCGCCTTCCTCGCCGGCCTGCTGCTGGCGGACTCCGAGTATCGCCATGAACTGGAAGCCCAGATCGAGCCGTTCAAGGGTCTGTTGCTCGGGCTGTTTTTCATCAGCGTCGGCATGGGCGCGAACCTGAGCCTGTTGCTGAGCATGCCGATGGCGGTGCTGGGCCTGACCCTGCTGCTGATCGCGATCAAACTGCCGCTGCTGTTCCTGGTCGGTCGCCTGGCCGGGGGCTTGAAAAAGGTCAGTGCGATCCGCCTGGGCATCGTGTTGGCGGCCGGTGGTGAATTTGCCTTTGTGGTGTTCAAGATTGGTCGCGACCACGGGCTGTTCGCCACGGAGCTGTATGACTTGCTGGTGCTGACCATCACCCTGTCCATGGCCGTGACGCCACTGTTGCTGCTGCTTTGCGCACGCCTGGTCAGCCCGAAAGTGCAACCGGTGGACGTACCGGAGAAGTTCCGCGAAATCGACGCCGACGCGCCACGGGTGGTGATCGCCGGCATGGGTCGCATGGGGCAGATCGTTGCGCGGATATTGCGCGCGCAGAACATCAAGTTCGTGGCCCTCGACACCTCGGTGGAAACCATCGAACTGTCCCGCAGCTTCGGTGGCGTGCCGGTGTTCTACGGCGACCCGATGCGCCCGGAAATCCTCAACGCGGCCAAGGTCGGGGAAGCCGAGTATTTCGTGATCGCCACCGACGACCCGGACACCAACATCAAGACCGCCGAACTGGTGCGCAAGCTCTACCCGCACATGAAAATCATCGCCCGAGCCCGTAACCGCCAGCATGTACACCGGTTGATGGACGTCGGCGCCCACGCCGTGCGCGAAACCTTTTATTCGAGCCTGGAAATGAGCCGGCAAACCCTGATCGGCCTGGGATTGACCCAGGCCCAGGCGGATGCGCGGATCAAACGCTTCAAGCAGCACGACGAAGAGGTGCTTGAAGCCCAGCATGCGGTGTATGACGACGCCGTGAAAGTGATGCAGACGGCGCAGGAAGCGCGGGTCGAACTGGGCAGGTTGTTCGAGTCGGATCAACTGCAGGAGCAGGCGGGCACAAAATGAGGTGAATATGAGGGCCTGCTCGCGATGAACGATAACGCGGTGTGATGGATCAACAACAATTGCCAGGGAAACACCATGACTGACCAACAATCTCCGGCCCTCAAGGAAATCTTCAACGTCGAGCGCCTCCAGCACATCGCCAGCGAAATGACCGCTGTCTATCCGCCATTCGAAGCCTGGCGCTTCCTGAAGCTGGCCCAATCCGGCCTGGCAGACCTCAGCGTCATGCAGCGCATGGCCCGGGTCAGTGAGTGCCTGCACGCCGTGCTGCCCCTGGACTACGAGGCATCGCTGCAGGTGCTGCGCGCCCTCGCCCCGCGCCTGAACAGCGGCTTTGTCGGCATGTGCCTGCCGCACTACGTCGCCAGCTACGGCGCCCATGCGTTCGATCAGTCGATGGACGCGCTGAAGTACTTCACCGCATTTGGCTCTTCGGAATTCGCAATCCGTCACTTTCTGCGCAGTGACCTCGATCGCTCGCTCAAGCTGATGCATGCCTGGTCGCTGGACGACAACGAGCATGTACGGCGCCTGGCCAGCGAAGGATGCCGGCCACGCCTGCCCTGGTCATTCCGGCTGGAGCCCATCCAGGCCGATCCGGCACTGGCCGCGAACATCCTCGACAACCTCAAGGCCGACACCAGCCTGTACGTGCGCAAATCCGTGGCCAACCACCTCAACGACATCACCAAGGATCATCCCGACTGGGTGCTCGGCCTGATCGAAGGCTGGTCGCTGGACAACCGGCATACCGCATGGATCGCCAAGCACGCCCTGCGCAGCCTGATCAAACAGGGCAACCAGCGGGCACTGGCGATCATCGGTGCGGGCGGCAAGCCCGAAGTCGAGATCGTCGATGTGAAAGTCGAACCGCCGGTGATTGGCCTGGGAGAAAAGATTACCCTGTCGTTTGCCGTCAGATCCACGGTAGAAAGCAGCCAGCGCCTGGTGATCGACTACGCCATCGATTACGTCAAGGCCAACGGCAGCACCTCGGCGAAGGTGTTCAAACTCAAGGCGCTGACGCTGCCGGGCAACGCCGTCGAAGCCGTCAGCCGTGGCCAGCAGATCAAGGAACTCACCACCCGCCGGCATTATGCGGGGCGCCATGCTGTGCATGTCATGGTCAATGGCGAACGGCTGGCCAGCACGGCGTTTGAGATTGTTGGTTAAGCCGTAGGATCAATTCTGGATGGACCGCCGCCATCGCGGGCAAGCCCGCTCCCACAGGGATCTGCTGTGCTACACAGTTGGTGTGAACAGCACAAAAACCTGTGGGAGCGGGCTTGCCCGCGATAGCGTCAGCTCAGGCACCGAGGGAAACTGCCCCCTGCAACAACCCCTGCTCCCGCTCACACAACTCCACCACATAATCCCACAACACCCGCAACCGCACCGACTTGTGCAGCTCCCGGCGGGTGCTGATCCAGTAGCTACGCTGGATGCTTTCGTCCGGCAGCAATGGCACCAGACCGGGATCGGCACTGGCCATGTAGCACGGCAGCACGGCAATCCCCAGACCTGAGCGCGCTGCCTGTTGCTGGGCGATCACGCTGGTACTGTGAAACACCACCCGCGGGTTGCGGCAGAAGCTGTTGAGGAACATCAGTTCCTGACTGAACAGCAAATCATCGACATAGCCAATCCACGCATGGCGCCCGAGGTCCTCGCGACTGCGCAACGGCGGTGAACGGTCGAGGTAGTCCTGGCTGGCATAGAGCGCCAGGCGATAGTCGGTGAGTTTACGAGTGACCAGCATGTCGGCGGCCGGGCGTTCGAGGTGGATGCTGATTTCCGCCTCGCGGTTGAGGATGCTGACAAACCGCGGCACCGCCACCAGTTCCACCTCCAGCCCCGGATAGCGCTCGAACAAGCCGTTCATGCGACTGGCCAGGAACATGATGCCCAGCCCTTCCGTCACCCCAACGCGGATCTTGCCCAGCGGCGCGGTGGACTGGGTGATTTCCTCCTGGGCCAGCAGCGCCACGTTCTCCATCGCCTCGGCGTGTTTAAGCAACGCCTCGCCTGCCGGGGTCATCTCATACCCCTGGGCATGCTGGACGAACAACGCCGTACCGAGGCTCTTTTCGATGGCCTCGATGTGCCGCGCCACGGTGGCATGGGTGGTGTTCAAGCGCCGGGCAGCCGTGAGCAAACGCCCGCTGCGCTGCAATTCGAGAAAAAACCGCAGGTCATTCCAGTCGAACATGAAGCGTCCTTGTTCTTTGCCGTTCGGGATGCTGTTTAAAAACGCACAGCGGCTGCGCAAAAACTAACATTCTTTTGACGAAAGCTAACAACTAGGATGACAGACAACAAGAACAACAACGCGAGGTCAGGGATGCAGACTTCCCTTGATGAATACGATTACATCGTGGTCGGGGCCGGGCCGGCCGGATGTCTGCTGGCCAATCGTTTGTCGGCCAATGCGCAACATCGCGTGTTGCTGCTCGAGGCCGGTGGTCGCGACAACTACGCGTGGATTCACATCCCCGTGGGCTACCTGTTTTGCATCGGCAACCCGCGCACCGACTGGTGCTTCAAGACCGAAGCGCAACCGGGCCTGCAAGGCCGCGCCCTGAGCTACCCGCGCGGCAAGGTACTGGGTGGCTGCTCCTCGATCAACGGCATGATCTACATGCGCGGCCAGGCCGGCGACTACGACCGCTGGGCCGCCGACGGCAACCCTGGCTGGAGCTGGCAAGAGGTGTTGCCGCTGTTCAAGCAGAGTGAAAACCACTTTGCCGGTGCCGCCGAATTTCATGGCGTCGCGGGCGAATGGCGAGTTGAACGCCAGCGCCTGTCATGGCCGATTCTCGACGCTTTCCGCAGTGCCGCCGAACAAAGCGGCATCGCCAGCATCGATGACTTCAACCAGGGCGACAACGAAGGTTGCGGCTATTTCCAAGTCAATCAGAAGGCCGGCATCCGCTGGAACGCGTCCAAGGCCTTTCTCAAACCCATTCGCCAGCGTCCCAATCTCACCGTGCTGACCGGTGTCGAAGTCGACCGCGTGCTGCTGGACAATGGCCGCGCCTCGGCGGTCAGTGCCCGCTGGCAAGGCCAGGCGAAAACCTTCAAGGCGCGCAAGGAGATCGTCCTGTGTGCCGGCTCGGTCGGTTCGCCCAGCATCCTGCAACGCTCCGGTATCGGCCCGCGTCCACTGCTGGAGCGGCTGGGTATTGGGGTCGCCCATGAGCTACCCGGCGTCGGTGGCAACCTGCAGGATCACCTGCAACTGCGGCTGATCTACAAGCTGGAAAATGCCCGCACCCTGAACCAGATTGCCGGCAGCCTGTGGGGCAAGATGGGCATGGGCCTGCGCTACCTGTATGACCGCAGTGGCCCGCTGTCCATGGCGCCGAGCCAGTTGGGCGCCTTTGCCCGCTCGGGGCCGGAGCAGACGTCAGCCAACCTCGAATATCACGTGCAACCGCTGTCGCTGGAGCGCTTTGGCGAACCGCTGCATGCCTTCCCGGCGTTCACCGCATCGGTCTGCGATCTGCGCCCGCAAAGCCGTGGCCGGGTGGAAATCCGCTCCGCCGATCCGCAAGAAGCCCCGCTGATCCAACCCAATTACCTGAGCCACCCGGAGGACCTGCGGGTCGCCGCCGACGCCATCCGCCTGACCCGGCGCATCGTCGCCGCCCCGGCACTGCGCGCCTTCAATCCGGTGGAATACCTGCCCGGTGACAGCCTGCAAAGCGAAGAACAACTGCACGAAGCCGCCGCACGGATCGGCACCACGATTTTCCATCCGGTGGGCACCTGCCGCATGGGCAATGACGCCGACGCCGTGGTCGATGCGCAACTCAAGGTCCACGGCATCCCCGGCCTGCGCATTGCCGATGCGTCGATCATGCCGCGCATCACCTCGGGCAACACCTGCTCGCCGACGCTGATGATTGCCGAGAAGGCTGCGCAGATGATCCTCAACCCTTCTGTAAACACATCACCTGTGGGAGCGGGCTTACTCGCGAAGGCGGTGGATCATTCACATTGATGTTGAATGACACGACGCTTTCGCGAGCAAGCCCGCTCCCGGACCGCATCAGATTCACGGACATCGAGCATCACCCCTGCAAGGAACACGCAACACCAGTGGAACAACAAAAACAATCACTGTGAGGGATACCGGTATGTCAGAGAACGTTCAAACCCTGGAAGCCGTGCGCAGCGCGGGCACCAGCCAGGAAACCCAGAAAGTCATCTTCGCCTCGTCCCTCGGGACGGTCTTCGAGTGGTACGACTTTTTCCTCTATGGCGCCCTCGCGGCGGTGATCAGCAAGCAGTTCTTCGCCGGGGTCAACGACACCACGGCGTTTATCTTTGCCCTGATGGCCTTCGCCGCCGGCTTCATCGTCCGGCCGTTCGGCGCGCTGGTGTTCGGGCGGTTGGGGGACATGATCGGGCGCAAGTACACCTTCCTCGCCACCATCATCCTCATGGGCCTGGCGACGTTCTGCGTTGGGCTGCTGCCGACCTACGCCAGCATCGGCATCGCCGCGCCGATCATCCTGGTGGTGCTGCGCATGCTCCAGGGCCTGGCCCTGGGCGGTGAATACGGCGGCGCCGCGACCTATGTCGCCGAGCACGCGCCCGTCGGCAAGCGGGGCTTCCACACCAGCTGGATTCAGTCCACCGCGACTCTGGGCCTGCTGCTGTCGCTGCTGGTGGTGTTGGGCTGCCGCTACTTCACCGGTGACCAGTTCGAAGTCTGGGGCTGGCGCATTCCGTTCCTGTTTTCCATCGTGCTGCTGGGCATCTCGACCTGGATTCGTATGAGCCTGCATGAGTCGCCGGCCTTCGTGAAAATGAAAGAAGAAGGCAAGCTGTGCAAACAACCGATTCGCGACTCCTTCGGCAAATGGGAAAACCTCAAGGTGGTGCTGATCGCGCTGTTCAGCATCAATGCCGGGCAAGCGGTGACCTTCTACGCCGCGCAATTCTATGTGCTGTTCTTCCTCACCCAGTTCCTGAAAATGGACCCGGCGGTGGCCAATGGACTGCTGATTGTCAGCGTGACCATCGGTGCGCCGTTCTTCATCTTCTTCGGCTGGCTGTCGGACAAGGTCGGGCGTAAACCGGTGCTGATGATCGGCCTGCTGCTGGCCACCGCGCTGTACTTCCCGATCTTCAAGACCCTGGCCCACTACGCCAACCCGGCCATCGACCAGGCCAGTCGCCAGGCACCGATCACCGTGATGGCCGACCCGGCCACCTGCACCTTCCAGTTCGACCCGGTGGGCAAGGCGAAATTCGACAGCCCGTGCGACAAGGTCAAGACCTTCCTGGTCAAGCAGGGTCTGCCATACCAGAGCGCAGCGGCCCCGGCCGGCAGCGGCGTGCAGGTCAGCGTCGGTGACGTGAAGATCGATGGTTTCGACGAAGCCGCCCTGCGCGGTGCCGTGACCCTCGCCGGTTACCCGCAACAGGCTGACATGCAGCAGATCAACAAACCGATGATCGTGGCGCTGATCGTCGCGCTGATCATCATCTCCGCGATGTGCTACGGCCCGCTGGCGGCGTTGATGGTCGAACTGTTCCCGACCCGCATCCGCTACACCTCGATGTCCCTGCCCTACCACATCGGCAACGGCTGGTTCGGCGGTTTCCTGCCGACCGTATCGTTCGCGTTGGTGGTGTACACCGGGGACATCTTCTACGGGCTGTGGTACCCGGTGGTGATCACCGGGGTGAGCCTGGTGGTGGGGATGATTTGTCTGCGCGAAACGCGCAACGTGGATCTCGACAAGAACTGAGGCAATGCCTGTCGACGAGGGAGCTGGCTCCCTCGTCGCGGCGATCAACCCCGATCAGACCTCGGCATCAAGCAACTCGAACTTCACTTGATCCGGATAGAACGCCAGGTATCCGCGGATTTGCTCCACCGACACCTTGGGATCCTCGTAACTCCACACTGCGTTGGCACTTTCATGCCCCGGCACCTGCAGGCTGAAATAGCTGGCATCGCCCTTGTACGGGCAATAACTGGTGTGGTCGGTGCGGGCGAAGTACTTCTCGTCGATGTCCTCTCGCGGCACGTAGTACACCGGCGGGTAGTTGGCCTCCAGCAACACCAGTGCTCGCGCCGAGGCGGCCACTTGAATGCCGTGAAATCTCACCAGCAGACAGCCAGGCTGCTCGGCGATGGTGATGACAGGACTAGGACCGGAGCTTTTCATGGAAAACGTTCCTCATGACGGTGATGGACCTGCAAATCGATGTGGGAGCGTGGCTTGCCCGCGATGGGCTACGCAGCAGCCCCAAAACCTGAAACCTCGATTTATCAGGTATAACCCAAGTTTTACCCTCGCGACTGCTTCGCAGCCGAACGGGAGCGACATACAAAGCTGTACATCCATACAGATAAAGATTGCTCCATCGCTCATCAAGCGCCATTCTGTGCACCCCTGACACATAGATCGACGATGGTGGTTATGCGGCTGTACCTCTGTGAAAAACCTTCCCAGGCCAAAGACATTGCGGCAGTCCTAGGCGCCCGGCGCCGGGGCGATGGCTGCTGGCTGGGAACAGACATCACGGTGACCTGGTGCATCGGCCACCTGCTGGAAACAGCACCGCCGGATGCCTACGACGCGCGCTACAAGCGCTGGGTGCTGGCCGACCTGCCGATCATTCCCGAAAAATGGAAAATGACCGTCAAGCCGCGTACCGCCAGCCAGTACAAGGCGGTCAAACGCCTGCTCGGCGAAGCCTCCGAACTGATCATTGCCACGGACGCCGACCGCGAGGGCGAGATGATCGCCCGGGAACTGGTGGAGCATTGCCGCTATCGCGGACCGATCCGCCGCCTCTGGCTGTCGGCGCTGGACGATGCGTCCATCCGCAAGGCCCTCGCGGCCCTCAAACCGGGGAACGAAACCTTCAGCCTCTATCACTCGGCCCTCGGGCGTTCCCGGGCCGACTGGCTGATCGGCATGAACATGAGCCGGCTGTTCACCCTGCTGGGGCGCCAGTCCGGCTATCAAGGCGTGTTGCCGGTGGGCCGGGTGCAAACGCCTACCTTGCGCCTGGTGGTGGATCGCGATCGCAGCATCGCCGACTTTGTGCCCGTCCCCTATTGGGCCATCGACGTGCAACTGCTGCACAACGGCACCGCATTCACCGCTCAATGGCGCGCGGCATCGGAGCTTTGCGACGATCAGGACCGCTGCCTGAACCAGGCGCTGGCACAACAAGCGGCGGCCGCCATGAGCGGCGCGGCCAGTGCGCGGGTGATCAAGCTGCGCACCGAACGAATGCGCGAAGTGGCCCCGCTGCCGTTCGATCTGGGCACCCTGCAGGAGGTCTGCTCGAAGAAGCTCGGCCTCGGCGCCCAGGAAACCCTCGACATCGCCCAGGCGCTCTACGAAACCCACAAAGTCATTACTTATCCGCGCAGTGATTGCGGCTACTTGCCCCTCAGCCAGCACAGCGAGGCACCGGCCATTCTGGCGGCATTGCGCCAGGCCGATCCGGCGTTGAACGCCTTGCACGATCACCTTGATCCGCAACGGCGCTCACGGGCCTGGAACGATGCCAAGGTCAGCGCGCACCACGGCATCATCCCCACGGCTGCGGCAAAAAATCTCGAACGCCTGGCGGGCAAACAGCGTGCGGTCTACACACTGATCCGCGCCCGATACCTGGCGCAGTTCCTGCCCAATCACGAATACGATCGCACCCAGGCCGACTTCGACTGTGCTGGAGAGGGCCTGCGCGCTGTCGGCAAGCAGATCATCGAGCCGGGCTGGAAACGCGCCCTGCCCGAAGCACTGGCTCCGGCCAAGGGGCGCGAAGCCCCGGCGCCACAGACTTTGCCCAACCTGGCCGAAGGCATCGATTGCGCAGTGGCCGGCGTGCAATTCAAGGACCTGTGGACGCAACCGCCAAAGCCGTTCACGGAAGGCGACCTGATCAAGGCCATGAAGAATGTCGCCAAACTGGTGCAAGACCCGCTGCTCAAGCAAAAGCTCAAGGACACTACCGGCATCGGCACCGAAGCGACTCGCGCGTCGATCATT
Organism: Pseudomonas sp. GL-RE-26; assembly: GCF_019956275.1. Taxonomy (NCBI): domain Bacteria; kingdom Pseudomonadati; phylum Pseudomonadota; class Gammaproteobacteria; order Pseudomonadales; family Pseudomonadaceae; genus Pseudomonas; species Pseudomonas sp. GL-RE-26. The sequence goes on from NZ_JAHBDI010000083.1 coordinate 157,480, forward strand.
CAGGGCCTGCTCGACCGTGGTTATCTGGTCAAGAACGGTAAGGCCCTGGCCGCCACGCCGGCCGCGTTCAGCCTGATCGACGCCGTACCGCGGGCCATCGCCGATCCGGGCACTACGGCGATCTGGGAGCAAGCCCTGGACATGGTGCAAAGCGGCGAAATGAGCCTGGAAGAGTTCGTCACCAAACAGGCGGCGTGGATGAGCAAGCAGGTCAGCCGCTGCGCCGGGCTGAGCCTGACCATCAGCGGCCCACCGCCCGGCGGCTCCGCCGCAGCCCCATGGAAGAAGAAACGCAAGAGCACCCCACGCAAACCAGCAAGCGGCACCAAGCGCAGGGCAAAGCCGGCAAGCAATACTTAAACCCGCCACCGAACCCTGTGGCGAGGGAGCTTGCTCCCGCTGGACTGCGCAGCAGGCCCAATGATTTTGTTTGAAAGCGAGAGCCGCTTCGCGACTCAACGGGAGCAAGCTCCCTTGCCACAGGGTCGTGCGACGCCGGCCATAATCAATGGTGTCCCTTGGCCGATCAGGAGCCACTTCGTATGCCTTCGATAGAACTGCACGCCGCCCAACGCGATGAACTGGAAACCATCGAGAACCTGATGCAGTTCTACACCTACGACTTCAGCGAATGGTTGCCGCTGAAACTGGGCGAATACGGTTTGTTCAACATCCTGCCCATGCCCGACTACTGGCGAAACCCGGCCACCCGGCCATTCCTGATCAAGGTCGACAGTGAACTGGCCGGCTTCGTGAGCGTGGATAACCAGGTCCATCTACCCGGTGCCGACTACAACATCGGCTATCTGTTTGTCAGTCGACGCTTCCGTGGCCGGGGCGTCGCGCGATTTGTCGTTTCCACCCTCTTGAGCCGATTCCCCGGTCAATGGCAGATTTTCCACATCGAGGCGAACCAGCCGGCACGCCTGTTCTGGGCCGCCGTGATGCCGGGGCTCAACGTTGACGGTTTCACCTTGCATCAGCAGGTGGTTGACCGTTATCCCTGCACTTTTTACCGCTTTGAGTGTCCGTCCTTGTCGTCCTGACCGACACACCTTCGACTCCGCCTGCTAATTCCCAACAGCTTTGTCCGACAATATGTAGTGACTGAAAATATTCACTACAAAACCGTTGACGCCTCCGATTTGCCCTTGCATGATGCAGACGTCTCCCCGATCGGGAGTACAGGCAACACGTTTGAGCAAGCTCGTCTGACCGCCGAGCTGTTTTTCCCGGATACACGCTGCCCACAAGGCAGATTGAAGAAGCTGACCTGGCCTGAACGTCCAGTACAAGGGCGAGAAGACTTGGCGAGCAATCCTCATGAAGCTTGTGGCCGACCCTGAAAATGTCGGCAGTGGCCTTAAGGTTTTCGCCGCTTCTCTTCGTTGTGACGCTATTGCGTAGCAGTTATTCAACACGACTACATGCAACAGACGCAGGACCCCGCCCGATAAGGCGGTCGAACGCTGACGTCCTGGTTTCGGTGCCAGGGATCAACTAACCGATGGGCTACCTGTATTAGCGAATCAACTTTGAAAGATCACCAATTGGTCAAGGGGTTTATGATGAATCTGAACAATCAACCAACTATCGATGAACTGGCTCGTATCTTCGCTGCAAAGAAAGACAGCCACGACAACCATATTCTCTGGATCAGCAAGTGTGGCCAGGTTCATATCGACTGCCTGTCGCCGCACGCCCATGAAGCAGAGTTCGACCAGAACAACCAGAACCTGCTGGCCCGACTGAAGATGTACCGTCGCGGCCAGGGCTATGTCGGCAAAAAAGCCGCAGCCGACAAGGACTTCATCGGTAATGTTCTACAAACCCTGAAACAGGCCTGGGCCTCGATGCAGAACCAGAACGAAGTTCGGGTGATTGACCGGTTCTACTAATTGAAATGAGTCATTACTGACTTATTGATAAACAAGGCCTGCTCCCGATAAGGAGCAGGCCTTTTTTATGTTGGAGCGAAAACCAGATGTGGGAGCGAGCCAGCTCCCGCAGGGTTCAGCGTTTGACGCCCAGATCGACCTGGGTCATGCGGCTACGGATGGTGAACACGCCATCACCGGAGAGAATCGCACTGCGAGCAAACAGGCGCCCGCTCTCCCAGTTCGAAAGCCCCAGTTCCGGCTTGTTCAACGCGTACTGGCCGTCGACCCAACGGGTGATGCCATTGCCGACAAAAGGCGCGTTGACCGCGTTGTAGAAACGCTCCTGAGCCTCGGCACTTTCACTGATCAAGGACACCGTGAATTGCGGGCTGTAGCGATTGAACAAGGCAATGGCATCGTCCAGGTCGTCGACGATCTTCAGGCTGACTTCCGGGGTTTCTTCCCACTCCCATTCACGGCCCAATTGGTCTTCCGGCAACGGCTCGGCCTGCGCCTCGCTCTGATAGCCTTCGGTGCGGTACACCTGGACCGTTGCAGCCAGCCAGTCTTGCGGCAGGTGCGGCTCGCTGCCTTCGACGATGTGCAGCTTGCAACCCTGCCCCCGTGCGGTACCGGCCTGTTTGAGTGCGTCGAGGAACAGCGGCACCAGTTCAGCGGCACGGTCGCGGTGAATCAGGCAGACGTTCAGTGTGTTGCAGACCTTGCGGTCCAGGGAGTTGCGCACCACGGCGGCAAAACGCTTGGCGTCGGCATCGGCGTTAGCGATCAGCCACGCGCCACCGGTGCCGTGCAGGCTGACCGCCGTGCCGGCCTGCTGGGCGATGCTGCCCAACTGGCTGACGGCGCGACCCGAACCACGGGCCACCGCCAATGACAGGCGCCGGTCAGCGAACATCGCCCAACCGGCGGCGTGGTTGACACTTTCCACCAGCGACACGGCACCGGCCGGCAAGCCGGCGTCGCTCAGTGCAGGGTTCAGTGCATGGGTGACGATCGCCTGGGCCGTGCCCAACGCATCACTGCCGATGCGCAGCACGGCGGTGTTGCCGGTGCGCAATACACCGGCCGCGTCGGCAAACACATTCGGCCGGCCTTCGAAGACGAACGCGACGATGCCCAGCGGCGAGACCACTTGCTCGACTTTCCAGCCATCGTGCTCGACGCAACTGATCACTTTGCCACGGCTGGCCGCTGCATCACGCCACGCGCGCAGGCCGGCGATCATGTCGCGACGCATGCGCTCATCGGCCAGCAACCGGGTGGTCGAGCGACCGCGCGCCTTGGCCCGTTCGATGTCGGCCAGGTTGGCGGCTTCGATCAAGGCCCAGCATTCCGGGGTTTCCAGGCGTTGGGCGAACAGGTCGAAGAAGGCGCTGATGGCTTGATCGGACACCGCCGACAGCGCGGTGAATGCCGCCTGGGCGCGCTCGATCGCGACGTTGGCCGCTTGCTGGTCCGCCACGGGGATCAGCAGCAACTCACCACTGACCTGCTCCACCAGCAGGTGGTCACCGGGCTGGAAGCGTTGCGCCAGTTCGGGGCTGACGACAGTGACACGATTACCGGCGAAAGGGATTGGCGTGCCAGCGACTAGACGTTCGAGCGCGAGGGACATGAAGCGGTATCACCATGCTGTGGGCGGTCGGAAAATGTATAGCAATTTCCCTGTGGGAGCGAGCCTGCTCGCGAAGAGGCCATTCCATCCAACATCAATAGCGTCTGACACTCCACCATCGTCGAATCGCCGCCCGGAGCAGGCTCGCTCCCACAGGGGTACCGGTTACGTATCTCAATGTATACAGCCCCGCCCCAGACACACCCCGCACTCAAAACCCCGCCACAACGACACACCGCAGATACACCCCATTGATGAAATACGCCTGTCGATTGGCCACGCCGATCAAAGCGCTCAACTCACGGGGCATGCCGTTGCCCCGCCTCCCTGACCTGAAAGAGAGCAACGTCCATGAGCACCTCCATTTCTTCGGCCGTCAAAGGCCTGCACCTGAACCTCGACCGTGCCGGCGACTGGGTTGCCCCCCTGGCGCTGCGGGTGTTCCTCTCCTGGGAATTCCTCGAATCCGGCCTGGAGAAATTCAACGGCCAGAACTGGTTCACCGATATCCAGGCGCGCTTCCCGTTTCCGTTCGACCACCTTCCAGCGACGCTGAATTGGGAGCTGTCGATGTGGGCCGAACTGATCTTCGCCGTAACCTTGCTGGTGGGCCTGGGCACACGCTTTTCGGCGTTGAGCCTGATGGTGGTGACCCTCGTCGCAACCGCCGCCGTGCATTGGCCCGCCGACTGGCACAGCCTCAGTGAACTCGCCCAAGGCTATGCCATCAGCAACAAGGGTTACGGCAACTTCAAGCTGCCTTTGATCTACCTTGTGGCCCTCACGCCGCTGCTACTGTCGGGTGCCGGTAAGTTCAGCATCGATGCGTTGCTGGCGCGTTTCATCTGGCGGCGCTGAAACGAAAGTTGCAACGCAGACAAACAAAAAGGGGACTTCCATAAAGTCCCCTGTTTTTTTGCCCGGAACTAACCCATCACTTCTTCCAGCCCGATCTGTACGGCCAGTTTCGGATGCGCGCTGCGTTCATGCACTTGGGATTGCGGGGTGCGGTCGATCAGCAGGCTCAGCAGTTCCGGGCGGCTGTAGTGGCCGCGGGAATCCATCATGCGCTTGCGCTTGTCGATCAGGCCCATGTCGAGGTCGGCGATCACCTCGCCCTCACCTTCCTGCAACGAACCCAGGACCGTGCCATCCGGGCTGATGATCGCGGTATAGCAACCGCCGGAGATCGGGCCGATGGCGCAACCGGTGTCGGCCATGATCTGCGCCTGTTGTTCGGGGTACAGCCACGCCGTCGAGTTGACCACAAAGCACGCGGCCTCCAGGGCATGCTGGCGAATGCTGACTTCCATTTGCGCGGCGAACTGGGGACCGGCAAACGACCCCGGGTACATCGCCGCATGGATCTGTTCGCCATCGGCCATCAAGGCATAACGGGCCAGCGGGTTGAAATGCTCCCAGCAGGCCAGTTGCCCGATGCGCCCGACCGCGCTGTCGACGGCCCGCAGGCCGGAGCCGTCGCCCATGCCCCAGATCATGCGCTCGTGGTAGGTCGGGGAAATCTTGCGGCGACGCTGGATCAGCGAGCCGTCGGCATCGAACAGCAACTGCGTGTTGTACAGCGTGCCGCCATCGCGCTCGTTGACGCCGATGGACACGACCATGCCCGCTTGCCTGGCCGCAGCGCCGATGGCATCGGTGGCGGCCGAAGGCACGGTGACCGCCTGGTCCAGCAGCTTGAGGTGTTCGGCGGCCATTTCGAACGGTGACTGCACGTAGGAAAAGTACGGGTAGTACGGCACGACGGTTTCCGGGAACACGGCGAATTGCACACCCTGTTCGCCGAGTTCGAGAATCTTCTGCACCACTTTGTCGACGGTGCCTTCACGGCTGTAAAGAACAGGGCTGATTTGTACGGCGGCGGCTTTGACGAGGGTCATGGCGGTGATCTCATTGAGGGATACGTTTCAACAAGATCAAGATTACGCATATAATAAAAAGGCTTGAATGTCGTATACACCACCTTTCAGGACATCATGATTCAGCCCCGATTGGCACGCTGGATCACCTGCGGCGGCTGCCCGAACGCCCGAATAAATGCGCGGCGCATACGTTCCCGGTCACCAAAGCCGGTGTCCGTCGCCACCACATCGATGGAGTGCCGCCCGGTTTCCATCATCAACCGCGCCGACTCGACCCGCAGGCTTTCGATGGCCTTGGCCGGAGACTGGCCGGTTTCGGCATGAAACACCCGGCTGAATTGCCGAGGGCTGAGATTGGCCGCGCTGGCCAGTTCTTCGACTGACAGCGCGGACTTGAGATTCTGCTTGGCGTAGTTCAGCGCGGCCTGTATGCGATCGGTCTTGGGGGCCAGTTCCAGCATCACCGAAAACTGCGACTGCCCGCCCGAACGCCGGTGATACACCACCAATTGCCGCGCTACCTTGCGTGCCACGTCGGCGCCCAGATCGTTCTCCACCAGCGCCAAAGCCAGATCCACGCATGCGCTCATGCCGGCAGCCGTCCACAGGTGGCCGTCATTGATGAAGATCCGGTCTTCCTCGACCTTCACGTTCGGGTACGCCTTGCGAAAGGCCGGCACATGCGCCCAATGGGTGGTCGCCCGCCGACCATCGAGCAACCCCGCCTCCGCCAAGGCAATCGCCCCCGTGCAAATCGAACCCAGACGCCGGGTGCCATGACTGGCACGGCGCAAAAACTCCAGCATGCCTGGCGTGGTCGGGCGGATCAGGTTGTCGCCCAGCACCAGCAGCGTATCGAACCCGCGCTGGTCGAACGCTTCGGTCTGCACAGCAAAACCGGCGGACGTTTGCACCAGGCCGCCCGGCTCGGACAGCAAGGCAATGCGGTACAACGGCTCGTCACCGGCACTGTTGGCCAACTCGAAGGCGGCACACATGGCCAGGCCCAGAACCTGGAAACCGGGGTAAACAATGAGTCCGATCTGGTGCATGGCAATATGACCATAAACGTGGCATGCCTGAAGTTCAGGCCAGAGACTTGTACTCTAACCCGAACAGCAGGCGCCGGACATCAGGCTGGAGCACCTCGCGCATTGGCGGATGGCGACGGATAATCAACTGGTTTCCATCCCACCGAGGAATTGAAGGATGTCACTGACTCTTTATTTCCATCCGCTCTCGTCGTTCTGCCACAAAGCGCTGATCGCTCTGTATGAACTGGAAATCGAGTTTGAAAAAAGGATCATCGACCTGGGCAACGAGGCTGACCGGGCCGAGCTACAAGCACTTTGGCCACTCTGCAAATTCCCGGTGATCCGCGATCACGACCGCCAACGGGACGTACCCGAGTCGAGCGTGATCATTGAGTACCTGGACCGGCTTCATCCCGGCCAGGCACGCCTGATTCCGGATGATTGGCAAGCCGCGTTGGAGGTGCGCCTGTGGGACCGTTTTTTCGACCTGCATGTCCAGGTGCCGATGCAGAAGATCGTCGCTGACCGAATCTATGCCGCAAACGGCGACCTGACCCGCGAACGTGCTGCGCTGATGACGGCGTACGGCATGCTTGAACGCCAGTTGGCCGCAAACACCTGGGCAGCCAGCCCCGCCTTCAGCATGGCCGATTGCGCCGCTGCTCCGGCGCTATTCTACGCCAGCACCCTCGTACCCTTTCCTGACGATCATCGCCACTTGAGTGCTTATTTCGACAGGTTGATCCAAAGGCCCTCGGTCAAGCGGGTGATCGACGAGGCAAGACCGTATTTTTCCTTGTATCCGTTTGCCGAGGCTATCCCGGAGCGCTTTCGGTAGCGGTAGATGGGCGAACGGGAGGCAAAAAAACAACGAATCGACGAATAATAACCGTCGGTCGAGTGTTATCTGATTATGTGGGAATAAAAAATGGCAGGGGCGGCTGGATTCGAACCAACGCATGGCAGGATCAAAACCTGCTGCCTTACCGCTTGGCGACGCCCCTGTATCTGTTGCGATGAGTGCCTGGCACTCGCTTTCTTGAGTGGCAACAAGACCTGTTGCCTGCTCTCGCGACTGGCTCCCTGAGGGCCGCTGCAAGAGTGGGCGCAAATTTACCAACATTTTCCTCATATGGGAAGCCCAAACAAAAAAAATTGTTCATTAAAACAGACGCTTAGTGTCGAGCCGAATCTCGGGGTGCTATCGGCGCACTTTCACCCCGAACAGCTCTGCTACGCTTTTCCTAACTCGAATTGAATCGGGAATCGTTTACGCAACACCCTTCCCTTGCCATTTGAGGGCGCCAAAAGTGAAAGGCAAATTAATGGGGGCCGCTGCAACCCTTCTGGTTCTCGGGACCGCGATTTATGGGTTGAACACTTGGGAACACATCCAGGACCAGCGGCAGGAAGCGGTCTGCAAGGCCGCCCGGGAGCATCTCAATGGACTGGAAACCCAGGCACGAGCCTTTGCCTCCGGGTTGACGGTCGAAGCCTATGCCGAAGCCGAAAAAGCCGAGGCCGGCCAGTTGGTTCTGGCGCTCGATACCGCCAAGAATGAAGCCGAAGTCGATGCCGTCATCGACAGGCACGCCGCTGCCATCGAGGCGCAGATATCCGCCGAGAACGCTGAGGTTCAATCCCGAGGCGAACAACCCTTCCTCGGTCAGGAAATGAAAAAGCAACGCATCCCCACCGACGTCAAACAGGAATTCAAACGAGCTGAGAAAGCCGTCGCCGACACCTGCGGATAGTGTCGCCCGCCAGCTCCAGGCTTGTCGCCAGCGTCCAGACTTCAGCAAAAGCGGTTTCAAGCTGGAACAGGCGAGTGCGCCGTTGCGACGCACTCGCCGGTCACTCAGTGCGGCGCGCGCGGGATGGTCTTGAGCAGGTCTTCGGGGCTGATGTGACCGACCACGCTGCCCGGTTGCGGCAGGTTGAGGATGTGGCCTTTCATCTTGCCGATGATGTGCATCTCGCAAGGCTTGCAGTCGAACTTCAACGTCAGCACTTCATCGCCGTGGATCAGTTGCATCGGCGCAACCTTGGTGCGCACGCCAGTTACACCTTTGGCCTGTTTCGGGCACAGGTTGAAGGAGAAACGCAGGCAGTGCTTGGTGATCATCACCGGCACCTCGCCGGTTTCCTCGTGGGCCTCGTAGGCCGCGTCGATCAGCTTGACGCCATGGCGGTGATAGAAGTCCCGGGCCTTCTGGTTGTAGACGTTGGCCAGGAACGACAGGTGCGAATCCGGGTACACCGGCGGCGGCGTGGTTTCGGCCTTGCGGCTGCCCCGCGGGTGAGCCGCGATCCGCGCCTCGGTCAAGGCTTCAATCACTTCGCGGCGCAATGCCTTGAGCTGCGAGTTCGGGATGAAGTACGCCTGCGGCGCGTCCAGCTTGATGTCGATGGCGTGGTACTGCGTGGTACCCAGTTGGCCGAGCAAATCCTGCAATTGCTCCAGCGCCTGTTCCGGCTTGTTGGCTGCGCCGAACGGGCCAGCCAGGGTGACGCTGGCGCTGATGCCCTCTTCGCTGGTAGCGGTCAGTTCCAGCTGGTCTTCACGCAGGCGAGCGACCCAGTTCAGGGCAATGCGACGCTCGGCGGAGGTCTTTTGCAGCGCCTGTTGCCAGTTGTGATCGAGGTTGCGATTCAGCAGGTGGTTGGGGCGCAGCTTGTACATCCCCTCCGGCATCTCGTTGGGCTCGACGCGATAGCGATAACGCTTCTCGCCGTCCTCCTCGAATTCGCCTTTGGGTTCGGCGATGTTGGCGCGAAAACCCACCACTTCACGCTTGACCAGCACGTTGAGGCCGTCGCCGTTGGACAGTGGCTCGTGCGTCACGACCTGCATGTCACGCTTGGCGACTTTCTCGACTATACCCACCGGAAGACCGGTGAAGGTCGGCGAGTCAAAGGCGCCGATATCGATCTTGCGGTCAGTGACGAAGTAATCGGTGCTGCCACGGTGGAAGGTTTTTTCCGGGTCGGGCAGGAAGAAGTGCGCGGTGCGGCCGCTGGAGGCGCGGGCCAGGTCCGGGCGGTCTTCGAGCACGGCGTCGAGGCGCTGGCGGTAGTAGGCGGTGATGTTTTTCACATAGCCCATGTCCTTGTAGCGGCCTTCGATCTTGAACGAGCGCACGCCGGCCTCGACCAGGGCGCGGATGTTGGCGCTCTGGTTGTTGTCCTTCATCGACAGCAGGTGCTTTTCGTAAGCGATCACCCCACCCTTCTCGTCCTTGAGGGTGTACGGCAGACGGCAGGCCTGGGAGCAGTCGCCACGGTTGGCGCTGCGCCCGGTTTGCGCGTGGGAAATGTTGCACTGACCGGAAAACGCCACGCACAACGCGCCATGGATAAAGAACTCGATGGCCGCGTCGGTTTCATCGGCGATGGCGCGGATCTCCTGGAGATTCAGCTCGCGGGCCAGCACCAGTTGCGAGAAACCGGCCTGATCGAGGAACTTCGCCCGTTCCAGGGTGCGGATGTCGGTCTGGGTACTGGCATGCAGCTCGATCGGCGGAATGTCCAGCTCCATCACCCCCAGGTCCTGGACGATCAGCGCATCGACGCCGGCGTCGTACAACTGGTGGATCAGCTTGCGGGCCGGCTCCAGTTCGTTGTCGTGCAGGATGGTATTGATGGTGGTGAACACCCGGGCGTGGTAGCGACGGGCGAACTCCACCAGTTCGGCGATATCGCTCACTTCGTTGCAGGCGTTGTGGCGGGCGCCGAAGCTCGGGCCACCGATGTAGATGGCATCGGCGCCATGCAGAATGGCCTCGCGGGCGATGGCCACATCGCGGGCAGGGCTGAGCAATTCCAGGTGATGTTTGGGCAAAGACATAGTTTTTTTAGTCAGGCTTGTCACGGTCGAGGCGTGCATTGTAGCGGCGAAACGCCTGACCGGCACCCGTATGCTGCCAGGTGGTGGCCTTGGGCAGATCTGCCCTGCCTGAATCCTTGTAGGAGCGAGCTTGCTCGCGATGGACGTTAACGATGACGCGGGCATTCTGTATGCACGCGTCGCCCTTATGTTCATCGTCGGAACGCCGCCCGGAGCAAGCTCGCTCCTACAGTATTGTGTGTGTGTTGCTTCGATCAGGCCTTGGCCGCCATCGCGGTCACTTCCACGCGCATGCCTTCAACCGCCAACGAGGCAACCCCGACAGCGGCGCGCACTGGCCATGGCTTGGCGAAGTAGCGCTTGTAGACTTCGTTGAACGCGGCGCGGTCGGCCATGTCGGTGAGGTAGATGGTCAGGTGCATCACGCGGTCCATGGAACTGCCGGCACGCTCCAGCGCGACCTTCAGCGCTTGCAGGGTGCATTCGCTTTGCAGGGTGATGTCGCCCAGTTCCAGGCTGCCGTCGGCGCGGGTGGGGATCTGTGTGGAGACCAGCACACCGCCGAAACCGACGACGTCGGAGGAAATCGAATCCGCATCGGGATCGGGTGTAAAGGTCAGGTCGTGGTTTGCCATGGGGACTCTCTTGCTGGATGGGGGTGAGGCAGGTGCCTTTTGGCCCACCAGTTTACAGGGCCATGCCCGGGTGTGCGACGGCAGGCCCTGGCAGATCAACAAGCAATCAGCACCGAGCCCTGATCAGAAGGTCTTGCTGGCACTGACCACCACCGTGGCAGTGCACACATCGCCATAACCGTAGTAGCTCGTGCACTCATGCGTGGACAGGTCGGTGTCGACGTAGGCCAGCGCCCAGTCGACTCCCACAGCGCTATGGGTCAGCCTGGCTTCCCACTCGTGATAGGCGCCACGGGTAGCGCCGTTGCCGGCAATGAACACGTCATCCTTGAAATCGAATCGGCCATAGCGCACCTCCAGCCCCGTGTCCGCCGGTAGCGCGTAGCTGTAGCCCAGCCAGGTGTAGAGCGTGTCCTGGTCCTTGCCCACGAAAGTCTGCAAATCGTTGGAGTAGTAACTGGCGAACTTGAAGCCATAGGCTTTGACGATGGCGTAGACCTCGCTCTGATTGAAATCGGATTGCCTGGCGTAGGTGTACTTGAGGTAGCCCAGGTCGAGGCTGACGTCATCGGTGATCTGCTTGTAGAAGCCTGCGTAGAAATCCTGCTCCAACCGGGTTTTATAGTTCAGGCCGAAATCGACATTGGAGGTCCAGACCCCGGCGTAGGCGCCGCTGCTGTGCAGCAATGTGGCGTCCAGTTGCGCCGCCGGGTCGCCCAAAGTCAGGGACAAACCACGGCTGCGGTAGTCGCTGACTACCGCCGGTTTGAGCATCAGTTGAAAGTCATCGTTCAGCGTAATGGCGTGGGCGGCCAGCGGCAAAAAAGTGCGGGCGACAAACAGGGTCAATGCAGGGCGATGCATGTTTCAGGTCCTTTCTTATTATTGAGTCGGCAAGGCTTCGCCCTCCCCTTGCCGGCAGGGCAAAGGGTGGGCGAACAGGGGGGAGTTACGGGCGGCTGTAGACTTCGCGGCCGGCGAAGTAAGTCTTCAACACTTGGGTGTCGGCCAGTTGCGTTTCAGGCGCGCTGAACACATCGCGGTCGACAACGATCATGTCGGCCTGCTTGCCTGGGGTCAGCGAGCCGATCTGCTGTTCCAGGCCAATGGTTTTCGCGGCGTTGCGGGTGTAGGCGTAGAACATGGTTTCGCGGTCGATGGCTTCTGCCTGGTTCAGCACACCCTTGGGGCCTTTACGGCTGATGGCTTGCCCGATCGCTTTCCACGGATCCGGTGTCGACACCGGCCAGTCGCTGGCCCCGGAGATCGTCGCGCCGTTCTTGAGCAACGAACGCGCCGGGTACATGAACTGGAACTGCATGGCATTGATGTAAGGCTGCAGCAGATCGATGCTCAGCTCGTCTGCCGAGGCCCAGTAAAGCTGCATCGATGCGATGACGTTGAGCGGCTTGAACCGGGTGAATTCCTTGGGGTTGACCATCTGCAAGTGGGTGATGGAGTGGGCCACGTTGTTGTGCCCTTCGCGACGCGCCTGCTCGATGCCATTGAGGCTTTCACGCACCGCTCGATCACCGATGGCATGCACATGCACCAGCCAGCCGCGGGCATCGGCGGCCCCCACCAGTTCACCGAAGTGCGCCGGGTCGATCAGCAGTTCGCCGCCCTTGAGCGAGTTCTTGTAGGGCGACAGCAACGATGCGGTTTGTGCCGGAAATTCGGCGACGCCATCGGCGAACACCTTGATGCCCGGCAGGCTCAGATTGTCGACGCCAGCAAATTGCTCGCGCACCTGCTCCACCACCTCAAGGTCGGCGGGTTTGCTCTTGGGGTTGACGACCATCAGGGCGGCCACGTGCAGGCGCAGTTCACCCTTGTCCGCCAATGCCTTGTAGGCCGGCAGCACCCCGACGTTTTTCACCGTGGGCTTGAAGTCGAACAACGCATCCCCGGGCACCGCGTTGGCCGCCGGGTCCATCAGCGCCGTCACGCCCAGGCTGTGATAAAGGTCGCGGGCCGCTTCGGCGGCGCTGATCAATTGCTCAAGACTGGCCGGCGGCAGCTGCGACATCACCGCCGACAAGCCGGCATCGGCGACGAAACCGTTGGGGGTGTTGTCGTCATGGTGGCCGATGGTCGCCACCGCTTCGCCCGTGAGTGCCTTGACCCGCTCGGCATCGATACCGGCGCGCTTGAGCAGGGTCTTGTTGGCCCAACCGGTGTGGTAATCCCACCCGACGAACAGGATCGGCGTGTCCGTCCATTCACCCTGGTTGAAGCGCTTTTCAAACTCCGCCACCTGGCTCCAGTAGGTCGAGGGCGTTCCACCGACGACCAGAATGTCGCCATGCCGGGCCTTGCCGTTGTCGCGCCACTCGCGCAAGCGCTGCTCCAGTTCGTCGAACGGCAGCATTTGCGTCTCAAGGTCCGCGGACTTGAGCTTCACCCCGCCAAACACCGCGTGGCTGTGGGTGTCGATGAAACCGGGCATCAACACCTTGCCCTGCAAGTCAATGACCTGCGTGCCGGGGTCCTTGAGGGCCAGCACCTCGGCGTCGCTGCCGACCTTGACGACTTTCCCGTCCTCCACGGCCACGGCCTGTTGCAGCGCCTTGCCCTGCTCGGCGGTAAAGACTTTGCCGTTATGCAAAATCAGATCGGCGGCCGCCATGCTTTCCATAGAGGAAAGACCAATAGCCATGGCCAATGCCGACTGGATAATCCGCTTCATCGTCCCGCACCTTTTTTCTTGTAGGAATGCCGTGAGACTAGCGAACCGGGCGGCGGTAAAGAATACTCGGCCCACGTAACACATACTTTCCAAACAGGAAACACTGAATGGACCAGCTCAGCGCCATCGCGATGTTTGTCGAAACCGCCGACCAGGGCAGTTTCACCCGTGCCGCTTCGCAATTGGGCAAAACCACCTCGGCCCTGACACGGGCCATCACCCACCTGGAAGAGGAATTGGGCACGCGCCTGTTCGAGCGTTCCACGCGACGCATCGCGCTGACCGAGGCCGGGGAAATTTTCCTCGCCAGTTCGCGACAAGTGCTCACGCAACTGGAGCAAGCCCGGGAAGACATCGGCCAGTTGCAGCGGGAAATGTATGGCCTGCTGCGCGTGACCGCCCCGCCCTCGTTCGCGCCGGCCTTTCTCAATGAGGTGTGCTGTCGTTTTCTCGAGCGCTACCCGCAGATGCGCCTGGACGTGGTGCTCACCGATGAGTTCGTCGACCTGGTCGAAGGCCGGTTCGACCTCGCGGTGCGGGACGGCCCGGTGGAATTGCCCGACCTGATCACCCGCCCGCTGACCGCCAACCGCATCCTCTTGTGCGCCAGCCCCCGCTACTTGCAACGCAACCCGCTCGAGGTGCAACCGCACACGTTCAATCAACACGATTGGCTGCTGTTTCGTCACCCGGCCCTGAACCCGCATTACTGGTGGCTCGAACAGGAGGGTGAACGCAAACGAATCACCCAGCCGATACCGCGGCTGAGCAGCGACAACTATGACTTCCTGTTCGGCGCCCTGCTGGCCGGCCGGGGTTTGCAGTTCTGCCCGCAGTGGAGCGCCGCCCCGTACATCCGGCGCGGTGAACTGGTGCAACTGCTGCCGGACGCCGACCTCGACCCCGAGCAGTTCGGCCGGAAAATCCACGTGATTTACCCGGCGCACCGCCGCCATACCCGCAAGCATCAGGCGTTTATCGAGTGCCTGACCGAGTACCTGGACGAGCAGGCGTTGCATTGAGGCCGGCCTCGGGTGCGTAACTGGCGTTGCGTGTTTAGGACTAAGGTAAATACCAAGGAGAGTGAGATAAACCTGTGCCATAACGGCAGGCACAGGCAAACCCGTGGCGAGGGAGCTTGCTCCCGCTGGGGCGCGCAGCGGCCCCAAAAGGACCGCCACTTCGACATTGACCTACTCAGGCGGGTCAATCTGATCCAACACCCGGTTTGCCGTAATCTCCGCCAGCATCACACTGTTGGAGATCCCCAGCAGGGCATTGCGCGACCCACCGTCCAGGTGATCCACCAGTTGATGCACCATCACATCGACGGACGCCAGCGTCTCCACCAAATACACCACCAGCGTTTCAGTCGTGGCTTCGGGGTCAACGGTAAACAGGTGGCTGGGCGTGCGCGGAGTGGCTTTGATGTCGGCGGTTGAGGGGAAGTGAAAGGCCAGCGCACGCTCGGCGGCTTCGTGGAGTTTTTTTGAATCGGGGCTTTCGTATGGAGATGTCGGATCGGCGTCCGGCGGATTGGGGGTGACTTTGAACATTGGCTCTATCCTCATAAGAGTGAGGCTACAACCCGTCGCTGCTAAACGAGAGGGAGGCAGCTGTGCGCAGGTTAGCAGACCGATGAGCCAAGAAATCGGCGCGCCGAAGCGCCCTGCACACAACCGCCATCAAGTGCAGGCATTGGGCACCTGACTGATAGACACTTGTGTTTCTTGGCATCGGGCTGCTAAACCCGATCACTGATAAGCAGTGACGAGGATCAAGTTACCGACAGGGCCCAAGGCGCACAAGCCGGCGGATTCTGGCGTAAGCGTAGGCAACGGCGCAAGGTCTTGTAGCTTTCATGAAGTAACCCTGACGCCCTTTAAACACGCATGCTTTTGGAGCTTTTCGGAGCAACAAAGTAGCAACTCAGGTGCTTGAGTGAATCAACCATGGGATCGGAATCGGACTATCGGAATCCTGTACTAACCTCATGAGACCAGGCTAAGGGGGGGTCGTATGATTGCGGAGATAATGGCGTGTGTGAATTATTTTGTTGGTCTGGTCCCAGACGTAATTTGGTCAGGAGTCATAGCATCAGTGCTGACGCTGAGCGGGGTACTGATATCGAACCGGAGCAACACAAAACGGTTAAGGATGCAGCTGGAACATGATGCTACCGAGAAGTCAAGGGAACGCATAACAAGCATTCGTCGTGAGATCTACTTACGCGCAACAGATGAAGCACACCAGGTTATGAGGCACTTCGTTGGACTGTCGGAGATAGACTTGGCTGAAACCAATACATCGGAAGCACTTCACGGTTTTCAGTCAATATTGTCGAAGATGAAGCTAGTCGTTGAGCCGGCTACTTTGACTCTCGTGAATTCACTGGATAAAGAGTGCTCCAGCCTTCTTGTAAAGTTATTACTGAAGGTGCAACCAATGCAGGACCTACGCACTGAGGTGTTTGGGTTAGACAGTGTCCTTGATTTTATTGATGAACACGTTGCAAAAACACTCGCCGAGATAAAACTTCTCACCGCATCCGCCGAACCCGATGGCCAACGGTTAAACGCGCTGATGAAATCCCATGAAAGCCAGTTGACCAAAATGGCCGAACACAAGCAGTCAAGAGACGCTAAACAGGAGCAGGTTGATCGACTTAGCAATGCGTACGCCAAGACAATTTATTCTGAGCTGATGCCATTCGGGAGACTCATGGAGAAACTCTCAATAGAGATGCGAGGTGAGCTTGGGCTCTCAACAGATGCTGTCGCCTACTCGGCAGAAATGGAACGGCTACGGATAGAAATGGGCACTTTGACTGAAGAGACCCTAGACGCAATACATTCATCGACTAAGTAAGCGATCAGTAACCACTCGCGCATCCGCACCGCCGACGTAGACGCCCTGAAATACTCGAAAACGTCGAACGCTTGTACGCCATCAGGAACACCCTGCGGTGATTGAATCTTGCAACGGAAAAATGTGCTTTATAAACCGCTTCAGTGCGATGGCCTGAACTACTTCTGGGCCTTGTTCACTTGCCCTTGCTGGTTTATCTCCCGGATCAGCAAATTTACAGCTTCTGCTGGCCAAGAATGGCCTTGACTCAGATCCAGTCTAATCATAGGCAATCGAGCGAGGGGTTCATTCTCAACGGTTTCTCGGTTGTTAAGCACCTGAACAACAGGCCTTGTTTCTGCAATTTTTGAGATCGCATCCAAGCTAGCTGGGGTAGCCTCGAAATCCTCGTCTATCAAGATCACGCAACAGTTCGTGCGCAAGCGAGATAACGAGTCATCGCTTCTTGTGTCAAACCCGCCAACAGATGTCACCGAATGGGAATGGATACAGCTGGACCTCAACGACGCGGCTAGCATTTCTCTTTCACTGTTGCCGAAACGCTTGCCGCTCAAATGCAGTATCAAGCAGGTATAGCCCGACCAAACTCTGTAGCCGTAAACACCCGGCTCAAGGTCGTCTTCATTCGAGCAAGCGGTGACAAAGCTGCTACCGGCGCTAGTGAGTTTGTCGTCCTCTACCATTCCCTTGGCTTTAAGATTCGAGACTGCAAGCGTTTCAGACATTTGACTTGGGGAGTAGGTAAGTAAGTCAGACATGTCAAAGTCTTTGCCCCTCTTAGGGATAACTGGATGGGTTGTCACCACGTAAATTCTTCGCAGCAGATCCAGTTCCTCCCAAGAAAGGTCTCTGAGGGTGAGTATGAAATGTCGGCGCAGTTCTGGGCTTACCCGGCCCAACGCGATTGACCTGGTGATATTCGCATACGGGACGGTTTTCTCTTCCTCGATATCGGAGACGCAAGCGTTTAACAACGCGTGGAAATTGCTTTCCTCAATTTCCGCTTCGAGGATGTCTTCGTCCGGCAATTCTTTCCTGTAAAGAAATGCCCGATAGAACTCTAAGATTCGCTGTTCATCGCGTTGACGGACGTAGCTGAATATTTTCTCTAGGCCTAGTTTCGCCACCTCGGAAACCAGTGGCGGAATAGGCACCGCACTGAGTCCAACCTTCCCAACAATTTCTGTAATCTTGATCAGTCGTGTTCTCGGGCTTTTGCTTTCGCCGAGCGGGGTAGTCAATTTGGCCACTGTCGATCCCTTTACGAGTTGTTGTACCAAAAGAAGTGCTTGCCGCCAGCCTATCACCCCGGAAGCGTTGGCAGCTTAGCTCCGAGTTTCTGACTCTTTAAACTCGTGCGTACTGATGTTCGACTAGCTCATGTTCAACTCGGCCTGGGCCGCGGTGAGTCCACCGCATTTCACGACGATGGAAAAAATGCGCAACAAGCGCAGATCCATGTCCGTCACGTTTCTGAGCACAGTTTTCACTCGACGTATTGAGGGTTCGAAAGCGCCCCGAACGGGCGCAGGAGCGCTATTCAACAATCTTGAATTCACACCTGGCCAGCCGAACTGCGCCCGGGTCATTGCAAGGGCGAGAACTTCGCGGGCAGGTAGATGGTCGAGCGCATGTCGCGCAGTTGCGGGCCGGAGTTTTCCGGCGGCCAGACGCCGTCGGCGACCGCTTGGGTGCGCACTTGCAGACGTTGCTCCAAAGTGGTCCAGGGCCAGATGTGCAGATAGCGCGGCAGCGCGCCGTCGGTGGCGTAGAACGCTGCGTACACCGGCGAATACTGTTCGGCGGTTCGCGCTTCGATGGCATTGCTCCAGCCGTCGAGGGTGGGCTGCAACCCGCTGCTGACCAGGTCGTAGACGCGCAGTTCGTAGAATGGACCGTGCGACCCCGCGCTCAAGGGTTCGAGGAAGGGAAACAGCGTGTAGTTTTCGACGCGCAGATCGGTGATGAACTCGTTGACGCCAAACGCCCCGCCCCCCAGCAGGAAACGCTCGCGCTCCACTTGTCTTGAGTGCTCGTCGGCGTAACCGCGCAGCACGGCGATCTGGTTCAACTGGCCGATTTCCGAGGCCCAGCAGCCCATCAACACCCCGCCGACTTCCGGCTTCGCCAACTCAGCCTCGATGCTTACCAGCGCATCGGCCACTGTGCGCACGCGCACGGTAAAAGTGATCAGTTCAAATAAACGCATAGCGACTCCGCCCACCGGTTTGCCAAAAGCACACAGCCTATGACAGCCCCCGTTGGCGGGATATTGAGACGAACCCCATCGGCAACGGCATTTGCCGCAGTGTTCTAGGTAGTTTCTTTATTGGGATGAAGGCGAAGCATCAGCCACGTCCTTCCAATCGGCCGTTATCGGCCCAGCCGATTCAAACCTGTGAATTATCGATTTGTGCAGCAGTCCGTGGACCGCGAGCATGGCGTCACTTCCAACAACAAAAACCAAGGACCCGCCATGACCGCCCGATTTCACAATCCAGTGGATACCCGCTTCGGCTGGGGGAGCTTGCAAGAGCTTGCCGCCATCACCGAACATCAGAACGTTGCCGTCGTGACCTTTCCCGAAGCCCGTGGCCTGGGGCTGGTGGATCGCCTTCAAGCGTTGCTGGGCGAACGCTTGGTCTACGTGATCGAGGATGTCCAGCCCAATCCCGATGTCGCGCAACTTCGCGCAACCTATGAACGCTTCTGGCAAGAGGCCGGCGATTGCCATGCGGTGATTGCCGTCGGCGGCGGCAGTGCCATCGACACCGCCAAGGCGCTGATTGTCGGCACCGAGTCCGGCCGCTTCGATGAGCTGCTGGCATTGCTGGCAAGCGGCAAACCCTTCGTTCCGGTTCGCAGTAAACAGCTGATCGCGGCCCCGACTACGGCAGGCACCGGCAGTGAGGTCACGCCCTGGGCGACGATCTGGGACGCAGCCAACCACAAGAAGTACTCCCTGCACCTGGACTGTACCTGGCCAAAGGTTGCGATCATCGATCCGCAACTGATGCTCACGGTGCCGGCCAGCGTCACCGTTTCCACCGGGCTGGATGCACTGTCCCACGCGCTGGAGTCGATCTGGAACATCAACGCCAACCCGCTTTCCGACACCTTCGCCATCTCTGCCATCGAGGACATCCTCGAATGCCTGCCCTTGCTGCGGCGTGACCTGTCCAACCAGGAACTGCGCTCACGGATGGCCCTCGCCGCACTCAAGGCCGGCATGGCGTTCTCCAACACCAAGACCGCACTGGCCCACTCCATTTCCTATGAGATGACCTTGCACTACGGCTTGCCCCACGGCATTGCCTGCTCCTTCACCCTGCCACTGGTGTTGGGCCTTGCCTGGGGCCACGACGAGACGCGCGACAAGACCCTGCAACGGGTTTTCGGGCCAGACCTGGATAAAGCCCAGGCCCGATTGCGCGCCTTCCTGCACAGCCTGGATGTGAAAACCGAGTTCGCCGACTACGGCGTGACGGCCGAAGAGGCCCAAACCATGATCGATTTCGCCCTGCAAGGCGCACGCGGCAAGAACTTCATCGGCTCACGAGCGGCCTAGGGCTCGCCAGCCCCCAAAGACACTACACTGCCAGCGGCGTAACGAGCCGCGACGATTTCCTGCCGCACCTGAAAAAGAGTGCACCCTGCGATGCAACTCGCAGGGAACGAACAAGAATAAGGAAAAGATCATGAATCGTGCCCAAACCATGCCAGGTCTCGCCGTACACACCGCATCGTTTCGCGTCGCCCAGTGGCGCATGCTGCTGGCAGCCATGTTTTGCTATCTGTTTTTCTATACCGGGCGACAAACGTTCGGTTTCGCCATTCCCGGTATCCAGGCCGAGTTCGGCTTTACCAAAGAGCACCTTGGCTGGGCATCGGCCGCCATGCTCTGGGCCTACGCCATTGGCCAGGCCATCAACGGCAACCTCGCCGACAAATTCGGTGGCCGACGCATCATGACCATGGGCGCCGTGCTGTCCTGCGGCGCCAACTGGGTGACCAGTTTCGCCAGCGGTTTTGCCGGGCTGATCCTGCCCTGGGGCATCAATGGCTACTTCCAGGCATTGGGCTGGGCACCGGGCAGTCGGCTGATCTCCAACTGGTGGAGCGCGGGCGAACGCGGCAAGGTCTACGGCTTCTATGTGTTCGCGGCCGGCTGCGCGTCGGTGCTTTCCTACGTGACTTCGATCGTCGTGCTGGAAGTGATGCATCTGGAGTGGCGCTGGATCTTCCGCCTGCCGGTATTGCTCATGCTGGCGGGCGGCATCATCTTCTATCTGGTGGCCCGCGAGCGTCCGCAAGACCTGGGTTTCGAACCGCCTGCCGACACCGGTGTGGCCAACGCCGAGGACAAAAGCCATGAAGTGGCCCATGGCGAAGTCGAAACTTCCGCGCAGCGTTACAAGGCGGTTCTGAAAAACGTTCGCCTGATCATCGCCGCCGTGTCCCTCGGGTTCCAGAACGCCGCCCGCTACGGTTTGATCGTCTGGGTGCCGGTGCACTTCCTGGGTGCCAACTGGAAGACCGGCGACAGCATGATCGATCCGAAATGGATCACCGTGGCCCTTCCGGTCGGCATGGCCATCGGCGCGCTGAGCAACGGCTGGATCTCGGACAAGCTGTTCGGCTCCAAACGCTACCTGGCGATCATGCTCTACATGTTCCTCGGCGCGGCGACCAGTTTGTGGATGTGGACCCTTGCCCCCCACAGCGCAACCGGCCTTGTGGCGTTGTTCCTCTGCGGTTTCTTCGTGTACGGCCCCGCTTCCAGCTTCTGGGCGCTGTGCCCGGACCTGGTGGGCGCCAAGCGCGCCGGCACCGCGACCGGGGTGATGAACTTCTCGTCCTACCTGTTCGCTGGCCTGGCGGAACCGCTGATCGGCAGTATGCTCGACAGTACCGGCAACACCTCGCTGATCTTCATCGTGGTCACCGCTGCCTGTCTCTGCAGCGCGTCGGTGGCGCTGTTCATCAGGCGTTGATGGCCCGGCTGGACAGATTGAATCAATGGCAGCGGCTCAGGAACAGGATCGTCTATGTACCAGTACCACAAGTGGCTACGTTCATTTCATGCGGTGGCCAAGACCGGCAGCTTCACCCTCGCCGCCGAGTATTTGAGCGTCGGCCAGCCCACGGTCAGTGAGCAGGTCAATGCCCTGGAGAAGAAGTTTTCCGTGGAACTGTTCCATCGCCGCGGCCGCTTTATCGAAATGAGTGCCGCCGGGCACCAGCTCTATGCGATTACCCAGGGCCTGTTCGGCCAGGAGGATGAAGCCGTGCAATTGCTGCAAAGTTTCAAGCAACGCAAGACCGGCATGCTGCGCCTGGGCGCGGTGTCGCCGCCGATTGCGATGAACCTGACCTACGAACTGATGCAAAGGCACCCGGACATCGAGCTGGAAACCTCGTTCTCCCCGGAAAAAGAGACCCTGGATCGCCTGTTCAACTTCGATATCGATGTGGCGATCCTGGCCCTGTCCGAATTCGACCAGCGTTTTGACACGCAGCTTTACCGGCGCTACCCGATCATTGCCGTGGTGCGTGACGACCATCCCTGGGCCCGGCAGAAAGAAGTACATGTCGAGCAGATCAGCGAGGAGAAATGGGTGCTGCGGGAAAAAAGCTCCCGTACTCGTCAACTGGTGGAGGAAAGCTGCAAGCGCCTGGGCGTTGAGCTGAATTGCGTCATGCAGTTGAACAGCCGCGAGGCCATCGTGCATGCCATCGCCAAGGGCATCGGCATCGGTTTCGTCTCGGCGGTCGAGTACGCCGAAACCCCTGGCACCAAACCGATCACCTTCGTCAACCACCCGTTTTCCATCGACTACCACCTGTGCTGCCTGGGCATTCGCCGAAACCGGCCAATGATCGCGGAGCTGTTCGACTCGAGCCCAACGCCGGCCATCTGATTTCGCCTCACCCTTGAGCAATCCATAGGCCTACTTCCTGGCAACAGGAGGGACGGCCTGCCCACAACAAAAAATGGAGAAATACCATGAACTACCAACAACCGACCCAACTGCAAGCCGTGGTCCTGGACTGGGCCGGCACCGTCGTCGATTTCGGTTCCTTCGCCCCCACGCAGATTTTCGTCGAGGCCTTCGCCGAGTTCGGCGTCGCCGTTTCTCTGGAAGAAGCGCGGGGCCCGATGGGCATGGGCAAGTGGGATCACATCCGTACCCTGTGCAATCAACCGCAGATCGCCGAACGCTACCGTGCAGTGTTTGATCGCCTGCCGAGCGATGACGATGTCACCGCACTGTACGAACGGTTCATGCCGCTGCAGATCGAGAAAATCGCCCTGCACTCGGCCCTGATTCCCGGCGCACTGAACACCATCGATGCCTTGCGCGACAAGGGTCTGAAAATCGGTTCCTGCTCCGGTTACCCGGCCGTCGTCATGGAAAAAGTGGTCGAGCTGGCGCGGCACAATGGCTACGTCGCGGACCATGTGGTGGCCACCGACGAGGTACCGAACGGCCGCCCCTACCCGGCCCAGGCCTTGGCCAACGTGATTGCCCTGGGGATCAGCGACGTCGCCGCCTGCGTCAAGGTCGACGACACCTGGCCCGGCATTCTCGAAGGCCGTGCCGCCGGGATGTGGACGGTGGCGCTGACCTGTTCCGGCAATGCCCTGGGCTTGACCTACGAGCAATACAAGGCCCTGCCCTCCGACAGGCTGAACAGTGAGCGGGCCCGTATCGTCAAGATGTTCGAAGGCTCGCGCCCGCACTACCTGATCGACACCATCGTCGATCTGCCGGCGGTCATCGAAGACATCAATGCGCGACTGGCGCGAGGTGAAACGCCGCAAGGATCCTGACCTGATTCAGGCGTCAAGCGGCCGTCCCACGGGCGGCCGCCTCACTTGAAAAAATCACTCGGCGTCTTGCCGAACTGTTTCTTGAACATCGTCGTGAACGCACTCGGGCTGTCGTACCCCAGCTCCCCGGCGATGTCGATGATCTTCTCCCCGACGGCTATTCGTTCCAGTGCCAGCAGCAATCGTGCTTGCTGGCGCCATTGGCCGAAGGTCATGCCGGTTTCCTTGCGGAACCTGCGCTGGATGGTTTTGGCGTCGAGGCTCAAGCGGGCGCTCCAGTCCGACAGTGTCGAGCCATCCCCCGGATCACGTTGCAACGCGGTGCAAATCAGGTTGATACGTTGATCGGCGGGCTGCGGCAGGTTCAACGGCAAGGTCGGCAGGATCGTCAGTTCGTCCAGAATCAGCAGCAGCACCCGGGCTTCCCGCGAGTCCGGCTCACAGGCAAAGTCGAAATCGACCGAGACCTTGATCAGCTCACTCAGCAACGCGGAAACACTCACTGCCCGGGTTTCGGCGGGCAGGTCCAGGCTCGGGTCAGGGCGCACGAAAACGCTGCGCATCTTGATCGCCCCCACACAGCGAATCGAGTGCACCTCACCACTGGGCATCCAGATGCCACGGCTCGGCGGCACCGTCCATTGGCTGGTGGCGGTGTGCACCACCATTACGCCTTCGATGGCATAGATCAGTTGATGCTTTTCATGGGAGTGCGGCGCGATGAACCAGTTTTCCGGGTAGTCGGTCGCACTGCTGCGTACGCTCCAGCCGCCCTGGTCGATTTCCGCAAGAAATGCCTGCAATGGTTTGATCATGACGCCCTTTTTGCGATGGTCCATGCCCGAGTTGCGCGAGACGGGCGCCTTTGAGGCCCCTAGGATAACGCCGAACCCTGAAATTGGCTGCGCCTTGCGTTCGCAGTTCGCGTTATTTATCCGGAAGATCGCCCATGTCGACCACCACCCTCAGTTCACCCTCACCCACCGCTTCGGTGGCCAGCCAGGCCAGCCCTCTGGTCATGCGCGTCATCGGCGCCTGCGCGCTGGCGCACCTGATCAACGACCTGATCCAGGCCGTGCTGCCGTCGATCTACCCGATGCTCAAGGCCAGTTATGGCCTGAGCTTCACCCAGGTCGGGCTGATCACCCTGACCTTCCAGCTCACGGCTTCATTGCTGCAACCGTGGATCGGTTTCTACACCGACCGTCATCCCAAACCGTGGCTGTTACCGGCCGGCATGGTCTGCACCCTCATCGGTATTCTGATGCTGTCGATGGTCGGCAGCTTCCCGGCGATTCTCGTGGCCTCGGCACTGGTGGGCGTCGGTTCGTCGACCTTTCACCCGGAGACCTCGCGGGTGGCGCGGCTGGCCTCGGGCGGTCGCTACGGCCTGGCGCAGTCGACCTTTCAGGTCGGTGGCAATGCAGGTAGTGCCTTCGGCCCTTTGCTGGCCGCCGCGATCATCATTCCCTATGGCCAGGGCAACGTCGCCTGGTTCGGCCTGTTCGCGGTGTTCGCCATCCTCGTGCAATACGGCCTGAGCCGCTGGTACCGCAATCACCTGAACCTGTTCAAGCTCAAGCAAGGCAGCAAGGCCACCCACGGCCTGTCGAAACGGCGGGTGACCTTCGCCCTGGTGGTGCTGGCGTTGCTGGTGTTCTCCAAATACTTCTACATGGCCAGCTTCACCAGTTACTTCACCTTCTACCTGATCGAGAAGTTCGACCTGTCGGTGGCCAGTTCGCAGCTGTACCTGTTCCTGTTTCTTGGCGCCGTCGCGGCGGGCACGTTCTTTGGCGGTCCGATCGGCGACCGGATCGGCCGCAAGCAGGTGATCTGGTTCTCGATCCTCGGCGCCGCACCCTTCACCCTCGCCCTGCCCTACGTCGACCTGTTCTGGACAGGCGTGCTGAGCATGATCATCGGCTTCATCCTCGCCTCGGCGTTCTCCGCCATCGTGGTCTTCGCCCAGGAACTGGTGCCCGGTAACGTCGGCATGATCGCCGGGGTGTTCTTCGGGTTGATGTTCGGTTTCGGCGGGATTGGTGCCGCGCTGCTGGGGCACCTGGCGGATATCCATGGCATCGAATACGTGTACACCTTGTGCTCGTACCTGCCGCTGCTGGGAGTTTTGACGATCCTGTTGCCTTCGACCCGGAGTGCTCGCTGAAGGACTCAGCCGATCACTTTTGCTACCAGCCTTGTAGCACTCGGTAACACCCGGCCCTGTTGCGGTGCGTCTTGTTGGCGACGCACCGCCACCCCGCCCGCTCCACACGGGCAAAACCGCCATGGCGTACTTTGTGCATCCAATGGCCATCCTCTTCTGCCTGTAGCCGCCATGCGCCCCAAGGAACTGAAAGTCTGGACCACCGGTGTCGCCCACCTGCTCGACCTGCCTGCCGGGCATGGGCGGCTGTCGGGGTTGAGCCATTGGCTTCGGCAAATCTGCCCGGTCGATCATTTCGTGTTGTTTGTCTACGAAGGCAATCACCGGCCACTGGCGTTGTTCGATACCTTCTCGGCGGACAAGCGGGCGGTGTATGTCGACGACTATCAGTGCGGGCCTTACCTGCTCGACCCGTTCTACCTGGCGTGCACACGCGGGCAGGCGCCGGGGCTGTGGCGTCTGCGCCAGTTCGCCCCCGACCACTTCTACCTCGGCGAGTACTTCCTGACCTATTACCAGCAGACCGGACTGGCCGAGGAAGTGGCGTTCTTCGTCGACCTCGGCGGTGGTGCCATGGCGGTGTTGTCGTTGATGCGATCGAGCGCCAGCTGTGCGTTCAGCCGGGATGAAATGCAATTGGTCGAGTGCGCGCAAGCGGTGGTCGAGCAGGTCATCAATGAGGCCTGGCGTTTGCGTCAGGCTCAGGAGCCGCGACCGGCGAAAGACCTGGACTTCAAGATCCGCGAAGCCTTCGACCATTTCGGCGCGCACATCCTCACCGGCCGCGAGCAGGAAATCGTTCAACTGTTACTGCGCGGCCACTCCAGCGCCTCGGTGGCCGAACAACTGAACATCAGCCCCGGCACGGTGAAGATTCACCGCAAGAACATCTACGCCAAGCTGGGGATTGGGAGCCAGTCGGAGTTGCTGGGGTTGTTTATTCGGGAGTTGACGGAAGATCCGTTGCAGGCTTCCGGCCTCAAGCTGCAAGCCTGAGGCCTGTCGGTATACGCAAATCCCTGTGGGAGCGGACTTGCCCGCGATAGCGGCAACCCATTCAACATTGATGTGTCTGACATACCGCCATCGCGGGCAAGCCCGCTCCCACAGGTCTACTGGTGATCTGAAGATTGTGGTCAGGGCGGATCAAGCTGATCCAGCGCCCGGTTCACCGCCAGTTCACCCAGCATGATCACCTGCGCAATCCCCAACAGCGCATTGCGGCTCGTCCCCTCCAGATGATCCACCAGATCGTTGGCCATGACATTGGCCGACGCCAGCGACTCACACGCGTGCACCAGCAAGGTTTCGGCACTGAGTTCGGGATTGACGATGAACATCGTGCCGGGTTTGCGCGGGGTGGCCATGATTGCAGGGCCGGGGTTTAGGTAATGATCGAGGGCGCGCTCGGCGGCTTCGTGGAGCTTGTTTGAATCGAGGCTTTCGTACGGGGATGCGGGATCGGTTTCCGGCGGGTTGGGTGTGACTTTGAACATAGTGAAACTCCTTACATCGTAAAAGGAGCCATCACTCTCACGCTACCAAACGAAGGGTGGTGGCCATACGCAGGTTGGTAGACCGGGATGCAAGGAGACCGGCGCGCCCAAAGGCGCCCTGTGCATGGCCACCATAAAGCAGAGTAAAAAAACGCTGCAGATGATGACGCTTTGCACCTCACATAGCCGGGCTACCAAACCCGATCACTGTTGTTATTCAGCGACCGACAAACGATAAAACCCAGCCCCAAGGCGCACAAGCCGGCGGATTCTGGCGTACCTGTAGGCAACGACGCAAGGCGTTGTAGCTTTCATGAAGTAACGCTTACAGCTATTAAACACGCATGTTTAAACCATGCTGAATGACTGGATTCAATCGACCTGCCAGCGTTGAAATCTTTCTATAGATTCAGGAAATATCCCACGCGCTTTTAGGGTTGGCCGTCGGAAGTGCGAGGTTTAATTTGGCAGCTCCAGGCAAATACAAGAGATGGCGAAGGAGACTAAATTGGCACCTCTAAACCAGCAAAAAAATACAGTCCGGTATGTAAAAATCCTGAAATACGCCATCAATGTGCTTGGCAATCAGCGGTTGGCTAAGGACTGGCTAAAGAGACCTTGCAAGGGTCTGGAAGGCAACATCCCGCTGGAACTGATCCGCAACTCGCATGGCTTCCAGAAGGTTGAGAATTATCTGGCCCGGATTGAACACGGGGTTTATCAATGATCGTTACGCCATACGTCTACTGAAAAACTTTCTCCACCCCCTCCTATCCCCCAAGGGATATATACACCGCAAAACCCCGATTGCTAGTTTGGCCCCCGACGCACTGATTCATCACTGCAAGGGAGCCCGTCTCGTGAACAACACCCCGCCAAGCGATATCGAATTCTGCAATGTGGTCAAACGCTATGGCGAGGTGCAGGCCGTCAGCGGTCTGGATTTCGCGGTGCGGCGTGGCTCGTTTCATTCCTTTCTCGGCGGCTCGGGCTGTGGCAAGACCACCACCCTGCGCATGATCGCCGGCTTCGAACAGCCCACCAGCGGCGAGGTTCGTCTGGCCGGCAAGAGCGTGGCCGGTGTGCGGGCTTTCGAGCGGCCGGTGAACATGGTGTTCCAGCATTACGCGTTGTTCCCGCATTTGACCGTGGCGCAGAACATTGCCTACGGCCTGCGCTATCGCACCCCGCGCCCGGACAAAAAACAGCAACTTCGTATGGCCGATGAGGCGCTGGAGATGGTGCGCCTGAGTGGCTTCGGCCAGCGCAAGCCGAGTGAATTGTCCGGCGGCCAGCAACAGCGTGTCGCCCTCGCCCGCGCCTTGGTCAACAAGCCGACGGTGTTGCTGCTCGACGAACCGCTGGCGGCGCTGGACCGCAAGCTGCGCAAGGAGATGCAGTCGGAACTGCTGCGTTTGCAACGGGAGGTCGGTATCACCTTCGTACTGGTCACCCATGACCAGGAAGAAGCCCTGTCGATGAGCGACAGCATCAGCGTGATGCACAACGGTTCGATCATCCAGACCGCCACCCCGGAACAACTCTATGAAGCCCCGGCCAGCCGCTACGTGGCTGATTTTATCGGCGAGTCCAACCTGTTCGACGGCACCGTGCGCCAGCTCAACGGCAACTCGGTGGTGCTGCGTACCGAACAGGGTCTGGAGCTGACCAGTCCCCTCACCCCCACTGGCAAAGGCCTGAGCGCCAACGCCGCCGGTTGCATTGCGGTGCGGCCGGAGTTGATCAGCATCGCCAGCGCCAACGCCGAAATGACCCGTGAAGTTAAGCTGCAAGGCTGCGTCGAGGACCGCATCTACCTGGGCAATTCCACCGAATACCGCGTGCGCACCCAGGCCTTCGGCGTGGTCTGCGTGCGGGTGCCGCGCCAGCAGGACCACGGCGCCAATGCATTCGAACACGGCGCGCCAGTGCGCGTCGGCTGGGATCACGCCAATGGCCTGGCCATGGCGTTGTAAATCATCGATTCGTTTCATCAACCGGATGTGGAGCGTGCTATGGACCAGAAGACTTTTATAAAAACCCTGCGCAGCTGGCAGAACGGCTCGATCAGCCGCCGCGAGTTCCTTGGCCGCACGGGCCTTGGGATCGCTGCCGCCGTGGTCGCGACCAACATGCCCGCCCTGCTGACCTCCTCCGCCGAGGCCGCCGAACAGGCCAAGCTGGGTGATCGCCTGTCGCTGGCGACCTGGCCCAACTACCACAGCCAGGAAAACCTCGACACCTTCGGCAAGACCACCGGCGCCCGGGTGTCGATGAGCGTGTTCGGTTCCAACGAAGAAATGCTCGCCAAATTGCAGGCTGGAGGCAGTGGCTGGGACGTGCTGGTGCCGACCAACTACACCATCAGCACCTACGTCGGGCTGGGGCTGATCGAGCCGCTGGACCTGTCGCGCATTCCTAACTTCGATGCCTCGGCGTTCCAGCAGAAGTTCATGGCCCAGGGCACGGTGGACGGCAAGGTCTACGCAGTGCCGAAAAACTGGGGCACCACCGGCATGCTCTACGACGCCGGCAAGCTGAAGAACGGCCCCGCCAGCTGGAAGGAATTCTGGGCCGCCGCCCAAGGCCCGGCCAGCGGCCGCACGATGGTTCACGACTACCAGTTGACCGCCATCGGCAACGCGCTGAAAAGCTTCGGCTACAGCTTCAACTCCCTGGACCCGAAGGAACTGGCCGACGCGGAAAAGCTGCTGATCGAGGTCAAGCCACACCTGTTCGCGATCAACTCCGACATTCAGCCGTCGATGCGCAGCGGCGATGCCTGGCTGGCGATGTCCTGGACCGGCGACGCCTCGCAACTGCACCGCGACAACGCGCAAATGCAGTTCGAACTGGGCAAGGAAGGTGGCGAACTGTGGAGCGACTTCTTCGCGATTCCCAAAAGCTCGGAGCACAAGGACGCCGCCTACGCCTTCATCAACTACCTGCTCGACCCGCAGCACAACAAGCTGGAAGTGCTGAGCCACGGCTACCCGAGCGGCGACAAGCGTGTCGACGCGCTGCTGCCGGTGGCGATGCTCGACGATCCGATCATGTACCCCGCCGCCGAGGCCCTGAGCCCGCTGGAGTTCGGTGCCGCCGCGACGCTGACCAGCCCGGCGCGCGCCGAACTGATGGCGCGTTTCAAGTCCGCCTGATCGCTTGACCATGGCCAATGAGGAGTCACCCATGAATGCCGCCGCCCACCCGCAAACGGTGCAGCCGGGCCATGCCCTGTCGGTCGAGGTTCGCCAACGGCGCAGCCTCGGCCGGCGCATCACCCTGCTGATGCTCTTGCCTTCGACCCTGTGGTTCCTGCTGCTGTTGTTGATGCCGCTGGTGATCATCCTGGTCTTCAGTTTCGGCGAGCGCAGCGCCGTGGGCGGTTACGCCGGTGGCTTCACCCTGGCCAACTACCTGAACCTCGGTTCTCGCGGCGCGGCGTTCAGCAATACGCTGATGCTGGCGCCGCTGGGCACCCTGGTGTGCCTGGTGGCGGCTTATCCGCTGGCGTATTTCCTCGCGGTCAAGGTCAGCAGGAACCGCTCGCTGTTGCTGACCCTGGTGATCGTGCCGTTCTGGACCAGTTTCCTGATCCGCACCTACGCCTGGATCTTCATCCTCAGCGGCAAGGGTATTCCGGCGCTGCTGGCCAGCCTCGGTCTTGAAGATGTGCGGCTGATCAACACGCCGTGGGCGGTGCTGATCGGCATTGTCTACGGCTACCTGCCGCTGATGGTGTTCCCGATCTACGTCAGCCTGGAAAAACTCGACAAGCGCCTGCTCGAAGCCTCGGCGGACCTGGGCGCCAGTGCCTTCGAAAGCTTTCGCCGGATCACCCTGCCACTGTCCGCGCCGGGGATCATCACCGGGGTGATGCTGGTGTTCATCCTGTTGATGGGCGAGTTCCTGATCCCGGCCATTCTCGGCGGCGGCAAGGTGTTCTTTGTCGGCAACGCGCTGGTCGACCTGTTCCTGCAATCGCGCAACTGGCCGTTCGGCAGTGCGCTGGCCATGACGTTGGTGGCGATGATGCTGCTGATCATCGGCGTGTACTTGAAACTGGTGGCGCGCTACGGCGGCCGCCCTGCCGACGGAGGCCTGTGACATGTGGCTGCGCAGCTATTCAACCTCGCTGTACCTGTTTCTCTACGCGCCGATTG
Organism: Pseudomonas sp. GL-RE-26; assembly: GCF_019956275.1. Classification (NCBI taxonomy): domain Bacteria; kingdom Pseudomonadati; phylum Pseudomonadota; class Gammaproteobacteria; order Pseudomonadales; family Pseudomonadaceae; genus Pseudomonas; species Pseudomonas sp. GL-RE-26. The sequence continues at coordinate 188,616 of NZ_JAHBDI010000083.1, forward strand.
CCTTGATCGTGCTGTTCAGCTTCAACGCCGGGCGCAGTGGCCTTACGTTCCAGTGCTGCTCGGTGCAGTGGTTCGGCACCGCGTTCGGTAACCCGTTCATCATGGAAGCCCTGGGCAACAGCGCGCTGATCGCTTTCAGTTCGGCAGTGATTGCCACGCTGTTCGGCACCCTGGCGGTGTTCGGCTTGCAGCGCTGCGGCGCCAAAGTGCGCCTGCTGTTCGATGCCCTGACCTATTGCGCGATCATCGTGCCGGGCATCGTCATCGGCATCTCGACGCTGATTGCGTTCATCAGCCTGTTCGACCTGATCAACCCGCTGCTGGCGAGTTGGTTGCCGACAGTGCCGAAGTTGAACATGGGCTTCTTTACGGTTATCGCCGCGCATTCGTTGTTCACCATGGCCCTGGTGATGGTGATCGTGCGCAGCCGTGTCGACTCGCTGGACAAGGCCTTGCTCGAAGCCTCGGCGGACCTGTACGCGCCACCGATGGACACCTTCTGGCGGGTAACCCTGCCGCAGATCAGCCCGGCAATCATGGCCGGGTTCCTGCTGGCGTTCACCTTCAGCTTCGACGATTTCATCATCGCGTTCTTCGTCGCCGGTTCCGAAACGACGCTGCCAATCTACATCTTTTCCTCCATCCGCCGCGGCGTGACGCCAGAGATCAACGCGATTTCCACGGTGATCATCTGCGTGTCGCTGGCCCTGCTGTTCACTTCCCGCCATCTGCAAAACCGCCGTACCGGCGTCCAGGAGTCGCACCATGCGTGATCAGCTCTACATCAACGGCGAATGGGTCAGCCCGGACCTGGGCGGCTATCTGGACGTGATCGACCCTGCCACCGAGCAAGTCTTCCACCGGGTCGCGGCAGGCACTGAAGAGGATGTCGACCATGCCGTGCGTGCGGCCCGTCGCGCCTTCGACAATGGCTGGGGCCAGACCAGCGGCGCCGAGCGCGGGCAATGGCTGGAGGCGCTGGCCGATGAACTGGAAAGTGGCCAGCAGGCGCTGGCGGAACTGGAAGTGCGCGACAACGGCAAACCCTTGCCCGAAGCGCAGTGGGACATTGGCGATGCGATTGGTTGCTTCCGTTACTACGCCGGTTTGGCCCGTGAACTGGACCAGCAACAGGATCAGCCTCTGGCCTTGCCGGACGCGCGTTTCCGCTGCCGCATCCGCCACGAACCGATTGGCGTGGCCGGGCAGATCATCCCCTGGAACTACCCGCTGCTGATGGCCGCGTGGAAGGTCGCGCCAGCCTTGGCCGCCGGGGCCACGGTGGTGTTGAAACCGTCCGAATTGACGCCGCTGACCGCCCTGGAACTGGCGGCCGCCGCGGATCGTATCGGTTTGCCCGCCGGGGTGTTGAACCTGGTCACCGGCCTCGGCGCCGACGCCGGCAGCCCCCTCACCGAACACCCGGGCGTGGACAAACTGGCCTTCACCGGCAGCGTGCCCACCGGCGCAAAAATCATGTCGGCGGCGGCGCGGGACATCAAGAACATCAGCCTGGAACTGGGCGGCAAGTCTGCGCTCATCGTGTTCGACGACGCCGATGTCGACGCCGCCGTGGAGTGGATTCTGTTCGGGATTTTCTGGAACCAGGGTCAGGTGTGCAGCGCGACTTCACGCCTGCTGGTGCAGGAAACCATCGCTCCGCGCCTGATCGAACGACTGGTGGAAGAAACCCGCAAGATCAGCATCGGCCCCGGTATGCAGCCCGGCGTTCTGCTCGGGCCGCTGGTCAGCCAGGGCCAATACGACAAGGTGCTCGGTTTCATCGACCAGGGCCTGGCCAGCGGCGCCCGTTTGCTCACCGGCGGACGGCGACCGGCGCACTTGCGCGAAGGTTACTTCGTCGAGCCGGCGATTTTCGACGAGCCCGGTCATAGCAGCATTCTGTGGCGTGAAGAAGTGTTCGGCCCGGTGCTGTGCATCAAGCGCTTCAAGACCGAAGAGCAAGCAGTACAAATGGCCAACGCCAGCCGCTTCGGCCTGGCTGCCGCCGTGATGAGCGCTGACTTGCAACGCACCGCCCGGGTCGCCAACCAGCTGCGCGCCGGCATCGTCTGGGTCAACTGCTCGCAACCGACCTTCGTCGAAGCACCCTGGGGCGGGATGAAACACAGCGGCATTGGCCGGGAGCTGGGGCAATGGGGGTTGCACAATTATCTTGAGGTCAAGCAGGTGACCGAGTACGTCAGCGACCAGCCGTGGGGGTGGTATTTGAAGTAAACAGGTCAACCTCATCGCGAGCAGGCCGGCCGCCTCGCTTTTGCTTTTGCTTTTACTTTTGCTTTTGCTTTTGCTTTTGCTTTTGCGGTGTACGCCCCCTCGTGAGGCCGAGCGCAGGTTCTGCGCAGTGGGCAACCCGGCATGGATGCCGGGTTAGCCGCCCCCGGCCATGGATGGCCGATGGCGGCGGGCCCACGGAGCAGGACCGGAGCGAGGGCATGCCGAGCCACAGCGAGGCACCGAACGTCAGGGGCAAAGCGTTTTGGTTACTTTGGCGCTCTTCCAAAGTGACCCGCTGTAAGAGCGGAACCAATAACCGCCGTTACCGAAGAAACGGATATGTACCGGCTGTGAGCACCGCATCGGCGTACACCCGTTCCCACATTTGTTTTGCTGACCAGCAGGCTTGTGGCAACGGGTTATCAACGCGTAACTTGAATGACTTGCCCTTCAACACACGCCGGAGTTGATCCATGCGCATCGCCTTGCTGTCCGACATGCACCTGTCCGTCAACGCGATCCCCTTTCCCGCCGTGGATGCCGATATTGTCGTGCTCGCCGGGGACATCGCCCGGCCGCCCAAGGCCATCGAGTGGGCCAGAGCCTGCCCGGTTCCGTTGTTGTACGTGGCGGGTAATCACGAGTTTTATGGCAGTGACCTAGTCTCCACCTACGAGCAATTAAACAGCCTGGCGCAAGGCACGCAGATCCACATTCTGGAACGTTCGGAGTACGTCCACGACGGCGTGCGCTTTCTCGGTTGCACCTTGTGGTCTGACTATCGCCTGCTCGACAGCCCGGATGATCGGGCGCTGGGCATCGATCTGGCGACCCAGCTGATCCGTGACTTCAGCCACATCAAAATCGCCCCCGATTTCCCTGACCTGTTCACGCCGGCCATTTCCCAGCTGGTGTTTCTGCAGACGGTCGCCTGGCTGCAAGACTGCTTCACCCGCGACAGCAGCACGCCTACGGTGGTGGTCTCCCATTTCGCCCCGACGCGGTCGAGCATCAGCCCGACCTTTGCCGGTTCGCCAATCAACTCAAGCTTTGTCTCGGACCTCGAAGCGCGGATCAAAGACTGGCAGCCGGCACTGTGGCTGCATGGCCATACCCATGGCAGCTTTGATTATCGGGTGGGCAACACCCGCGTGGTCTGCAACCCACGGGGCTATGCCAAGAATGGCATCAATGAAAATCCTGATTTCGATGATGCCTTCGTGATCGATCTGCAGATCTGAGGTAACACCGAAACCAACAGTCTCCAGGCGCGCACCCAATGGAACGCCCATGACCCGCTACACTTTCCTCGCTCCGCCGCTGCACCAAAGCGGCCAAGACCCCTGACTTCTGATCTGGAGGTATCCCATGAGCGACAGCAGCGAACTCACCACCTTTACCGGCTGGGCCGCCACCGCAGCGGGCGCACCACTGGAACCCTTTAGCTACGATCCCGGCCCGTTGGGAAGCGATGAGGTGGAAGTCGCCGTGGAATATTGCGGCGTCTGCCACTCCGACCAGTCGCTGATCGACAACGACTGGGGCATCAGCCACTACCCGTTCATTCCCGGCCACGAGGTGGTCGGCCGTATCGTGCGGTTGGGCGACCAGGTTCGCGGCCTGGAAATGGGGCAACGGGTGGGCATCGGTTGGTACAAGGGCAGCTGCATGCATTGCACGTCGTGCATCGAAGGCTCGCATAACCTGTGTCGCACCGTGCAACCGACCATCATCGGCAGCAACGGAGGTTTTGCCGACCGCATTCGTTCGCACTGGGCCTGGGCCCTGCCGATCCCGACCGGGCTCGATCCGGCGATGGCCGGGCCGTTGTTCTGTGCCGGTTCGACCGTGTTCAACCCGCTGGTGGAATTCGGCATCAAGCCCACCGACCGGGTCGGCGTGGTGGGCATCGGCGGCCTCGGCCACCTGGCGCTACGCTTCCTCAATGCCTGGGGCTGCGAAGTCACGGCGTTCACCTCATCGCTGAGCAAGCAGGACGAAGCCAAGCGCCTGGGCGCGCACAAGGTGGTCGCCTCGACCGATACCGATGCGCTCAATGCCATTGCCGGCACCCTGGACTTTCTCCTGGTCACCGCCAACGCCAACCTCGACTGGACCGCCATGCTCGCCACCCTGCGCGGCAAGGGTCGCCTGCACTTTGTCGGCGTCGTGCCCGATGCCATACCGGTGCACGTATTCAACCTGATTCCCCAGCAAAAAGTCTTGTCCGCCTCGCCGGTCGGCTCACCGGCCAACACCGCGATGATGCTGGAGTTCTGCGCCCGCCATCAGATCCTGCCGCAGGTCGAGATGTTTCCCATGAGCCGGATCAATGAAGCCATCGATCATTTGCGCAGCGGCAAGGCACGCTACCGCGTGGTGCTGGATGCCAGTCAGTGACAGGCGACGAACGAAGAGAAAGGGCCGCTTGTTCAAGCGGCCCTTTTTTTGCCCTCAGGGATTAGCCACCTGCGCCGGCGGTGCTGGCATATGCGGGTCATTCCAGGTGAACCGATAGGCTTTGCCGGCCTCTTGCGGCAGGCATTTGCCGTTGTCGGCATCCGCGCCCACGATCGACCAGTTCGCCCGGGAGTTTTCCCCCAGTTCACGGGCCGCTTCGGGTTTGAAGCACTGGTTCAGTACGTCATCCGGCACCAAAGCGTAGGCCTTGGGGTGTTCGCGCAGATACTGCGCAGCCTTCTCGATGGAGGAGTAATCCATGCCGAAATGCACGATCGGTTGACGGGCAAACAACCAGTGCCCTTCCTCCCAATTGACCAGCACCAGATCGGCGCCTTGGGTCATGGTCGCAGCCTGCGCCATGAGCACCTGATCAATGTTGGTGCCTTCCTTGAGCGGTTCGATGAAACCACGGGCGAACCACAGCGCGAACCAGGTCGCTACCAGTGCCGGGAACACCCGGCGCAAACGCGGGTGGCGTTTGAACCAGCGCTTGAGCAGCCACGGGATCAACGGCGCGGCGACCAGCACCAGACCAGGCAGCGCCGGGTAGATGTACAACTTGCGCTTGCCCGTGCTGATGCAGAAAAACAGCACCACCAGCACCACCCAACCGAGCAAGACCAACACCCGGCCATCTCGTTTTTGCAACTGCCGGCGCCAGGCCGGCACCAGCCATGGCAGCACCAGCACCAACGGCAGCCAGTACTGCGGAATCACGTTGGTGAAGAAATACCAGAACGGTTCGCGGTGATGCCACGCGGCGGCATAACGGCCCGCTGTCTGGTGCAGCAGGATCTCCCGCGCATAGGCCACTTCGTCTGCGCTGCCATTGACGATGATGGACAAGGCCAGGGGCAACAGCCAGATCGCGATGGCGCCAAGCATCAGCGCAAACCCGAGCAACCACTTGCGCGCCTCGCCGGGCATGGCCACCACGCCGGGCCAGCCTTTGCGCACCGCATAGGCGTAAGGAATCAGCAACAGCGCCGGCAGGAAACCCACGCCTTTGGTAATCACGCCAATGCCCATGGCCGCACAACCCGCGTAAAACCAGCGCCACGCAGGTCCCAGCAGCAGGTGCCGCGCCAGACCGTACAGGCCCAGGGAGGTGAACAGAATCAAAAGGCTGTCGATCTGCCCGGTGCGCAGGATGCTGTAGGTCTGGTACGTCGCCAGGTACAACAGTGCGGCGTTGCGCCCGGTACGCTGGGTCCACAGGCGACGGCCCAGGTCATAGACCATCGCCGTGACCGTCACCGCCGAAAACAGCCCAGGGATATACAGGGCGATGTTGGGCTTGCCAGTCAGCCAGGTGAAGAACGCCACCGTCCACATGAAAATCGGCGGCTTGTCGCCGTAGATCTCGGCGGCCCGGTGCGGGATCAGCCACGAGCCGTTCTGCAGCATCTCCAGTGCGACGCCGAGGAAACGCTCTTCGTCCACATTCTGTGCCTGGCGCAGGCCCATGCCCGCGCCGATCAGCAACAGGGCAAGCAGCATCAGGCCCAGGCACTCGACCCTGGGCGACAACGATCTACGCATTACTTATTCCTTTACGCTTCTGCTTTTGGCAATCAATTGCAGGTTGCGGAAATAGACGATGGAGCCAAAGGCCTGCCCGGCGATGAACACCGGGTCCTGACGGTAGATGGCGTAGGCAAGCAACAAGGTGCTGCCGACGATGCTCAGGTACCTGAAGTTGGTCGGGATCACGCTGCGTTTCTTGTACTCGCTGTACAACCACTGCAAGACAAACCGCCCGGTAAAGGCAACCTGCCCGGCAAAGCCGACCAGCAGCCACAGGGTCTCACGAGACAACATCATCCTTCGAGCTCCTGGGCGTGAGTATTCAGGCGCGTGCGCTTGATCAGCCACCAGACACCGATCAAATCGAGAATGCCGACCAGCGCGCGGTCGATGTTGCCGTATTTCGAGACCCCGGCCGTGCGCGGCCGGTGGTTGACCGGGTGCACGATCATGCGCCCGTTATGGCGCTGGATCAGCGCCGGAATGTAGCGATGCATGTGGTCGAAGTACGGCAGGCGCAAGAACGCCGCGCGCTCGATCAACTTCAGGCCGCAACCGGTGTCCGGGGTGGCGTCCTTGAGCAGGCGCCGGCGCAGGTTGTTGGCGAACCGCGAGGCGTAGCGTTTGCTCGCGGTGTCGCGGCGATTGACCCGGTGCCCGGCGACCAGTTGCACATCGACCTTGCCCGGTTCGCCGCGCACCAGCGCCAGCATGCCGGGAATGTCCGCCGGGTCGTTCTGGCCGTCGCCATCGAGGGTCGCCAGCCACTGCCCGCGAGCCTCACGGGCCGCGTGGTACAGCGAGGTGCTCTGCCCCAGCGATCGCTCGTGATGCAGGATACGCAAGGTGTTCAAGCCGTTTTGGCGAATCTGCCGCAGTTCCTGCAGGGTCGAATCAGTGCTGCCATCGTCGACCACGATGATTTCGTACGATTCAGCGGCCAATGCGACGCGGATTTCCTCAAGCAACGGCTTGAGGTTGTTCGCTTCGTTTTTGGCGGGAATCAGTACGGATACAAAAATGTCTTGGCTCATGGGTCTCTCTCGCCCTTTTTGATTTTTCGAGATCAGAGGCGAACGCTTCAAATCTGATAGAACTGCCGATACCACTTCACAAATTCTCTTACACCGGTTTCGAGCGTCACCTGCGGGCTGAAGCCCACCCACTCGGCCAGTGCCGAGACATCGGCCCAGGTCTTGACCACGTCACCGGCCTGCATCGGCAGATAATTGCGCCTGGCTTGCAGATCCAGGGCTGATTCCAGGCACTCGACGAAATCCAGCAACGCCACCGGCATGCCACGCCCGATGTTGAAGAGCCGGTTGACCCCGACAGCAGAGCCTTCCGGCACCGGAGGCCTTGGGCGCAGTCGGGCGATACCTTCGACAATGTCGTCGACGTAGGTAAAGTCGCGGGACATCTGCCCCTGGTTGTAAATATCGATGGGCAGGTCTTTGAGGATGGCGTCGGTGAACTTGAACAGCGCCATGTCCGGGCGGCCCCACGGACCGTAGACGGTAAAAAAGCGCAGGCCACTGGCTTTCAAGCCATACAAATGGCAATAACTTTCGGCCAGCAGTTCATTGGAGCGCTTGGTGGCGGCGTACAACGAAACGGGATGTTCGACAGGATCCTCGACACTGAACGGCATCTTGCTGTTGGTACCGTACACCGAGCTGCTCGAGGCGTAGATCAGGTGCTCGGGGCGATGGTGTCGACAGGCTTCGAGCACATTGAGGAAACCCACCAGGTTCGATTGCCCATAGACATCCGGGTTGTCCAGCGAGTAACGCACCCCGGCCTGAGCAGCCAGGTGCACCACCTCGGTAAAAGCGTGTTCTCGAAACAGGCTCATCAGGGCCGGTTTGTCGACGATGTCCATTTTCCGGAAGCGAAAACCCGGCAAAGTCTCCAGCACCTTGAGGCGTGCCTGCTTGAGTTCCACGTCGTAGTAGTCGTTGAGGTTGTCGATACCGACGACCTCCTGCCCCTCGCGGCACAAGCGCTGGACCGTATGAAAACCGATGAAACCGGCCGCACCGGTGACCAGGACGGTCATAGAGCGTACGCCAGCGAATGCGCCGTGATCGGCGCGAGATTACTGATCCAGACCCTCGTCAGCTTCATGTGTAGTTCCTGCTTATCGCGTCATTCGCGCACGGTTTCGTTATGAAGCTTATAAAACAGAAACATTTCAGTTTCGATAACACCTCGCACAACCACAGCAAAAAAAAAATATTTGGCCGAAAAAGCCGCTATTACCTGGCCGATCCGTCATGAGGTTTGTAAAAACGGAACAAGCCGATATCCACGGTCCTGATGTATTCCCTGGCCCAATCCGGCTTGACGGTACGATCATGGAAATAAAGGGCACCCTGGGTGCGGTCCGGCAGTTCCTTGTTCAGGGCCTTGCGCGCGATTTCCTTGGCCATCGCGTAAGGCACCTCTTCCTGGACCGAATCGGATTTGCCGTCGCACCACCAGGAAAACTGGCAACTCCTGGTCTCCGAACCCTGCTTGACCACTTTGCACACCGTGTCCGGAAAGCCTTCGTGGCCCAGGCGATTCATGACCACATTGGCCACCGCTTCCATGTCAGCGGCGTCCTTGCCCTTGGCTTCCCAGTAAATGGACCGGGCCAGGCACGTGATCGCATCGTCCAGCGGCGCGGCACCCGCCGGGTCGACGGCCTGGACTTCGGACGGGGTAATGGCTTCGGCCTTGGGCGCCGCTGCGGGGCTTTTATTCTCGGCGGCTTTCTGTTCCAGCACCTCGGCCTTGTTCTCGGCCGCTTGCTGCTTTTGCGCTTGATCCGTAGCGGACACCGGGCCGGCAAGCAACGTGAGAGCGAGGCAGGTGGCGATCCAGTCGAGGCGCATGGTCGGTGTCACTCGGTGAGTGGTTCGATTCAGTCTAGTAGTGAAATGATTTCGCCCACCCCACTACACTCTGGATAAATCCGTTGTCTTAGATCGGCCAACTTCGCGCATCATGGGCGCAATCTGCTCAAGGGGGATTTTCATGGGTTTCATTTCATCCGCAATGCGTTTGGCCGGTGTGTCACTGGGCCTGGTATTCGCCGCCAACGCCTTGGCGGCCGACGAAGCGCAATTGATCGAATCGATCAACGTCTACCGCAGCCAACTGCAGCGCTGCGCCGGCCAGGTTTCATCGGAGCTTCCGCCGCTGTCGGCCGACCCACGCCTGGTGCTGACCGCCTCGAGCATCGGTAATCTGCAGCAGGCCATGGCCACTGCGGGTTATCCCATGAAGAATGTGCAAGCCATCAGCCTGTCCGGGCCTCGCGATGCCGCCTCGGCGATGAAGGCGATCCAGGAGAGTTTTTGCCAGATCGTCCTCGACCCGCAATTCGTCGATGTCGGCGTCAGCCGCCAGGACAATCAGTGGCGCATCGTCGTGGCGCGGCCACTGCTGAGTTCACACTTGGGCGACTGGCAGACCGAGGGCCAGAAGCTGCTCATCGAACTCAACGCCGCACGGGCCAAGCCGCGTCAATGCGGCACCCAGTCTTTCAATGCGACCGCGCCGCTGGCCTGGAACGCCACGCTGGCCACCGCCGCCGAAGGCAACTCGCGCTCCATGGCCAACAACAACTACTTCGATCACAAGGACCGCGATGGCCGCACCCCGGGCGACCGCGCAGAACTGGCCGGCTACAACTTCCAGCAGATCGGCGAAAACATCGCCGCCGGGCAGGACAGCGTACGCAAGGTGGTCGAAGGCTGGCTGGTCAGCCCTGGCCACTGCGCCAACCTGATGAACCCGCAGTTCCGCGAACTGGGCGCGGCGTATGCGACCGACCCGAAGAGCGATGCGGGGATTTACTGGACGGCGATGTTTGGGGCTCAGTGAGTGCCATAGCCCCCGAAGCGATTGCATTGGGGGCTATTTGTGGTCGACGAACACGTCGAAGAGCGGAGTAACTTTACAAAAAGAAAGATCCTTCTGAAGGAAATTTCTGAAATATGAAAAACCACACATGAAGTCTTGAAATTTCAAAGCTCAATAAATATACCTACCCCTTACGACACCATTTCGAATAACAATTTCGACTTCAAAGCAAGGGTCCTATGAAAAACGCAATATCACCTACAAGAAATGAAAACTTTTCTGACTGGTATCAACAAGTGATTACCCAGTCGGAAATGGCTGAGAACTCTCCAGTTCGAGGTTGCATGGTTATCCGTCCTTGGGGGTATGGCATATGGGAGCAAATTCAACGAGAACTTGATAAGAAAATCAAAGACACAGGACATTCAAACGCATATTTTCCACTTTTGATTCCATTATCCTTTCTTCAAAAAGAAGCCGAGCATGTTGAAGGCTTTGCCAAAGAGTGCGCAGTTGTAACTCATCACCGCCTCGAAAAATCAACGGATGGAGCGCTTACTCCCGCTGGAACACTAGAAGAACCGTTGATCATCAGGCCCACCAGTGAAACGGTCATCGGTGCATCCTTTTCACGATGGGTACAAAGCTATCGGGATCTGCCTTTGCTTATCAATCAATGGGCGAACGTACTGCGCTGGGAAATGCGTCCCCGGATTTTCCTGCGCTCATCGGAGTTCCTATGGCAGGAAGGTCACACCGTTCACGCAACTCATGATGAGGCCTTGGTCGAAACGCTAAAGATGTTGGATATCTATGAGCGCTTTACTACCGAGCACCTGGCCATACCAGTAATCAAGGGCGAAAAGTGCTCTTGGGAACGTTTTCCGGGCGCCGTCAGCACCTACACCATTGAAGCGATGATGCAAGACGGCAAGGCCCTGCAAGCAGGTACTTCTCATTTTTTAGGCCAGAACTTCGCACAGAGTTCAGACATCCGCTTCGTGAACAAAGAAGGGATAAAAGAACTGGCATGGACCACGTCTTGGGGAGTATCCACGCGACTGATCGGCGCGATGATCATGGCCCATGGTGACGATGATGGACTAGTACTCCCGCCCCTCGTGGCACCGACGCAGGTCGTCATTATCCCGATCGTGCGCAACGAACAGAATGCAGATGCCATTCATGACTACTGCAAAAAACTGCAAAAGCAAATTTGTCGGAAAAAACTGAAAGGGCAAAACCTTCGGGCCAGTGTTGATTGGCGGGACATGAACAGTGGCGAAAAAAAGTGGTACCACATCAAGCGTGGCGTCCCTGTCCGGATCGAGATTGGCATAAAGGAACTGGAGCAAAATGTGGTGTCCTATTCCTGTCGAAACAGCTGCAAAATCCTCCTGAAACTTGACACTGAAGATTTAGTTAATAACATCTCGAAAACACTGGCAACCCTTCAAAAAGACATGTTAGAGGCGGCACAGAAGAGATTGTCCGACAACACCACAACGGTCACTACTCTGGACGAATTCAAAAAGCACTTCAAACAGAACGCAAAACTTAGCGCCTTTGTTCTCGCCCCCTTCAGCGAAGACAATAAAGTTGAACAAGCCATCGGAGAGCTTGGAGTAACCGTTCGCTGTATTCCGCTAAAACAACCTGGAATCTCCGCGACCTGTTTATTCACCGGCCGAAAAACGAACATGTGGGCACTTTATGCAAAGTCATATTGATCCCTGGCCACCTACAGCCCCGCTATTGCGGAGTTTTCAAATTGTACGGTATCGGGCGTGAACTCGAGGAGGGCGATGATGAGCAGTGCTTTATCGGCCCTCAGGAAAAGAACGTACCTGGACCGGATCATCTGATGCGGTTAGTAGGTTTGATCCCTACTTCCCACCCTGCGGAACCGTCACAAAAAATAGCTGTCATATCCGCTCATCGTCAGATTTTTCATCTGTACGACTGACTACCAAGGAGAGGTACACATGGCTTTTGACGGTTATATTCAGATCGCTGAGATTCCTGGTGAAGCGCTGGATGAGAAATACAGCAAGTGGATTGAAATCATCGGCTATAACTTCGGCGTCAATCAAAGCACCTCCGCAACCGCCAGCTCATCAGGCGGCGCGTCATCCGGTCGCACTACCTTGACCAATTTCACCTTCACAAAATACCTGGACAGCGCCAGTTGCAAACTGATGGAAGCCAGTTGTGCAGGCCAGCATCTCAAAGAAGTGAAGCTCGTGCTCTGCCGGGCAGGCACAGACAAAATCAAGTATTACGAAGTTGTGCTGGAAGAAGTCATCATCGCTGACTACGCCCAAAGTGCGAGCTCCGGGGTGCCCATTGAAATAGTACAGCTCAACTACGGCCGCATAAAAACCACGTACATTCAGCAGAAACGCAGCGATGGCGCAGCTGGCGGCAACGTGACCGGAGGATGGGACCGAATCGGCAATAAGAAATATTCGTGAGGCAAGGACATGGCCGAAGCTCGATCGTTCATCAATTCCAGAACACAGACTTTTGACTCCCTTAAAGCGAATACTGCGCTTTCTGGAAACTCAAAGGCCAAGTTCAATATCCTCAACGCCCATATCGCAGGCAGCATTGTCCTCGCGGGTGAGCTTGTCATCGTTGGCGACTCCTCCACCCCATCCTGTACCAGCCAGGAAGCCTACCTGATGGCCAAAGCCAGCGAGGTGCACACTGCTTTACTGGCCAACGGCGCGGGGGCTGACGACTTTTTCCTGGAAAATTTCGAACTCCTGCAACAAATGATCTCCTTTACATCTATGGGGATTGGCGCCACGAGTGATGGCTGGAGCAAACATCTCGAATCCGTTAAAGCTACGCTTCAGGACATTGAAAAGCTTTATCGGGAACATGCGGGCTCTGGCACGATGACAAACCGTGACGCCTTCTATACAAAAAGAACAACGCTATTCATGAAGCTTGAGAAGCAGCTTGGCAACATAGCGTCATTCGGATCAGGTCTGCGCAATGAAGGCTCAATCAAAAGACTTCTCGGTCTTTCAACGAACAGCTATATGCATAACGGAGAAATCGCGGGTTACGCTGACAAGGTGTCTGGTGTCGCAAACGCGGCCAAATGGATCAAAAGAGGAACCTATATTGGTACTGCGCTTGAAGTAGGCTCTACCGGGCTGTCGATTCATAAAGCTTGTACGGTGGGCCGCGAAGAACAGTGCAGGAAAGCAAAGTATGTTGAAGGAAGCTCGTTAGTGGGCAGTTTGGGTGGAGCGAGTGCTGGCGGGTATCTCGGTGGCATTGCGGTCACTGGCGGTTGCGTATTGGTATTAGGCATTACAACAGGCCCTGGTGCGCTGGTCTGTGGTGTGGTTGGAGGTGCCGCTGGTGGATGGGCAGGAGGGGAAACAGGAAAATGGGCCGGTGAGCAATTTGGCGAGTTTCTTTACGGCGAGGTGACAAAATGACAAGCATCCCAATAGGTTTGATTGCCGGATTGATACTGGTGCCGATGATACTGACTTGTTTCGCTGTCGCCTTCATCGCACACAAATACGTTGACGCAATCGAAGAACGTCTACCCAATTGCTCTTTTGTAAAAACCACCAAAGACGCATTTTCGGCTGGCGGCCTGGTCGGCAAGGTCATGCGCGGTGGCGCTATTGCCATGGTATTGATGATGCCCGCGCTCAGCGCTCGAAGGGGCGTTATTGATGCCAGCGAAGTGAAAGGCCTTCCAAGGCACTACAAGAACCTTTTGATAATTCCGGTGATTATTTTGTTCGTTTTGTTTTTTTCCCTGATCGCACTCAGGGTTTCAGCCTACTTCATAGAGAGCCATTGAAAAAGACTAAAGAATCAAGTCCGTTTTGGAGAAAATCACACCGCTTATCCAACAAAGAACCCGAAGCCCTGTCATGGGCTCCGGGAGGGTGTCCTAGATTTTGTGTAAACGGGATTTTTATTAAACCGTTAACAGACGATCTTCGAACTGGATACTGAAGCGATTCAAGGCCGCTTTCCAGTCCCGGATCGGCATCGTCCACTTCTTGCTG
>NZ_JAHBDI010000078.1:0-1250 GCF_019956275.1 Pseudomonas sp. GL-RE-26
GGTAACAAGCTGACCGCCAAGAGCTGGCTGACCGAAGCGCCGCTGCGCATGCTGATGAACAACCTCGACCCGGAAGTCGCCGAGAACCCTAAAGAACTGGTGGTTTACGGTGGTATCGGTCGCGCTGCACGTAACTGGGAATGCTACGACAAGATTGTCGAAAGCCTGACCAACCTGAACGACGACGAGACCCTGCTGGTGCAATCCGGCAAGCCGGTCGGCGTGTTCAAGACCCACAGCAACGCCCCGCGTGTACTGATCGCCAACTCCAACCTGGTTCCACACTGGGCGAGCTGGGAACACTTCAACGAACTGGACGCCAAAGGCCTGGCCATGTACGGCCAGATGACCGCCGGCAGCTGGATCTACATCGGCAGCCAGGGCATCGTCCAGGGCACCTACGAAACCTTCGTCGAAGCCGGTCGCCAGCACTACAACGATGACCTGAAAGGTCGTTGGGTCCTGACTGCAGGCCTCGGTGGCATGGGCGGCGCTCAGCCTCTGGCCGCGACCTTGGCCGGCGCTTGCTCGCTGAACATCGAATGCCAGCAGGTCAGCATCGATTTCCGTCTGAAAAGCCGCTACGTCGATGAGCAGGCTACCGACCTCGACGACGCTCTGGCCCGCATCGCCAAATACACCAAAGAAGGCAAGGCGATCTCCATCGCGCTGCTGGGTAACGCCGCTGAAATCCTGCCGGAACTGGTCAAACGTGGCGTGCGCCCGGACATGGTCACCGACCAGACCAGCGCCCACGACCCGCTCAACGGCTACCTGCCGGCCGGCTGGACCTGGGACCAGTACCGCGCTCGCGCCAAAACTGAACCTGCTGCTGTGATCAAGGCCGCCAAGCAATCGATGGCCGTGCACGTCAAAGCGATGCTCGACTTCCAGAAAATGGGCGTACCGACCTTCGACTACGGCAACAACATCCGTCAGATGGCGCAGGAAGAAGGCGTGGAAAACGCATTCGACTTCCCAGGCTTCGTACCGGCGTACATCCGTCCGCTGTTCTGCCGTGGCATCGGCCCGTTCCGCTGGGCTGCACTGTCGGGCAACGCTGAAGACATCTACAAGACCGACGCCAAGGTCAAGGAGCTGATCCCGGACGACGCCCACCTGCACAACTGGCTGGACATGGCCCGCGAACGTATCAGCTTCCAGGGTCTGCCGGCCCGTATCTGCTGGGTTGGCCTGGGCCTGCGCGCCAAGCTCGGTCTGGCGTTCAACGAAATGGTGCGCAGCGGCGA
>NZ_JAHBDI010000079.1:0-1244 GCF_019956275.1 Pseudomonas sp. GL-RE-26
ATGGCCGGCGGTGTTGGCGACGATGTCTACGAAGTCACCGACCTTGGGGACGTGGTGACCGAGCTTGGCGGTGAGGGTATTGACACGGTCTGGACCTCGCTCGCGAGCTACACCCTGGGTGCCAACGTCGAGAATCTGTATTTCGGCGGCAGCGGCAACTTTGCGGGCCACGGTAACGTACTCGACAACACGCTCGTGGGTGGTGCGGGTAATGACGTCCTCATCGGTGGCGCAGGTGCCGACACGATGGTCGGCGGTGGCGGCAGCGATATCTACGAAGTCACCGACCTTGGGGACGTGGTGACCGAGCTCGCCGGTGCCGGCAGCGACACGGTCTGGACCTCGCTCGCGAGCTACACCCTGGGTGCCAACGTCGAAAATCTGTATTTCGGCGGCAGCGGCAACTTTGCGGGCAGCGGCAACGCGCTCGACAACAGGATCGTGGGTGGGGCGGGTAACGACGTCCTCATCGGTGGCGCAGGTAACGACCTCATCATCGGTGGCGCCGGTGCCGACACGATGGTCGGTGGCGTCGACAACGATACCTATGAAGTCACCGACCTTGGGGACGTGGTGACCGAGCTCGCCGGTGCGGGCAGCGACACGGTCTGGACCTCGCTTGCGAGCTACACGCTGGGTGCCAACGTCGAAAATCTGTTTTTCGGCGGCAGCGGCAACTTTGTGGGCAGCGGCAACGAGCTCGCCAACACGCTCGTGGGGGGCGCCGGTAACGACGGCCTCAGCAGTGGCTCAGGTAACGACGTCATCATCGGTGGCGCAGGTGCCGACACGATGGCCGGCGGCGGTGGCGACGATATCTATGAAGTCGCCGATCTTGGGGACGTGGTGAGCGAGCTCGCCGGTGCCGGCAACGACACGGTCTGGACCTCGCTTGCGAGCTACACCCTGGGTGACAACGTCGACAATCTGTTTTTCGGCGGCAGCGGCAACTTTGCGGGCACTGGCAACGCGCTCGGCAACACGCTCGTGGGGGGGGCAGGTAACGACGTTCTCACCGGCGGTGGCGGTAACGACGTGATGAGTGGCGGCGTCATCGGCAACGATACGTTCGTGTTTGCTGCCGCGGGTTTCGGCAACGATACGATCCTGAACTTCGGAGCCAATCCGGCCGGGCAGGACTTGCTCAATATCACGGCGCTGGGGATCAACAGCGCGACGTTCGCTGCCAACGTGACCATAACGGCTAACGGGGCGGACACGGTGGTAGCGATCGGGGCGGACAC
>NZ_JAHBDI010000080.1:0-1238 GCF_019956275.1 Pseudomonas sp. GL-RE-26
GCGATCCTCGATGCCGCCGCACTGGGCTTCCTTGGCCTTGGCGTACAACCGCCAACCCCTGAGTGGGGCACCATGCTGGCTTCGGCCCGCGACTACATCGAACGCGCCTGGTGGGTGGTGAGCCTGCCTGGTTTGACCATTTTGCTCAGCGTGCTGGCAATCAACCTGATGGGCGACGGCCTGCGCGATGCGCTGGACCCGAAACTCAAGAACGCCGCCTGAGGAGATTCCCATGTCACTGCTAGAAATCAAGAATCTCAACGTTCGCTTCGGCGACAAAAACGCCACGCCAGTAGTCGATGGCCTCGACCTGCAAGTGGACAAGGGCGAAGTGCTGGCCATCGTTGGCGAATCGGGTTCCGGCAAGTCCGTGACCATGATGGCGCTGATGGGCCTGATCGAGCATCCGGGGATCGTCACCGCTGACGCCCTGAATTTCGACGGCAAGAACATGCTCAAGCTCAACAATCGCCAGCGTCGGCAGATCGTCGGCAAAGACCTGTCCATGGTCTTCCAGGATCCGATGACCGCGCTGAACCCGAGCTACACCGTCGGCTTCCAGATCGAAGAAGTGCTGCGCCTGCACCTGAAAATGTCCGGCAAGGCGGCCCGCAAGCGCGCCATCGAACTGCTGGAAAAAGTCGAGATCCCGGGTGCCGCCAGCCGCATGGATGCCTACCCGCATCAACTGTCCGGTGGCATGAGCCAGCGTGTCGCGATTGCCATGGCGATTGCCGGTGAACCGAAACTGCTGATCGCCGACGAACCGACCACGGCGCTGGACGTCACCATTCAGGCGCAGATCATGGACCTGCTGCTGGCGTTGCAGAAAGAGCAGAACATGGGCCTGGTGCTGATCACCCACGACCTCGCCGTCGTGGCCGAAACCGCCCAGCGCGTGTGCGTGATGTATGCAGGCCAGGCGGTCGAAGTCGGTCAGGTGCCGCAACTGTTCGACATTCCGGCACACCCGTACAGCGAAGCGCTGCTCAAGGCGATTCCGGAACACAGCCTCGGCGCCGCGCGCCTGTCGACCCTGCCGGGCATCGTGCCCGGTCGCTACGACCGTCCGCAGGGTTGCCTGCTGTCGCCGCGCTGCCCGTACGTGAAAGACAACTGCCGTCAACAACGTCCGGCCCTTGACCAGAAAAGCAACAGCCTCGCTCGCTGCTTCTACCCGCTGAACCAGGAGGTGGCGTAATGGCCGTCGTTCTTACCGCCCGCGACCTGACCCGTCA
>NZ_JAHBDI010000081.1:0-1224 GCF_019956275.1 Pseudomonas sp. GL-RE-26
TGTGGTGGCCTCGCTGGTGACTTGGAGGTGAAAGTCCTCTACACACCCGGCAAGGGGAAGTGTTAGCCAGAGGCAAGGGTGTCGCGGGTGACTGCGAATCTGAAGGAAGCCCGAGGCAAACTGCTGGCCTGACGAACAGGAAGCGGATAGAGGCGGCGCAGCGGGGTAAGAAGGCAAGCATCTTCAAAGCCCGATACTTGCACAGAACGCTGTGACGTAGATCCGACAGGCATAAGCAGGAAGGTCACGCGAATTACCCTGGGAGATCTGCACGTTTGCCAGTGTGCTACCGAGCGTCGAGAGGCGACGGGATGAGCGTGCAGAAGTCAGCCGAGGCCGTAGTAAGTGGCGAATAACCCCGCCACCAAGGGCCGAACAGGTTATGCCGCCAGTAGGCGCCAGAGTCTCGTCGAATGCTGAAACGCAGAATATTCTCCAAGAGAAGACTGTCTCCCCAAGTCCCGGACGGTATCCGAGGATGACGGCTGACAGGGCGCAAGCATCGACGGCGTCTGTGGCGTGGACGAACGCGGAGCCGGACACGCTGATGGAGCGGGTGCTTGCACCGGCTAACCTCAAGCGTGCGTATCAACGCGTAGTCAGCAACAAGGGCGCACCGGGTGCCGATGGCATGACGGTCGACCAATTGGCAGGCTACGTGAAACAGTATTGGCCGAACCTCAAGACTCGGTTGCTGGCCGGCGAGTACCAACCGCAAGGTGTACGCGCCGTCGACATCCCAAAACCTAAAGGCGGAACACGGCAACTGGGCATTCCCTGTGTCGTGGATCGCCTGATCCAACAGGCTTTGCTGCAACAGCTCACACCTATCTTTGATCCGCTGTTCTCGGACTACAGCTACGGCTTTCGTCCGGGCAGAAGCGCCCATCAAGCTATCGAAACGGCCCGTGCCCACGCGGCGGCGGGTCACCGCTGGTGCGTGGAACTCGATCTGGAGAAGTTCTTTGATCGGGTTAATCATGATGTTCTGATGGCCCATGTTGCGCGTCAAATCGAAGACAAACGCGTCCTCACGCTGATCCGTCGCTACCTCGAAGCGGGAACGATGTCAGGCGGTCTCGTCAGCCGACGGCAGGAAGGGACGCCGCAAGGCGGCCCGCTCTCGCCGTTGCTGTCGAATATCCTGCTCAACGAACTTGATCGTGAATTGGAGCGGCGGGGCCATCGCTTCGTGCGGTATGCCGATGACGCGAACATTTATGT
>NZ_JAHBDI010000082.1:0-1084 GCF_019956275.1 Pseudomonas sp. GL-RE-26
ATCCGGCCGGTACGCCGATGACCGTGACCTTGAGCAACGGTTCGGTCATTACCATCGAAGCGGGCCAGACCAGCGGCAGCGTCAACGTGCCGACTGCGGCCAACGATGTTTATGTGAATGGCAGCACCGTCAGCACCACCATCACCGGTACCACTGGCGGCAACTTCGAAAACCTAGTGCCGAACACCACCCCGGCCGTGACCACCATCACCGACTCCGTGGACAACACCGGCCTGACCCTGACGGCCAACGGCAACATCACCGAAGGCGGTCAGATCACCTACACCGCGACCCTGACCAATCCGGCGGGCACGCCGATGACCGTGACCTTGAGCAATGGCTCGGTCATTACCATCGAAGCGGGCCAGACCAGCGGCAGCGTCAACGTGCCGACTGCGGCCAATGACGTCTATGTCAACGGCAGCACCGTCAGCACCACCATCACCGGTACCACCGGCGGCAACTTTGAAAACCTGGTGCTCAACAACACTCCAGCAGTCACCACGATTTCCGATGTGATCGACAAGGTCACCGTTACCATCGAAAGCGCTGGTCCGGTGCTGGAGAACCAGGCACCGACTTTCACCATCAAACTCGACCAGAAGTTAGATCACGACCTGACGGTGACTCTCAGCAATGGCCAAACTGTGGTCATCGCCGCAGGCGCAACTCAAGTTGGCTATGCATTGCCGGCGCAAGGTGATGACGTTTACAAGGATGGCGGTAGCGTATCGCTGGGCATCGCTGATGCTAGCGTTGCCGGTAAGACGTTTGAGAATCTGGTCATTGGCGGTCCTGCGTCGGTTGCTATCAACGACACCGTCAGCGAAGTGATCGCCACCCTGACCGCGGACAAATCCACCGTGGCCGAAGGTGGCCAAGTCACCTACACCGTGACCCTGACCAACGCGGCCGGTCTGCCGATCAATAACCACGGTCCGTTGGAGTTCACGCTGTCCGACGGTACGAAAATCACCGTCCCAGCCAATACTGCGACCGCTTCCGCCACCATCATCGCCAAGGATGACGTCTACACCGGCGGCCAGCCGTCCATCGTCAACAAACTGGAATCGGTCAGCGGCGC
>NZ_JAHBDI010000084.1:0-190449 GCF_019956275.1 Pseudomonas sp. GL-RE-26
CAGCAAGAAGTGGACGATGCCGATCCGGGACTGGAAAGCGGCCTTGAATCGCTTCAGTATCCAGTTCGAAGATCGTCTGTTAACGGTTTAATAAAAATCCCGTTTACACAAAATCTAGGACACCCTCCAGCCTCCGGGTGCTTCCAGTGGGCTTGATCGTCACCTTCTCCACAGGCAATCCGCTGTGCATAACTTCTGCAACCTCCCCTCCGCTACAGCGCCTGATGCCTCATTCTTCTAGACTCAATACAAGGTCGTAGACAGAACCAAACACGTCGCTCTGGTGCGGCCGAATCAAGGGCCGCGTGGCAATCTGGCTTTTATGCCCCTATTGAGGCGCGGCGAAGACCGTGCCGGGCGCAACAAGATGCCCGCTCAGGGTGCCCTGGCCGACGGTCTGTAGATGCCACGATACCGTGACGTGGTGTGAATGCCGCAGCCGACACTTTCGGACAACCGACGACCGCCTGGTTTGTCCGTGACCGTGAGGATTGCTGAATGCCTGATGAGATGTTGCACCTGCCTGTGGTCAACAGTCTGCTGGAGCGCCATAAGGGCACCCCGGGTGCGCTGTTGCCCATTCTTCATGATATTCAGGAGCGCATCGGTTACATCCCCGATGTCGCCGTTCCCGAGATTGCCCATGCCCTCAACCTGAGCCAGGCCGAGGTTCGCGGGGTGATCAGTTTTTACCATGACTTCCGTACCGCGCCGCCTGCGCGGCATATCCTGCGGCTGTGCCGGGCCGAGTCGTGCCAGAGCCGTGGCGCGGAGCAGCTTGCCGCGCAGTTGCGCGAGCGTCTGCAACTGGACGATCACGGTAGCAGTGCTGATGGCAGCATCAGTTTGCGTCCGGTGTATTGCCTTGGAGCCTGCGCCTGTTCGCCTGCCCTGGAACTGGATGGCCGGGTGCATGCGCGGCTCAGTGCCGAGCGTCTGGATGCGTTGCTCGACGCTTGCCGGGAGGACGCGTGATGCCGACTCTTTATCTGCCTTGTGATTCCCTTGCCCGTGCCGTGGGTGCCGATGAGGTGGCGGTGGCCCTGATCACTCAGGCGCGGGAACGCAATCTGCCGCTGGAGATGCAGCGCACAAGTTCGCGCGGCCTGTATTGGCTGGAGCCGTTGCTGGAGGTGGACAGCCCGCAAGGCCGGATCGGTTTCGGCCCGCTGACGGCGGCCGATGTGCCGTCGGTGCTTGATGCACTGCAAGGCGTGCCGTCCGCTCATCCGCTGGCCTTGGGACTGGTGGAAGAATTGCCTTATCTCAAGTCTCAACAACGCCTGTTGTTCGCCCGTGCCGGCATTACCCGGCCGCTGTCCCTGGAGGATTACCGGGCCCACGGCGGTTTCGAGGGTTTGACCCAGGCCATCGCCATTGGCGGCGAGCAGACCGCGACGGCGGTGTTCGATTCGGGCCTGCGTGGCCGTGGCGGCGCGGCCTTCCCCGCCGGGATCAAATGGCGCACGGTGCGCGGCACTCAGGCTGTGCAGAAGTACATCGTGTGCAACGCCGACGAAGGCGACTCCGGCACCTTTGCCGACCGCATGTTGATGGAAGGCGACCCTTTCCTGCTGATTGAAGGCATGGCGATTGCCGGCATTACCGTCGGCGCCACTTTCGGCTACATCTATGTGCGCTCGGAATATCCGGATGCCGTGGCCACGTTGCGTGCAGCGTTGAACATCGCCCGAGATGCCGGTTACCTGGGCGCCGATGTTGGCGGCAGCGGACTGGCCTTTGATATGGAAGTGCGGGTCGGGGCCGGTGCTTATATCTGCGGTGAAGAAACCGCGCTGCTGGACTCCCTCGAAGGCAAGCGCGGGATCGTTCGCGCCAAGCCACCGATTCCGGCGTTGCAGGGTTTGTTCGGTCTACCAACATTGGTGCACAACGTGCTGACGTTGGCCTCGGTACCGCTGATTCTGGCCAAGGGCGCGCAGTTCTACCGCGACTACGGCATGGGCCGCTCCCTGGGCACTATGCCGTTTCAACTGGCGGGCAATATTCGTCACGGCGGGCTGGTGGAACGTGCCTTTGGCCTGACCCTGCGGGAGCTGGTGGAAGACTACGGCGGCGGGACCGCCAGTGGTCGGCCGCTGAAGGCTGCGCAGGTGGGCGGCCCGCTCGGCGCCTGGGTTCCGCCTTCGCAATTCGACACGCCGCTGGATTACGAAGCCTTTATGGCCATCGGCGCGATGCTCGGTCACGGTGGTGTGGTGGTGGCTGACGACACCCTCGACATGGCCCGCATGGCGCGCTTCGCCATGCAGTTCTGCGCCGAGGAATCCTGTGGTAAATGCACGCCTTGCCGTATCGGCTCGACGCGCGGCGTCGAGGTGATCGACCGTCTGCTGGCCGCGCCTGACCAGAATAGTCGCGATGAGCAGGTAATCATCCTCAAGGACCTGTGCGACACCCTGCAATACGGTTCGCTGTGCGCGTTGGGCGGCATGACGTCTTATCCCGTGGCCAGCGCCCTCAAGCACTTCCCCGCTGACTTCGGTCTGCAAGCCTCGGAGGCCGAACAATGATCACTCTCTTCGACCCGAAAACCGACATTGACCTGGGTACGCCGGCCCGCGACAGCCAGGTGCAAGTCACCTTGAACATCGACGGCCGCAGCATCAGCGTGCCCGAAGGCACCTCGGTGATGCGCGCCGCCGCGCTGCTGGGCACCACCATTCCCAAACTCTGTGCCACCGACAGCCTGGAAGCCTTCGGCTCCTGCCGCATGTGCCTGGTGGAGATCGACGGCATGCGCGGTTATCCGGCGTCCTGCACCACGCCGGTCAGCGAAGGCATGAGCGTACACACCCAGACGCCCAAGCTCGCGACCCTGCGGCGCAACGTCATGGAGTTGTACATCTCCGATCACCCGCTGGACTGCCTGACCTGCTCGGCCAACGGCAACTGCGAGCTGCAAACCGTGGCCGGTCAGGTCGGCCTGCGGGAAGTGCGTTACGGCTATGAAGGCGAGAACCATCTGGCCGACGTGAAGGACACCTCCAACCCCTACTTCGACTACGACCCGAGCAAGTGCATCGTCTGCAACCGCTGCGTGCGCGCCTGTGAAGAAACCCAGGGTACTTTCGCCCTGACGATTACTGGGCGTGGTTTTGAATCCCGGGTGGCCGCTGCCGGTGGCGAGAACTTCCTCGACTCCGAATGCGTGTCCTGTGGCGCCTGTGTGCAAGCCTGCCCTACTGCGACTCTGATGGAAAAAAGCGTGGTCGAACTGGGCCAGCCCGAACGCAGTGTGATCACCACCTGTGCCTATTGCGGCGTGGGTTGCTCGTTCCGCGCCGAGATGAAAGGCGACCAGTTGGTACGCATGGTTCCGGACAAGAACGGCCAGGCCAACCACGGCCACTCCTGCGTCAAAGGGCGCTTTGCCTGGGGCTATGCGACCCACCCGGATCGCATCACCAAGCCGATGATCCGCAAAAACATCAGCGACCCCTGGCAGGAAGTCAGCTGGGATGAAGCGGTGACCTACGCCGCCAGTGAATTCCGTCGGCTGCAGCAAAAATATGGTCGCGACTCCATCGGTGGCATCACCTCCAGCCGCTGCACCAACGAAGAAACCTATCTGGTGCAAAAACTGGTGCGCGCCGCCTTCGGCAACAACAACGTCGACACCTGTGCGCGGGTCTGCCACTCGCCCACCGGCTATGGCCTGAAACAAACCCTGGGCGAGTCCGCCGGCACCCAGAGTTTCGACTCGGTGATGCAGGCCGACGTGATCCTGGTGATGGGTGCCAACCCCAGCGACGCCCACCCGGTGTTCGCCTCCCAACTCAAACGCCGCCTGCGTGAAGGCGCGCGGCTGATCGTCATCGACCCACGGCGCATTGATCTGGTGGATACGGTGCATGCCCGCGCCGAGTATCACCTGGCCCTGCGCCCCGGTACCAACGTCGCCATGCTCAACGCACTGGCCCACGTCATCGTGACTGAAGGACTGCTCAAACAAGACTTTATCGACGCCCGTTGTGAGCCTGGCGATTTCGCCCAGTGGAGCGAGTTCGTCAGCCGTGCGGATAACTCGCCGGAAGCCCTTGGCCCAATCTGCGGTGTACCCGCTGCCGACATCCGTGCCGCTGCGCGCCTGTATGCCACCGGTGGCAATGCGGCGATCTACTACGGTTTGGGCGTCACCGAACACAGTCAGGGCAGTACTTCGGTGATGGGCATCGCCAACCTGGCCATGGCCACCGGCAACATCGGCCGCGAAGGCGTGGGTGTGAACCCGCTGCGCGGGCAGAACAACGTCCAGGGCTCCTGCGACATGGGTTCCTTCCCCCATGAACTGCCCGGCTACCGGCACGTCTCCAACGAGGTGGTACGAGCGCAGTTCGAACAGGCCTGGAACGTCACCCTGCAACCCGACCCGGGCCTGCGTATCCCCAACATGTTCGAGGCAGCCTTGGGCGGCAGCTTCAAGGGCCTGTATTGCCAGGGCGAAGACATCGCCCAGAGCGACCCCAATACCCAGCACGTCACCGCGGCTCTGTCGGCCATGGAATGCATAGTGGTGCAGGACATTTTCCTCAACGAAACCGCCAAGTTCGCCCACGTGTTCCTGCCGGGCTGCTCGTTCCTGGAAAAAGACGGCACCTTCACCAACGCCGAGCGACGCATCTCCCGGGTGCGCAAGGTCATGGACCCTCTGGGCGGCAAGGCCGACTGGGAAGGCACGGTGGCCCTGGCCAATGCCCTCGGTTACCCGATGAACTACAAACATCCGTCAGAAATCATGGATGAAATCGCCAGCCTGACGCCCACCTTCACCAACGTCAGCTACGCCGAACTGGACCGCCACGGCAGCCTGCAATGGCCGTGCAACGCCGAGGCACCGGACGGCACGCCGACCATGCACATCGAAGAGTTTGTGCGCGGCAAGGGGCGCTTCATGCTCACCGGCTACGTGCCCACCGAGGAAAAGGTCAACAGCCGCTATCCGCTGCTGCTGACCACCGGGCGCATCCTCAGCCAGTACAACGTCGGCGCCCAGACCCGGCGCACCGACAACGTCGCCTGGCACGACGAAGATCGCCTGGAAATCCACCCGACCGACGCCGAGAGCCGTGGCATCAATGAAGGTGACTGGGTCGGCATCGGCAGCCGCGCCGGGCAGACCGTATTGCGGGCGCGGATCACCGAACGGGTCGCCCCGGGCGTGGTGTACACCACCTTCCACTTCCCGGAATCGGGCGCCAACGTCATCACCACCGACAACTCCGACTGGGCCACCAACTGTCCGGAGTACAAGGTCACCGCCGTGGAAGTCAGCCGGGTTTATCACCCTTCGGAGTGGCAGAAGCGCTTCCAGGAGTTCAGCGACGAACAACAGCGCCTGCTTGACGCTCGTCGCCATGAACGCGGGACCAAAGCCGAGGTACGCCGATGAGCACTGACAACCTGATCAAGATGGCCAACCAGATCGCCCAGTACTTTGCCAGCCAGCCGGACCAGCAACAGGCGGTGCTCAGCGTGCGCAATCATATGCAGATGTACTGGGCGCCGAGCATGCGCAAGGAATTGCTGGCCTGGCAGACGGAACACCAGGGGGCGGACTTGCACCCGCTGGTGCAGGCGGCGGTGACTGGGACGGGTTGGGAGGCTTAGCCTGCTGGCTGAAAAAAACTGTGGCGAGGGAGCTTGCTCCCGCTGGACTGCGCAGCAGTCCCATTTTAGGGCCGCTTCGCGCCCCAGCGGGAGCAAGCTCCCTCGCCACAGATACAGTGTTCGTCCTTAAGTGAACAGCATTAGGCTCCCACAGGGGGTTGTGTCAGGGGGTTGTGTTGTGTGGACAGGCCACAGGCGCTCATTTGCGGCACTAAGCGTATCCTGTTCACGACTGCCTCCCCTGAGCCCCGGAACCACAATGACCAAAAGCATTCTCTACGCACTCGGCGCTGCTGCCCTGTTCGGCGCCAGCACGCCCTTGGCCAAGTGGCTAGGCTTGAACGTATCCCCCATCCTCCTCGCCGGCCTGCTTTACCTGGGCAGCGGCGTCGGGCTGACGCTCACCCGCCTGATCCGTGATCGTGGCTGGCAGCCGACAGGCCTTACAGCCCCTGAATGGCCGTGGTTCATCGGGGCCATTGTGTTCGGTGGCGTACTGGGTCCGGTTTCATTGATGTTTGGACTCACCCTCACCTCTGGCACCACCGCATCACTGTTGCTGAACCTGGAAGCCGTGTTGACCGCACTGATGGCGTGGGTGGTCTTCAGGGAGAACGCTGACCGGCGCATTGTCGCGGGGATGGTGGCCATTGTTGCCGGTGGCGTGTTGTTGGCGTGGCCTCGCACTTCGGCAGAGGCTCATGGCTGGTTGGGGCCTGTTGCGGTGGCGGTGGCGTGTTTTTGTTGGGCCATCGATAACAACCTCACCCGCAAGGTGTCTGCGTCGGATGCGTTGTTTATTGCTGGCACCAAAGGGCTGGTGGCAGGGGCCGTCAATTGCACGCTGGGGATCGCGCTGGGTATGCACCTGCCAGAGTGGTCGCTTCTTGGGCCAACCCTGCTGGTGGGCTTTTTGGGGTATGGCGTTAGTCTGGTGCTGTTCGTCCTGGCGTTGCGGGGGCTTGGTACGGCGCGGACCGGGGCGTACTTTTCCACGGCGCCGTTCCTGGGAGCCGCGATAGCGATCCTGTTTTTCGGTGAAGCCGTGACCTGGGTGTTTTGGATCGCTGCCGGCCTGATGGGGCTTGGCGTCTGGATTCATCTGACCGAGAGTCACTTACACGAGCATCAGCACGAACCGCAAATCCATGACCACAAGCACGTCCATGATGAGCATCATCAGCATGAACATGACTTTGAGTGGGATGGTGTACAACCGCACCGCCATGTTCACCAACACTCACCGATCGTCCACAGTCATCCGCACTTTCCCGACATCCATCACCGGCACTCGCATTGAGCCCCGGAGGCTGCGGCCATTTAAATGGCCGTGGCCATCACCGCCCTACTCGACGTCCTTCTGCCGTGACGCCGTCACGGTCACTTCAATCGCCCGGACACTGATCGCCGCGAATGTCGCGGTCATCAGCACGCCATTGAAACCCAGCAGGATCGCCAGCACTCGCGACACACCCAGTTTTGGCACCAGCTCTCCATAGCCAATGGTCAGGCCCGTCACGAAGGCAAAGTAGACACCGTCATCAGGGCTCCACCCCTCCAGCTGGGCGATGATGAGGCCAATCGCAACGATCACTAACAGCAGTATCGAGAAGATCGGCCACACCACTTTGAAATAGAACCAGACGGCTTTGTAGAACTCTTTGCGGACGTTGGATGCACGGGTGAAGTTCATGTCGTGGGCTTCCGTGGGGTTTGCCTGACCGGCAATTGAATGCACGGCGGTTCAATACCCCGTTCAGCTTGGCACAAGCGCTGAAAACTGCGACCGACGGGGCGTTATCTTTGCCGAGGACTATGACAAAGATGACGCCCCGCAAACTATCCAGAAACCGCCTGCTGCTAAATTCCTTGTAGGAGTGAGCTTGCTCGCGATGGACTCGAGAACGCGGCGTTTAACCAGTGAGCATGCGTTATCGTTAACGACCTTCGCGAGCAAGCTCGCTCCTACAACAATGGTGGCAGGTTTACCCCTCAGTTCGCTTCAGTGTCCCGGATCAGCTTCTTGTTGATCTTGCCGACGCTGGTCTTGGGGATTTCGGTCACGAACTTGAACTGCTTGGGGATCGCCCATTTGTTGATGCGCCCACCGTCGACGAAGGCTTGCAAATGCACCTCCAGGATCTTGCGGTCGAGGTATTGCCCCGGTTCGCAGACGACCATGGCCATCGGGCGTTCACCCCACTGTTCATCGACGATGCCCACCACGGCGACGGACATCACGCCCGGGTGTTCGCTGATCAGGCTTTCCAGTTCCAGGGAGCTGATCCACTCGCCGCCGGTCTTGATCACGTCCTTGATGCGGTCCTTGATTTCCACTCCGCCCAATGGGTCGATCGAGGCCATGTCGCCGGTGTGCAGCCAGCCGTTTAGCCAGAGCTCAGCGCCTTTTTCCGGCTCTTTCAAATAGCCTTGGGTCAGCCACGGTGCACGGACGACGATTTCACCGAGGGACTCGCCATCATGGGCCACATCGTTGCCCTCGGCGTCGATGATCTTCAGGTCGACCAGCGGCACCGGCGTGCCGGTCTTGATGCGCGTCGGCAGTTGGGCCTCGGCGGACAGTTGGCGGTCTTCATCGCGCAGGTAGGTCAGGCACAGCAACGGGCAGGTCTCGGACATGCCGTAGCCGGCATGCACCACCATGCCTTTGGCGTTGGCTTCGCTGGCCACGCCCAGGGTCAGCGCGCTGCCGCCCAGGAGCATTTTCCAGCCGTCGAATCGGGTCGCCTTGCCTTCTTCGCAGTTGAGGATCATCTGCAAAATGGTCGGCACGCAGTGGGAGAAGGTCACCTTCTCTTCGCGGTACAGCTTGACCAGACTATTGGGTTCGTAGCGGCCGGGATAGACCTGCTTGATGCCCATCAGGGTCGCGACGTAAGGCACGCCCCACGCATGCACGTGGAACATCGGCGTGATGGGCATGTACACGTCGTCGGAACGCAGCAGCGGCTGGCCCTGATAGACGCCCAGGGTGCCGACGGCATTCAGGGTGTGCAGCACCAGTTGCCGGTGGCTGAAGTACACGCCTTTCGGGTCGCCGGTGGTGCCGGTGGTGTAGAACAGCGTGGCGACCGAGTTCTCGTCGAAATCGGGGAAGTCGTACTGGTCCGGGGCCAAGGACAGCAGGTGTTCGTATTCGCCCAGCACCGGCAGCGAGGTCGTGGTTGCCTCGTCATCGGTGAGCTGCAGGTAGCCTTTGACGGTTTCCAGCCGTCCGTGGATCTGCTCGACCAGGGGCAGGAAATCGTCATGCACCAGCACCAGGTCATCCTCGGCGTGGTTCATGGTGAACAGCACCTGCTCCGGCGACAGGCGAATATTCACGGTGTGCAGCACCGCGCCGATCATCGGCACGGCGAAGAAGCATTCCAGGTAACGGTGGCTGTCCCAGTCGAGCAGGGCCACGGTGTCACCGGCCTTGACCCCAGCCGCCGTCAGCGCATTGGCCAGGCGGCGAATACGCTTGTTGAGGGTCTCGTAGCTGTAGCGCAGCTTGTCGGCGTAGACGATTTCCCGGCCCGGCTGGTAGCGCACGCCGGACAGCAGCAATTGCTTGATCAGCAAGGGATAGGCATAGGCGCCGTCGGCGGGCGGAATTATTTTTGTCGCCATCATGTTTAAGGTTCCTTGTCCTTTCGATCAGAACTGATCGGCTTGCAGCTCGTAGAGGCAGTCGCTGCCGGCCTTGGCCGATGCGCTCAACGAGTGGATACGCGGCAGCAACCGGGCGAAGTAGAAACGCGCGGTGGCCAGTTTGCTGGTGTAGAAATCGTCTTCGGCATCGCCGCTCATGACGGCCTTGGCCATGCGTGCCCACATGTAGGCGTACGCGGTGTAGCCGAACACGTGCAGGTACTCGACCGAGGCCGCGCCGATTTCGTTCGGGTTGTTTTGTGCCCGGTCCAGCAGCCACGCGGTCAGGTCGTCGAGGGTGTCGACGGCGGCGTTCAACGGCTGGGTGAACTCGCCGAGGTCCGCGCAGGCAGTCGCGGTGAAGTTGCGGATTTCCGAGGCGAACAAACGGTAGAGCGCCCCGCCGCTACCGACGATCTTGCGTCCGGCCAGGTCAAGCGACTGGATGCCGTTGGTGCCTTCGTAGATCTGGGTGATGCGCACATCGCGCACCAGTTGCTCCTGGCCCCACTCACGGATGTAACCGTGGCCGCCAAAGACCTGCTGGCCGTGGATGGTGGTTTCCAGGCCCATGTCGGTGAGAAAGGCCTTGGCCACCGGGGTCAGCAGCGATACCAGATCCTGCGCGCGCTGGCGTGTCGGTGCATCTTCGCTGTACTTGGCGATGTCCAGTTGCAGGGCCACGTAGCTGGAGAACGCACGGCCGCCTTCGTTCAAGGCTTTCATGGTCAGCAGCATGCGGCGCACGTCCGGGTGCACGATGATCGGGTCGGCCGCTTTGTCCTTGTGCTGCGCGCCGGTCGGTGCGCGGCTTTGCAGGCGGTCACGGGCGTACGCGACGGCGTTCTGGTACGAACGCTCGCCCTGGGCCAGGCCCTGGATGCCGACGCCCAGACGCTCGTAGTTCATCATGGTGAACATGGCCGCCAGGCCTTTGTTCGGTGCGTCGACGATCCAGCCGGTGGCGCCGTCGAAGTTCATCACGCAGGTGGCAGAGGCCTTGATGCCCATCTTGTGTTCGATGGAGCCGCAGGACAGCGCGTTGTTTTCACCCAGCGAACCGTCGGCGTTGACCAACACTTTCGGCACCAGGAACAGCGAGATGCCTTTCGGCCCGGCCGGTGCGTCCGGCAGTCGCGCCAGTACCAGATGGATGATGTTTTCGGTCAGGTCGTGCTCGCCACCGGTGATGAAAATCTTGCTGCCGCTGACCTTGTAACTGCCATCGGCCTGGGGTTCGGCCTTGGTGCGGATCAGGCCCAGGTCGGTACCGGAATGGGCTTCGGTCAGGCACATCGAACCGGTCCAGATGCCGGCGTACATGTTCGGCAAGTAAGCCGCTTTCAGTTCTTCACTGGCGTGGGCCTTGATCGACAGGCAGGCGCCGGCGGTCAGCATCGGGTACAGGCCGAACGACAGACTGGCCGAGTTGACCATCTCTTCGACCTGGGCCGAAATCGCCTTGGGCATGCCCATGCCGCCGTACTGCGGATCACCGCCGACACCCACCCAACCGCCTTCGGCGAAGGCTTGATAGGCCTGGGCAAAGCCGTCCGGGGCGGTGACCGCGCCGTCGTTCCACGTACAGCCCTGTTCGTCGCTGGCGCGGTTCAGTGGCGCGATCACTTCGCCGCTGATCTTGCCGGCCTCTTCGAGAATGGCGGCGGCGGTTTCTTCATCGATCACGTCGGCCAGGCCGGGTAATTGCGCCCAGAGCCGGGACACCTGGAAAACCTCGTTGAGTACGAAGCGCATGTCGCGCAGGGGAGCTTTGTAATCAGACATCTTGGCTTACTCGGAAGTGGTCACGGCATGGGGCATGCCGGGACGTTCAGTGGGTTCAGCGTTTTCGGTTGCCGCGACAGAACCGGGCTGAGGGGCCCGTTCGCGCAGCAGGAAGTAGGACAGGGCCGGAATCAGGATCAGCGCGCCGAGCATGTTCCACAGGAACATGAAGGTCAGCAGGATGCCCATGTCGGCCTGGAACTTGATCGGCGACCAGACCCAGCACACCACACCAGCAGCGAGGGTGATGCCCACCAGCCCGACCACACGGCCGGTGAAGGACACGGCGTTGCGATAGGCCTGGGACAAAGGCAGGCCCTGGCGCTGGAAGTGCAACTGCACGCTGAGCAGGTACAAGGCGTAGTCCACGCCGATACCCACGCCGAGGGCGATCACCGGCAGGGTCGCGACTTTCACACCGATACCCATGGCCACCATCAAGGCTTCACAGAGGATCGAGGTCAGCACCAGCGGCAACAGCGCCACCAGCGTGGCGCGCCAGCTGCGGAAGGTGATCAGGCAGAACAGCGTCACTGCCGCATACACGTACAGCAGCATGGTGCGGTTGGCTTCGCGGACCACGATGTTGGTTGCGGCTTCAATACCGGCGGTGCCAGCGGCGAGCAGGAACTGGCGATCCGCGGTGCTGTTTTCCTTGGCGAACTTGTCGGCAATCGCCACCACCGCATCCAGGGTTTCGGCCTTGTGATCCTTGAGGAAGGTAATCACCGGCATCAGCGAGCAGTCGGTGTTGAACAGCTCCGGCGAGTTGACCGAGGCTTGTTGCGCGGCGTAGTTGAGCACGTCCTGGTTGCGCTGGATGCTGTTGAGCTTGGGGTTGCCTTCGTAGGTGCCGGCGGTGATCTGGCGAACCGCGTTGACCAGGGACGAGGTCGCCTGCACGCCCGGATACTGTTGCAGTTCCCAGGCCAGGCGGTCGGCGAGGACCAGGGTCTTGTAGTTCAGGCAGCCTTCCGGCGCGGTCTTGATCATCACCGCGAACAGGTCGCTGGACAGCGCGTAATGCTGGGTGATGTAGGCGTTGTCGCGGTTGTAGCGCGAGTCGGCACGCAGCTCCGGTGCCCCGCTGTCGAGGTCGCCGATCTTCAGGTTCTGGCTGACCATGTAACCGCCAATGCCCATCAACACCGCGACCACTACTGCGCCCGTGGCCCACTTGGCCGTGGTGAAGCGATCGAGCGTGTCCCACAGTCTGCCGAAGCCTTTGTGCTTTTCTGCACGAGTGTCGATTTTCAGTGCACGCTCGGCGGCCTTGGCGCCGACACCGATGTAAGACAGCGCCACCGGCATCAGCAGCAAGGAGGTAAAAATCAGTACCGCGACACCAATGCTGGCGGTGATTGCCAGGTCCTGGATCACCGGGATGTCGATCAGCATCAGCACGGCGAAGCCCACGGCGTCAGCCAGCAGCGCGGTAACTCCGGCGATGAACAGGCGGCGGAAGGTGTAGCGCGCAGCGATCAGTTTATGGGTGCCACGGGCGATGTCCTGCATGATGCCGTTCATCTTCTGCGCGGCGTGGGACACGCCGATGGCGAAGATCAGGAACGGCACCAGCACCGAATACGGATCGATGGCGTAGCCGAGCCAGGCGACGATGCCCAGTTGCCAGACCACCGCGATCAGCGAGCAGCCGACCACCAGCAAGGTGCTGCGCACGCAACGGGTGTAGGCGTAGATGATGATCAGCGAGGTGACCACGGCCAGGCCGAAGAACATCATCACCTGGATCAGGCCGTCGATCAGGTCGCCCATGAGTTTGGCGAAGCCGATCACCCGCACCTTGTAGTGGCCGGTGCCTTCGACCCCGGATTTACGCGCAGCGCTGTCGCCGGCGTATTCGATCTTGTCGCGCAACTGCTCTTCGAGCATCTGCGAGAAGGCGTGGTAGTTGATGCGCTGGCCGCCGGCGGCGGCTTTGTCCATCAGCGGCACGATCAGCATGGTCGACTTGAAATCGCTGGCCACCAGGCTGCCCACCAGACCGGCGCGGGAGATGTTCTGGCGCAACTGTTCAATGTCGGAGGGCGAGCCCTGATAGCTGTCGGGCATCACCGGGCCACCCTGGAAACCGTCCTCGGTGACTTCGGTCCAGCGCACGGCCGGGCTCCACAGCGACTTCATCCACGCGCGGTCGACGCCTTCGGTGAGGAACAGCTGGTCGTTGACCTGCTTGAGCACGTCGAGGTATTCGGGGTCGAAAATATCGCCCTGGGTGTTCTCGACCACCACCCGCACCGAGTTGCCCAGGCCACGCAGCGAAGCGCGGTTTTCCAGGAAGTTCTGGATGTAGGGCTGGCTCTGGGGAATCATTTTTTCGAAGCTTGGGCGCAACTCCAGGCGAGTCACCGCCATGAAGCCCAGCACCACGGTGGCGAGCGCCATCAGCAGCATGAACAGCGGGCGGTAGTTGAACACCAGCCGCTCGAGGAGGTTGCCGGAGCGCTGGTCGAAATCCCGCAGATCGCGGATCACCGGCATGGCGTCTTGTTTGATATTGCCCATGTCTGGGTTCTCGCTCTTAGGGTTCGAGGGCTGGATCGACGGACAGCGTCCGGGCGCCACGGCTGCCCGCTACCACCAACGCGCCAGCGGCGGACTGGGTGGCACCGGCGACCGGGGTCGGTGCCGGTTGCCGCACCAGATGCAACTGCGCGCCCGTGCCCTGGCTGACCAGCATCTGCCCGCCCTGGGTGAACAGGCGATAATGGCCACGGGCGTCGATCAGGCCCGCGGTGATGCTGACGTGCAGGCCGGTGTCCAGTGCGGTCCAGCTCTGGCCGCCGTCGGTGCTGCGCAACACGTTGCCGCGCAGGCCGTAGATCAGCACTTCGCCTGGCTTGCCGAGCACGCCGAAGAAGCTGCCTTGATAAGGCGTCGGCACGGCATTGAAGCGCTGGGCACTGTCGTCCCACTTGAGCAGCAGGCCTTGCTCGCCAGCGATGTACAGGCTGTCGCCGGTAGAGGCGATGGCATTGAGGTGGAAACCCTGGGGGTTGTCGGTGCGATCCTGGAATGGCGTCCAGGTCAAACCACCATCGTCGGTGCGCAGGATCAGGTTGAATACACCGACCACATAGCCGGTCTTGTCGTTGGCGAACCAGACGTCGAGCAGCGGTTTGTCAGCGCCCTGATCGACTAGCTTCTGGCCCTCGGCGACCAGCAGCGGCCATTGCTCATTGCCAGGTTCGGCGCTGGCCAGCGCCGTGTAATGCTTGACCAGCAAGGCGCCGATCTGACGACCGTCGAGCTGCTTGCGCCAAGTCGCGCCGGCATCGCTGCTATGCAGCACCACGCCGTCATTACCCACCGCCCAGCCTTGGGTGGTGGTCGGAAAATTCACCGCAGTGAGGTCGGCACTGGCCGGTACGGCGGCCTGTTGCCAGTGGTTTCCCGAATCATCGGAAAACAGAATATGGCCACGCTGGCCGACGGTAATCACACGCCCACCGGCGCGGGTCATGCCGGACAACGGGCTGTTGATGGCCAAGGCACTGACACTGGCGGGCAGGTCCAGCACATCGACGTAATCGGCCGCCTGGGCGATACCCTGCGACAGGCCGAGCACAACGCCAAACGCGAGCTGCAACATATTATTTTTATACGAACACATACTGCGTCCTCTTCGGAAAACCGCGCCGGGGCACACATCCGTGTGCCTGACGTTCAAACCTTGCGCCCACCCGGTTCCACCGCCTCGTGAGCCGTGGACCGTGCAGGTAATGCCGTTGTAGGAGCGAGCTTGCTCGCTCCTACAACGCGGTTGGCTTAGCGAATACCGGCGCCGGCCAGGGATTCCGAAGACCACTGGGCCTTGGAGAGCGGCTCGATGTACTTGATGCCGCCGTAAGGGCCGACTACACCGTTGATGTTGTAGGAACCGCCGACCAGGTCGTAGATCATGAACGGCGTGGAGTCCGGAACCTGCTTGTCGTAGCTCTGGCTCAGGAAGGCGAAGGAACCGCGATAGAGCTGACCACGGGCGTCATATTGATCCGAGGCCAAAGCGGTCCAGCTGTCTTCGTCGAGGTAGAAGCGGCGCTTCTGGTAGATGTGACGAGCACCGGCCTTGAGGTTGCCTTCGACGACCCATACACGGTGTTTTTCCCAGCGTACGAAGTCCGGTGACAGGTGATTGGCAGTGGTCAGCGACTTCGGATCCTGCACGTAGGTCAGCTTGTAGGTGTTGTAAGGCACGATCATTTCCTGCTTGCCCACCAGCTTCCAGTCGTAGCGATCCAGCGCACCGTTGAACACGAACACGTCATCGTAGGTGCCCGCGCCAGCGGTACCCGGGTTAGGCGTGTCGTAGGCCAGGCTCGGAGCCAGCTTGACTCGACGCTGCCCCGGCAAGTACTGCCAGGCGCGACGCGGTTGCTGCAACGGGTTGGCGGCATCCTTGAGCATGATCGCCTCGCCGGCCCGGCGTGCTGGACCGGTGTATGCCAGCTTCATCTGGTAGTACACATCGGAACTGCTGATCGGCTGCGAGAGGTTTTCGTAGATCGGGTAGGAGATGTTCGCTTGCCCGGTGGTCGCCAGGCTCGCCACGCCGGCCGAGTCGACGTTCCAGGAGTCGTACTTGGAGCTGATGCTGACGCCTTGGTAGCGCAACAGGAAGTTCCACATCGCTTCATTGCCCGACTGCGGAATCGGGAACGGAATGCCCGGCAGCACGTTGTCGATGGCCAGGCCACCTTCCAGGGACTTGGCGCCGCTGGCGTTCTTCACGCCGTTATCCAGAATCGCTTGCGGCAGCGACACGGTGCGGTGCGTCGGGAACACGTCGACACGGAACGTCGGGAAACGCTTGGCCAGTTCTACCGTGGTCGCCGTGAGCAGGCCCTTGTATTGATCGACGTTCTTGCCGTCGATCACCAGTACCGGCTTTTCACTGGCAAACGGGTCCGGGCGCATGCTGTCGCCGGCCTTGAAGCTGGCCGGCGCAGTGGTCAAGCCACCGTTGTAGGCAGGAATGGAACCATCAGCGTTCCCGGCTTTTTCAGCCCCTACCATGGTCAGGCTGGTGCCGAGCTTGGCAGCTTCCTGAGTTGAAACAGCAGCCTGTGCCTGAGCGGCGAAGACCATGGCCAGCGAAGCGGCCAACACGGTTTTTACAAATTTCATGTTGTTATTCTCCTGCTTGCATTGAGCAAATCAGTGGTGAATCAGAATGTAGTTTTCATCGTCAGGTACACGGCGCCACGGTCCTCAGTCGTGGCACCACCTCCGGAAAAGGACGAGTAGCCGCCGGCGAAACAGGCGTAGTTTTCGTTGCCGCTAAAGGCGTTCGGGGTGGAGCCGTCGCCGCCGTTTGGGCCGGTACTCACACCGCTGGTGTTGCACTTGTCGGTTTGGCCAAAGGAGTCCACGTACTTCAGGTCGACAAAGTATTTGTTGTACACAACGGCGCCCACGCCCACGGCATAGTTGCCGGTGTCCTTGGCACCGCCACCGGAGACCGGCGACACACCGTCGAGACCGACGTTGACGGACATTGGTGCGTTGAGGTCGACACCCGGGAATACCTGGTACCAGGTCGGTGTGAAGTTGACTGCCAGACCCCAGTTGTCACGGGTCGGCGCGTCGATACCGCGATAGCTGTCCTTGCCCTTGTAGAGCGCTTCGTTCTTGCTATCGAGCTTGAGCAGGTTGCTGTAGTACAGCTCGGCAAGCACGGTGGCCTGATCGAACACCGGCGTTTTCGGCAGGGTCATCAGACCGTTGAGCGTCCAGTGCAGGGTGTCACCGGTGGCGCTCATGCTGTCGCCACGGCTCGGGGTGTCATAGACCACACCGGTAGCGTCCGTACGTGCAGGCAGCAGACCAAGCCCTTGACCCAGGCCCAGCGGGCTGCGGGTACTGACGATCGCCGGGATACTGGCCAGCGGCATGTTGTGACGAATGTTCAGGTCCGAACCCACGCTGATTCCACCCACGTCCTTGGACAAGCTCAGGCCAAGGATCTTGATGTTGTCGGCATAGGCCAGTTGATAGGTGGCGGTGTCCAGCGAATTGAGGGTGTTGATCACCGCAGGCACTTGCCCCGCCGGACGGGTGCCGTTCGGGTTGGCCGAGGTAATGCCCCTGGCGTCCAGAAAGGCTTGCGGCAGGATTTCCGAGGTTTCGCGGTAGTAAACGCCGAGGGTGCCATCCAGCCAGGCCGGTGACCACTTGGCCATGATGCCCCAGTCGCCGCTGCTGCCCGGTGTCAGGTCATGTCCGCGACGCACGTTGGTCAACGCGTTGCACGGCGCCAGGCCACAACCCAGCGGACTGCCAGGCACCACGGCGTTGGTGTTGCCGAGCAGGAACGATTGCGCACCAAAGCCGATCAGATCGGAACCACCGTAATAAGTGCCCGCTTCCGGCAGACGCGCGGCGTCCCAATCGAGGAAGTACTGGGCACCCACGGTCAGCTCGGGATTGACGGTGAACGACATCGACAACTGGTTACGCGGAACGAACAGTTCCTTGGCTTCGGTGCCCGGCGACGCGGCAAGCTTGGCCAGGTCGAGGCCGGACTGGCCATAGCTGACCGAGTGCACCGGGTTGAGAATGGTCTCGCCCCAGAACACGTTGTGCTGACCGGCCTTGACGCTGAACATCGACTCCTCGCCCACTTCGGTGCTGTAGAACACGAAGGCATCGAGGATTTCGCCCGAAGGGCCGCTGTAGTAGCGCTGGGCATAATTGCTCAGGTGCGGGCTGCCGTTGCCGACGTTGTCATGGGTGACCCCTGCCAGGCGCGGGTCGTTGGCGATCAGGCCCGAGGTCGATCCATTGCCGTTGACGAACGGGTTGGAGTTGGAGCCGGTGTTGTCATAGGCCTTGTCGTACCAGCTGGCGGCGCTGACGCGAAAGCCCATGGCGTTCTTGTAGACCACGTCCATCTCGGTCAACAGGTCGATACGGTTGGTGATGTTGGTACCGGCCTTGCGGAAGTTGTAGTCGCCGTCGTTGTTGTTCGGCGTTCCCAACATGCGCTTGTCGGCGCTTTCGGTGCGCACGCCGTAGTTGTACTTGATGGTGTTATCCACGCGTACGTTCCAGTCCGGATTCCCCATCTCGATCTCGGCCGCATGGGCCACCGGTACGATTGCCGCGAGAATGGCTGAGGCCAGCAAGGTGCAGCGTGGAGCGGTGAAGCCGTGACTCTTATTGTTGTGCATTGCGTTGTCTCCGCCTTTTTGTCTTTGTTTTAAGCGCAGCCGCCCTCGCACAAACCTCTTCGGGTTTGCGTTTAAGGAATGAGGGCAAAAGCCGGTTGGCGTACTGCCAGTCCAGCTCCTTGTACTAGCGATCCAGCTCCAGGATGAGTGCTTCAGCTTGCTGCCAGTGGCCAAATCCTGCGGCCGGATTGAGATGGCCGACATCGCCCAGATTGAGCAATTCGGCGCCCCAGCCTTCTGCCATGCGGGTGACCGCAGCAAGACTGGCCAGGTGATCATTGGTGCTGCCGGCCACGATGCTGCGAAATGGCAGCGGGCCTTGTGGCAGTGGATTCCAGCCCTGGTTACGCAGGGTTTCGGAAGACGGATAGTTTGCCGGCCAGACCGCATCGAGGTCCGGTGGCGCGGCCAGCAAGGCGCCCTTGATCGGACGGCTGTAGTGCGCGGCCCAGTGCGCGACCATCAGCACGCCGGCGCTGTGGGCCACCAGAATCACAGGGCCGTCGATTTGTTCGAGTTCGTGTTGAATCGCCCGCACACGGGCCATGCAATCGAGTTTGTCGGTCTCCAGCGGCGCAACACTGCGCACGTTGCTCAGCCTGGCGGCAAGCAATGTTTGCCAATGTTCGGCCACGTGCTCGCGCAGACCCGGAACGATCAGAATGGTGGCGGCTGTTTGCAGTTTGTCCACGGTCAACACCTTCGCTTTCTCGATAACTCGACTGGCTGTTTTCGCCAGGGGCTTTTTGTAGGGTCGACATTAAAGAGCGCCCACCCGAAGCGCTTTACATTGGACGTCATGCACTTTTCTTTTGATGACAAATTGTCGGACACTAGGACAGCGCGACCACTGGTCGAAAAATCCCGCAGGTTGGCGCAAGGTCACTGTAATCAACGGATGAGCGCCGGTGGTTCCATGCAGCGTAGAAGATTGGTGACCGGACAGCATGAAATCCATCAACGACATGACAACTGTTCAACTGTTGATACGCTGGATATAGTCGCCACGCTCACGCCAATCGCCATCGGCCCAGGGAAGACTTTGCATGACCAAGCTTGTTCGCGCCGCCGTCTTGACCAACTACCTGGAGGTCACCCAATACCTGGGTTTCAACCCGCGCGACGTGCTGGCCGCTGTCGGCTTGAGCAGGGCCCAACTGCAAGCCCCTGAACACCGTATCCAGATCGATGCCGCCGTGCGCTTGCTGGAAGACTCGGCCACCGCCAGCGGCTGCCAGACCTTCGGCCTGAGCATGGCCGAGTCGCGTCAGCTCTCGGACTTCGGCGTGGTCAGCCTGCTGCTCAGTCACCAGCGCACCCTGCGCGATGCTTTGCAGGTCGTGGTGGATTACCGACACCTGATGAATGACTCGCTGGCCATCTTCATCGAGGAGGCCGGCAAGATGGTGATCATTCGCGAAGAGGTGGTCACCGAAACGCCGATGCCCAGCCGTCAGGCCACGGAGCTGGCCATCGGTGTGATGTTCCGGCTGTGCTCGGCCCTGCTGGGCTCGCATTGGCATCCCTACAGCGTCAACTTCATGCACCAGCCACCGGACAACCTGCACCTGCACCGCCGCCTGTTCGGCTGCAACCTGGAGTTCGGCAGCGAGTTCAACGGCATCGTCTGCCCTGACATCAGCCTCGACATGACCAACCCCAACGCCGACCCGGCCATGGCCCGCTATGCCCAGGGCTACCTCGACTCGCTGCAGAACCACGAGGGCGCCTCGATGCTGTTCGAGGTGCGCAAGGCCATCTACCTGCTGTTGCCCATGGGCCGCGCCACCATCGAGCAGGTCGCCCAGAGCCAGGGCATGAACGTGCGCACCCTGCAACGCCGCCTCAAGGACGACAGTTGCGCCTTCAACGACGTGATCAACGACGTACGCCGCGACTTGGTGCTGCGTTACCTGGACAACCCGAACTACCCCCTCAGCCGCATTGCCGACATGCTCGGCTACTCGATGGCGAGTTCGTTTACCCGCTGGTTCATCAGCCAGTTCGGCATGCCGCCGGCGGTGTGGCGCAGCACGCATAAACCAGGCGCTGCAAAGCTTCAGGCAGATGCTGCGGGGCAGTCTGATCAGGAACAATCCTGAAAAGGCAGGCGCTGCATAAATGCCTTGAGTGCCAGGCAAAAAAAATTGTTCACGAAAAATCGGGAAGGTCGCTATTGATCTTCCTGAAAAATAACTCGCTATCGCCCTTCCCCTCCCCGCTTGATGATTTTGTTCGGCTGTTTAGTCCTGTAACTGCCTCCTGCGCACCGACGCGGCCAGCGAACCCGATTTGTAAAATCTCGCAGAATCAATCATTGCGCTAACTTGATATCGCTTCGAGCGGGCTTTCGCATGCTTCGGCGGGCCGAAAACTCCAAACTTTCAAACTTTGGAAGCGTCCTACGCCATTACCAGAAATCCCCTACATCCATTCTCGTCGCCCTCGTTAAAGCTTGCGAGCGCTTGAACGAGGATGACTTTTCCAGTCCCAGGGTCTCCCCCTGACCAGCGGCCAAACAGCTACTGTTGGCACAGCACCCGACGCCCAACATCACTGGAAATGTCGACCGGAGTTCGTTCCTGCGCAATCCCGTTTGCATAGCAAGGAGCGACATTCAACATGGCCAGTTTGCTTGCCCGACTGTTTGGCTTACGCGAGCCTCAACAGACCTCGCCGCCTGCGGTACCCCGTGCGCCGATCCTGCCGACGCCCGATACCCGGCTCCCTCCAACGCCTGCGAGCCCGCCGCCGCTGAAAAACTGGTGCCATCCGTTCAAGGACAAGGATGCGTCCAAGGACAACCCCAACCCGCTGCGGCAGCTGACCCACCTGGCCAAGGCCGGCGGCGGATACTACCCAATCGGTCGCAGCGGTCTGTTCCACGGCGGTATCCATTTCGACGGGGGCACCGCCGGCACCCTGGATCAATCCAGCGTCCGCTGCCTGGCCGACGGTGAAGTGGTGGCGTACCGCATTGACACGCACGCGCCGACCACACGTTATTTCATCGGCGAGATGACCATCAACAAACCGTTCTCGCGCAATTTCGTGCTGGTGCGTCATCGCCTGCAGCCGCCGAAGATTGTCGGCAGCACGGACATACCGCCCAGCCTGACCTTCTACAGCCTGTACATGCACCTTCAGGATTGGGCGAAGTACGAGCAAAACGATGCCATCGAGCGCCCCGGTTTCTGGCCCGCCAGTCCGACCCTGCGGGTCCCGCAAAACGCCAAGGACATTCGCCCGGGCTCGCTGGAACAGCGCGGCCTGAATGTGCGTCACCAGCCTTCCGAAGGCAAGATCATCGACTTCCTGCCGCGGGGTGCGCCGGTGACCGTTAGTGGCACGGGGGCCTACCGCAAACTGGAAAATCGCCTTGGCCCTGATGTCCTGATCACCGACGACGGGGCGCTGGCGGGCTACATCGCCGCCAAGCTGCTGCGCCCCCTCGGGGACAACGAGTACCGCATCACCTCGTCGGAACCGGCGGTGAATGTTCGCGTCGAGCCGAACCTGACGAGCGATGTCCATTTAAAATTGCCGACCGGCTCTGTCGTCACCGTTAGCGGCGAGGGCGATTTCCGCAAGCTGGAGCGTGTCCACCTCTACGTGCACTTTGCCTCGCTGCAAGGCGAGTTCGCTCCGCTGGCCACGGACCGCATCGTGGTACTCGACCAACCGGTGCCGATCCAGGCGGGTGCCTTGATAGGGCACTTCGGCGAGTACCAGAGCATGGGCGCAGATCGACCGGAGGAAAAACTGCACCTGGAAGTGTTCACCGGCGATGACGTCGATCTGTTCTTTGACGCCAGTCGAGACTGGGCCAAGCGCCTGCCGGCGAAAGAGTGCACCTGGATGAAGCTGGTCAAGGGCACGCCGGTGGTACCCCATGAAGAATGGGTCACGGGCGCGCGCCTGCAGGCGTCGAGTGACGCCAGCCCACGCAGCGCCGCCGACCTGTTAGTCCCCAAAAGCCTCCTGGATGGTCTGCCGCCCGAAAGAAAAATCCACGTGCCGGCGACCGAGTACCGCAAGGCCCGCAACTGGTATCGCCTGGACGGGCTGCTGCACGGTGCAGACCACAACCTGCTCGACGGCTGGGTGTGCGAAGAAGTCGACGTCACCCCGTGGCTCAGCCCGTGGTCGTGGGAAGGTTATGAGGTGATTTTCGACTACAGCACGCCGCGACAGGAAATGGCGTCGTTTTTCAGTGCTGTCGGCCGCTTTAACGAGGAGCAACGCGAGCGCTTTCGGCCCCTGGCCGAGAAAAACAACCACGGGCCGATGAAAAATCGCCTGTACGCCATCATCGACCGCAACCGCGACGGCAAGATCACTGCCGACGAACTGCAGGCGGCCCTGCGACTCCCTGCTCTGGCGCAAGCCATCTCGCAGATGGTCCTGCGCAAGGAAAGCGAATGGTTTCACCAGACGCAGAAGTGGGACGCGCTGGATGAACTGCTTGGCCACAGCGGCTCGACGCCGCACTGGAATTGGGAGGCGGAGAAGCAGCGGATCGAGCAGATCAGTTGGTGGAGTGAGGTGGCGGAGAAAGTGGGGTTGCCGGCGTGGGGGAGGCCGTATCACTTTCATCCGGTGGGAATGGTAGGACATTTCATCGGCGGCATTGCCTATCTCTTCACTATTGAAATGATGAAAAAAATATATTCGAAAGTTAGTCCGTCTGCACTTCCAACGATGCAATCAATAGCCGATGAACTGAACGAACACATCGAGCTTTACAAGCTTGACACTGAGCTCAGACGCGCCCACTTTTGGGCGCAAGTTATGCAGGAGACAGGACCAAAAATAAGCATAGAGGAATCGTTTGTTTATTCAAAACAAGGCTTGATTGGGACGTTTGGCTATTTCGGCAATCAACCTGAAAAGGCTGCTGTTTTAGGATATGCGAATAGAAATCAAAAAACTATTAATGCAGCCGGCGAACCAATCACCAGCACAGATTACGAAAAAATAGCGAATTATGCCTATGGGGGAAGACTTGGGAATGGGGGTTACGCTAGTGGTGATGGCTGGAAGTATAGAGGGCGCGGTTTAAAACAACTGACAGGAAGAAGCAATTACAATATGTTTCATAGCTGGCATCAAGCACACTGGCCCAATGATCCGGCAAACTTTGAGGAGCACCCGAATTTACTTCTAGAGACCAAATACGCAGTAAGGTCTGCAGCGTATTTTTGGGTGAAGCATTGCTTGTATGACATTGCAGATAGCGGGCCAACTGAAGATGTTGTAGATAGAATAACGGCCATTATCAATAAGCATACGGCCAGCTATCCTGAGCGACGAGAAAATTTCAAAAAAATATGGAGCGAAAAATGGCTTATTACTTGAGTAAGCTTTATTTACCAACCATGAGGGGTTGAACGGAATGCAGCATAAATCCATAGCCGCAAGACGATTTTTTAATGAAAAAATTAAACTCATTACAATCTCTTTATTTTTGACATCCGTCAGCGCTCATGCAAACTGGTACGTAATTGATAACTACGAAGGTAAAATAGGCTCGACCAATGTTCATGTTTCGCTACAGACATATGAACACTTTGGCAGCAACAACATAAGAGGCAGCTATTACTATGACAAATACTCCGCTCCAATCCCGCTGTATGGACAACGCACACCTACAACCATGAAACTTTGCGAAGTTCATAGCGACTGG
The DNA here is from genome assembly GCF_019956275.1 of Pseudomonas sp. GL-RE-26. Taxonomy (NCBI): domain Bacteria; kingdom Pseudomonadati; phylum Pseudomonadota; class Gammaproteobacteria; order Pseudomonadales; family Pseudomonadaceae; genus Pseudomonas; species Pseudomonas sp. GL-RE-26. The sequence goes on from NZ_JAHBDI010000084.1 coordinate 23,950, forward strand.
GAGTATGAACTCGATGCAGGCCTCGAGAATGAAGATAAAATGCATCCCTGCCCGTTTACTTTGACAGAAAGCGATGATGGACTTAAGGGGATTTGGCAATACAAGGAGAGTACGTACAAGGTACTATTGAAGCACAGCAACTCACTAAACGGCGAATCAAATAAAATAAAAAGGCAAGAAGGCATAGAAATACCCTATTGGGGACAGACAGCGACACATAGCTTTATCGGCATATATAAAAAAAATGAAAATGGAATTTACATCGACAAAATAAACATACTAAACAAAACAACCGGGAAAACAGATCAGGCCATTAACCCTCAATCCCAAACTTGCGAGTTTGGATTTTATATGACCAGCATATACCAAAATATAGAGAGCGAAAAAAGCCAACCTCAGGTTCGACTTAACTGCTACAGCACAAAAAGCGACATTTCCAACAATTATAAATTCGACAGAGAAAGCCAAAAATTTTTATTGATCAAAAACCAGTAGTTATTAACTTTGCTGTACGAGCTTGACCAGAACGATTGAAATAACGCAAAAATACAAACTTTATATTACGAACCAACCAAGACTTAAAAAAACGGCGACTGCTGGGGCAGTCGCCGCGAAAGACCGATGTTTGTGACACCGATCTGGAGCCCCACGGCATGAGGAGTCAACGCCGCGTGGCCCTGCCATAACACGTCGTTCAGAGCCCCCAGCGCAGCAACAGCAGCACCAGCACGACGAGGAACACCGTCTCCCCGACCATCAGCAGAATCGGCTTGATACCGACCGCTGCCAGTTCCCTGAGCCGGGTCTTCATGCCCAGTGCACTGATGGAAATCACCAGGCACCAGCGCGACAACTCATTGACCCCGCCTTGCACCGCCGGCGCGATCCAGCCGGTGCTGTTGATGCAGGCCAGGATCAGAAAGCCGACGGCGAACCACGGCAACAGTGGCGGGCGTTTGCCGGTCGGGTCGGCGCCTTGCATGCGGGTGATCATTGCCGCGGTGACGATCACCGGCAGCAGCATCGCAACGCGCATCAGCTTGACCACCGTGGCCGTGTCGCCGGTCTCGGTCGACATGCTGTAGCCGGCGCCGACCACCTGAGCCACGTCGTGGATCGTGGCGCCGAGGAACACGCCCGCTACCTGCGGTGACAACTCCAGCCAGTTGGCGATCATCGGATAGACGATCATCGCCATCGTCGACAACGCCGATACGCCAATGACCGTGAACAGTGTGGCGCGCTCTTTCTGCGGATGGTTCGGCAGCGCCGCTGCCAATGCCAGGGCCGCTGAGGCGCCACAGATGGCCGTCGCGCCACCGGTGAGCATGCCGAACAGCCGCTGAAAGCCCAGGGCCTTGGCGGCGATCACAGACACGCTGATGGTCACTACCACCAGGATCACCACCAGCGCTATCGGCTTCCAGCCTAGCGCCGCCATTTGCTCCAGGGTAATGCGCATGCCCAGCAGTGCCACGCCGATGCGCAGCACCGTGCGGGCGGTGAACTCGATACCGGCCTTGCAGGGGCCGTCATCGGCGAGAAAATTCAGGGCCATGCCCAGCAGCAAGGCAAACAGCATGACCGGCGCACCGTAGTGCTCGGACAGAAACGACGCGGCGGCCGCGACAATCAGACTGACGATAAACCCCGGTGCCAGTTCGCGCGTGCGACTGTGGATACGGGTGAGAGCAATGGCGCTCATGGCGCGGACTCCTCGGATGCGATGATGATAAACGCCTGGCCGTCGATGATCTCGACCGGGTAGTTGGTGACTTTGACCTGCCTGGAATTGAGCAGGTAACCGCTGTGCAAATCGAAGCGCAAACCATGGGCGAGGCATTGAATCACCCGGCCTTCAAGACGCCCTCCGCAAAGCGAGGAGCCTTGGTGCGGGCAGCTGTCGTCAATGGCAAACAACTGCCCGTCGACGTTGAACAGCGCCAGGCTTTTGTCTTCGAACTCGAACAGCGCCCGGCCACCGGCCTGCGGGTGCTTGCCGGCTGGCACGGGAATGCGCCGGGTCATGCTGGCTGCCGCTCGCGATCACTTTCTTTCAGTGCCTGGCTCATGGCCCCGAGCAATGCCTCGGCAGGTTGCGCGCCCACGACCGTCATGCGGCGGTCGAACTGAAAACTAGGCACGCCACTGCTCGCCCCAGGCAAGCCTTCAAACGGCGTGGTGTCGCCCATCAGGCAATCGGCCATGGTCTCTGCATCAAAGCCGCAGGAGCGAGCGATGGCGAGCAAGGTCTCACGGCAGCCGAGGTCTTCGCCCTTCTGGAAGTAAGCGGCGAACAGGCGCTCGAGCAAGACGTCACGCTGGACAACATTGCCTAGCGTGCTGGCACGCTCGAGCAAACGATGGGCGTCGGCGGTGTTGGGCATCGTCGCGATGCGGGTCAAGTCGATGGCCAGCCCGACTGCCGAAGCCGCCTGCTGGACCTGGGCCTGACGTATGGCCACGGCGTCAGCATTGCCCAGACGCTTGCGGTAGAAATCGGCGAAAGGTTCACCTTCTACCGGTATCTGGGGCAGCAACTGCACGCCATGCCACACCGTGGTGATCTGCACATCCGGGTGGCGACTGCGAAACTGCACCTGCGCATGCTCCAGTTGGCGTTTGCCGATCAGGCACCAGGGGCAGATAAAATCGAAAAACACATCAATACGTAAACGACGACTCACAACTTCACCTCTATCCCGGCTTCACTGACAGGGTCAGGCACGCTCTGACCCTGAAGGCGGGCAATATCTTTGTGGTAATGACACTTGGCATAAAAGAACACCGCTGCCGCCGCGAGGCTGACCAGTGGCACCAGTTGAAACGCGGCATGCAGACCGATGAGGTCCGACACCCGGCCGGTGATGAACGGCCCCGGCGCCAGCCCCAGCATGTTGTTGGCCAGGGTCAGCGTGGCGAACGCCGTACCGTGCACCGAGTAATGGGTCAGGTTGGCGACCATCGCACCGGCGGGGCCAGTGGTACCGGTGGCAATCAGCATGCCCAGGCAGATCAGCAGCAGTTGCACTGGCCCTGCCTGCAAGGCAAAGGCCGCCGACAGCAACAGGCAACTGCCCAGGCAAAAGCCGATGGCCAGGCTGACCTTGCGCTCCGGCGAGTTGCGGCACAGCCGATCGCTGAGCATGCCGCACAGGATCATCCCCGCGCCGCTGCACAACACGATGATCGCCGCCATGCCACCGGCCTTGTCGGTAGGCATGTCGTAGTAGCGATTGAGGTAGCTGGGAATCCACACCATCACCGTACCGCCGACGAACAACTGCAAGCCGCTGCCGATGTAGGTCGCCACCACCGAACGGCTGGACCACAGCGTGCGCAGTGGGCGCTTGACCGCCGCGGCCGTCTTGTTCGCAATCTGCGCGGCACGTTGTGGCGCAATGCGCGCTTCCTTGACGATGAGCGGATAGAGCACCGCCAGAAACAGGCCAAACAGCGACATGCCGGCGAACGACCAGCGCCAGCCCAGCTTGGCGGCAATCGCACCGCCCAAAGCCATGCCCAACACCGAACCGAACATCCCGCCAGCCATGAAGGCACTGGCCAGGGTGGCGCGCATGTGTTTGGGGAACACCGAAATCACCACCGCGATGCCCACGCTGCCGTAGGCGGCTTCGCCGACGCCGACCATGAATCGCGCGATGAACATCTGCTGGTAGTCCTGGGCCAGCGCGCAACCCAGGGTCGCCACGCTCCACAGGAACGCCATCAGTGCCAGGCTCTTGACCCGGCCGAAACGGTCGGCCATCAACGACAGGGGAAACGTCAGCAGGCCGACCATCAGGGCAACGATGCCGCTGAGCAAACCGAGCTGTCCGTCGCTCAACGACCACTCAGTCTTGAGCAGGGGGAATACCGCGTTCAGTACCTGACGCGACATGTAATCGGAAATCAACAGGCCGAACGTCAAGGCAAAGACGATCCAGGCATATTGGCGCGCAACGCCGACTCCGCTGGAGTCGTCATCGTCAGCGGCGATTGGGTGAAAGGCCATGCAGCCTCCTCAAGAGCTTTGTTTTATTTTTGTTATCAAGCGTGTAACGGTCAGGCGGACGAGAGGTCACGGCCTCTCGTCCCGACCCTCGGTCAACCGCGTTGCGGAGTACCTTTCTGCCCAGCCTTGCGGTTGGGGGCCATGCCATTGGCCAACAGGGTTTCTTCGATGGTTTCGTACTGCACGCCGATGCGGTAGATCTCGCGGGCTTCTTTGCCGGTGGCGATTTCACGGCCCAGTTCATGGGCAATTCGCACGGTTTGCTGGATCTGTGCAACCGAGCCGAAACGGTCGCCCTTGTGGTCAATGATAGTGTCTTCATTGCCCACACGCGGGTGCATGCCCATGGCCATCGACATGGTGTTGAACGGCATGACGTTCTTGAGCAGCGACTCGGATGTCAGGGTGCAACCGTCCGGCGCGCGGTGGATGAAGTTGAAGAAGTTGAACGGGTTCGGGCCGTCGAAACCGCCGCCGATGCCGATCCAGGTCAGGTTCAGCGGGCCTTTGTAAACGCCACGGCGCACCAGGCGCTCGAGGGTTTCCATGGCATGCATGCCGGTCAACTGGAAGTGTGGCTGGATGCCGTTGTCCATCAGGCGCTTGAGGTGCTCGGCAACCCAGCCCGGACCTGCCGGTACGGTCATTTCGCTGTAGGCGGCGTGGATCAACGGGTTGTCCAGAGAGGTGCCTTTCAGGTACTCCGGATACAACAGCTCCATGATGTTCATCTGGGTGGTGTTGATCGCGACCGTGACCTGATCCGGTTTCGGCGTCAGCTCGGCCAGCATGTGGCGAGTGTCGTCGGACAGCCACTTGGCCGCTTCACCATCGCTTTCGGGGGCGAAGGAAATCGAGCCGCCGACCTGGATGATCATGTCTGGCACGGCTTCACGCACACCGGCGATCAGCTCGTTGAACTTCGACAGGCGCTTGGAGCCCTTGCCGTCCAGTTCACGCACATGCAGGTGCAGCACGGTGGCGCCGGCTTCGTAGCATTCGACCGCTTTCTGGACTTGCTCATCCATGGTCAACGGGATGTCTTCCGGGAAGTCTTCAGGCATCCACTCCGGGCCGTACGGGGCCACGGTAATGACTACCTTTTCCATGTTTTCCGGGTGCAGAGAATCGTCGAAAAATTGCATGGTTACTCCAGTTCTTATGCCAGTTCTTATGATTGTCTCGCCCACCCGGGGTCGTGCCGGGCAGACGTGTTTACGAGTGCGAATGCAGGTGGCGTTCGATCAGAACGTCTTGTCGCCGATAATCCCGGCACGCTCCATCTTGCGATGGCACGGCGGGTAATCCATGACGGCGTAATGCTGGGTACTGCGGTTGTCCCAGATGGCGATGCTGTTGGGCTTCCAGCGCCAGCGCACCTGATACTCAGGGATGTACGCCTGGCTGATCAGGTAACGCAGCAACTCGCCGGCGCCGGGGTTGGCGTCCTGGCCGAAACGCACCCGCTCGGGGGTGTGGTAGTTGCTGAAGTGGGTGGTGAAGGCGTTGACGAACAGCACCTTCTCGCCGGTTTCCGGATGGGTGCGCACCACCGGGTGTTCGGCGTCCGGGTACATCGCCTTGAGCGCCAGGCGTTTTTCAATCGGCATGGCGGCACCGAAGCTCGCTTCGATGCTGTGGCGGGCACGCAGGTCGGCGATCTTGACCTTTACGTCTTCCGGCAAGTTCGCATAGGCCTGGACCATGTTGGTCCACATGGTGTCGCCGCCCACTGGCGGGCATTCCACGCAACGCAGCACGCAGCCCATCGGCGGTGCTTCACGCCAGGTAGCATCGGTGTGCCAGGCGTTTTCGTAGCGGTCCATCGGCTGGTCCGGATTCTTGTAGATCCGCACCAGCCCCGGATGATCCGGATCACTGCCGGCCACCGGATGATCTTCCAGCTCGCCGAAGCGCCGGGCGAAGGCCACGTGCTCGGCGCGGGTGATGTCCTGGTCACGCAGGAACACCACGCAGTGCTTGAGCAACTGGGCACGAATCTCGGCAAACAGACCGTCGTCATGCACCGCGTCGGCCAGGTTGACGCCGATCAGTTCGGCACCAATGCTGCAGGTCAATTGTTCGACTTTCATGGCTGGCCGCTCCTTAAACGACGAAAATCGACGAGCCGGTAGTCTTGCGAGATTCAAGGTCGCGATGGGCCTGCACGGCATCCTGCAAGGCGTAGTGCTGGTTGATCTCGATCTTGATCCGGCCGCTGCCGACATGGTCGAACAACTCACCGGCCAGGGCGGCTTTTTCGGCCGGGTCGCTGATGTAGTTGGCCAGGGCCGGACGGGTCAGGAACAGCGAGCCTTTCATCGCTAGCATCACAGGGTCGAAAGCAGGGATCGGACCGGATGCAGTACCCACGCAGACCATCAGGCCACGGGGCTTCAACGAATCCAGCGAACCCATGAAGGTATTCTTGCCAACGCTGTCGAACACCACGTTGACGCCCACACCGTCGGTCAATTCGCGAACGCGAGCGGCGACGTCTTCATGGCTGTAATTGATCGTATGGTCGCAACCGTGAGCCCGGGCGATTTCCGCCTTTTGCTCGGTCGAAACCGTGCCGATCACGTTCAGGCCCAGCAGTTTGGCCCACTGCGAAACGATCAGGCCGACACCGCCAGCGGCGGCATGCAACAGGATGCTGTCGCCCGGCTTGAAGTCGTAGATGCGGCGCATCAGGTACGAAGACGTCAGGCCACGCATGGTCATCGCGGCGGCCGTTTCGAAACTGATGGTTTCCGGCAGCTTGATCAGCGGCGCGGCCGGGATCAGGCGCTCGGTGCTGTAGGCGCCGAGGGTGTTGAGGAAACCGGTGTAGGTGACGCGATCACCGACTTCGACGTTGGTGACCCCTTCACCAACGGCCTGGACTACGCCAGAGGCCTCGACGCCCATGCCGTTGGGCATCGGAATCGGGTAGGTACCGTTACGGAAATAGGTGTCGGCATAGTTCAGGCCAACCGCCACATGACGAAGGCGAACCTGACCCGGACCGGGTTCGCCGACTTCGACGTCCTCATAACGTAGAACTTCGGGACCACCGGTTTCGTAGAAGCGTACGGCTTTGGCCATTTTTCTTATTCTCCAATCTGCAATATGGGCGTGTTGCATCGAATTGCGCTGATTGGACTGTAGGACGAGGCCTGTTGAGACGCTTCTCATCAGACGACAATGGCTTTTCATTTGGTGACAGGCAGAAACGGGATCGTCTAGCCGGTCCCGCCGTCACCTGCGCTATCATCGCCCGCTTCCACGCCCCAAGAGTCTTGAACCCGGATGCCCGACACGCTGCCACTGCCCGACGATCACCCAGCCCTGCCGCCGGTCCTGGCCGGCCCGCTGTTGCGGCGTCTGGAGCCCACGCGGCTGGTGCTGTGGCTGGTGGGATCCCGGGCGCTGGCGCTGACCTTGCGCGTGCAGGGCGTCGGCGATATCCGTCTCGATGCCGGGCAATGCACGGTGATTGCAGTGGGGGCTCATGCCTTTGTGCACTTGATCGATGTGCAACTCGATGGCGCCCTGCCCTGGGATGAGTCGATCGACTATGACCTGCTGATCGATGGCACAGAACAAGGCATCGCCGACTGGGCGCCGCACCTGCTGTATGGCGCTGCCCGTTGCCCGAACTTCGTCCTGCGCGCACGGGTCGATCAGTTGCTGCATGGCTCTTGCCGCAAGCCGCATCACCCGGCGACAGACGGCTTGCTGTGCGTCGACCAGTTGCTGGCGCAGGAACACGTGGCAAAGGACCGCCCGGCACTGCTGATGATGACGGGCGATCAGGTCTACGCCGACGATGTCGCGGGGCCGATGTTGCGGGCGATTCACGCCTTGATCGAGCGCCTGGGCCTGTTCGGAGAACACCTCGAAGGCGCCGTGGTCAGTGACAGCGCCAGGCTCTACGAGCATCCGGCCAGTTACTACCACCGCGCGGATCTGCTGCCGGCACTGCAAAGCAATGAAACCCTGCGCGAGCGATTTTTCGGTGGCGCGCGCAAGCCGATTTTCACCAGCAGCAGTGCCGACAATCACCTGGTGACCTTCGCCGAAGTCATGGCCATGTACTTGTTGGTCTGGTCGCCAGTGCCCTGGACCCTGATCGCGCCCCAGGCACCGACGCTGACGCCGGAACAGCTCAAGCGCTACGCCCTTGAACAGACGCGCATCGATGCCTTCAAGGCAGGCCTTGGCAACGTCGCGCGGGCACTGGCGCATCTGCCGACGCTGATGATTTTCGACGACCACGACATCACCGATGACTGGAACCTTTCCGCGCAATGGGAGGAAACGGCCTACGGCCATCCGTTCTCCCGGCGCATCATCGGCAACGCGCTGCTGGCGTACATGTTGTGCCAGGGCTGGGGCAACAATCCGGATGCTTTCGCCGCTGTGCTGGATAAGGCCGGCGCGTTGAGCGACAGCGCACGCGACCGTCACCTCGACAGCACCGTTCAGGATGACTTGATCAGTGATCTGCTGAAGTTTCAGCACTGGCATTACGTGCTGCCGACCACCCCGGCCGTGGTGGTGATCGACACCCGCACCCGACGCTGGCGCAGCGAGATGAACCTCAAGCAGCCTTCCGGTTTGCTCGACTGGGAAGCCCTGAGCGAGCTGCAACAGGAACTGCTGGACCACCCGAGTGCGATCATCGTTTCGCCAGCGCCGATCTTCGGCGTCAAGCTGATTGAAACCGTGCAGCGGGTATTCAGCTGGTGCGGTTATCCACTGCTGGTGGACGCGGAAAACTGGATGGCCCATCGCGGCGCGGCACAGGTGATCCTGAACATTTTCCGGCACTCGCGCACGCCGGGTAACTACGTGGTGCTGTCGGGCGATGTGCACTATTCCTTCGTCTACGAAGTGCTGATCCGCCACCGCAAGGCCGGGCCGCGCATCTGGCAGATCACCAGCAGCGGCATCAAAAATGAATTCCCCGCCACCCTGCTCGAGTGGTTCGACCGCCTCAACCGCTGGCTGTACTCGCCACGCTCACCGTTGAACTGGCTGACCAAGCGTCGACTCATGCGCATCGTGCCCCACGTGCCCGAACATGCCGAAGCCGGTGAGCGGCTATGGAACTCGGCGGGGATCGGCCAGGTGTATTTCAATGACCTGGGGCAGCCGCAGACCATCTATCAGCACAACTCGAACGGCGCACCGAAGACCCGGATGATTGCCCCCGAGCACAGCGACTGAACCTACTGGCGATAACACGCCATGCCATTGCCCAGGTCCACCGCCAGGCAGTCGCCCTTGACGTCCAGCTCCAGGGTTTTGAAGACCCCGGACAAATCGCGCATCTGCGCGGGGTTGACGCGTTCATCCCACATCAGGTCGATTGCCCGGCTGTCTGCCGCGACCTCGAACCATTGCGGGCTCTGTTCGTTGCTCAACTTCACACCGAGTTTTTTCAGGGTCTTGCCCGCGGGTGCCGGCATGAGCAGTTGCTGTTGCCGAGAATCCGTCCAGCGTTGCGACGTTTGTGAACCGTCATCGAACGACCAATAGATATCCACAGGCTTGATCGCCGGCGGTTCGGCAGTTACTCCGTAGAGCAGGGTCAAGATGTAGTTGTGATCAATCTGCGCCAGCGCTTTGGGGGCGTTGCGAAAGAACTGTTGCGACTGCTTCAGGCCAAGCTCATCCGGCTTGTCATACGTCATTTGCCCGGTCGTGCGATCAACCTTCCAGCTCAAGGAAAGAGTGCGTGTCTGGGGGGCGATGGCAAACCATTGTGGCGGTTGCTCGGCACTGCTTTGCAGGCCAACCCGGGTCAGGGTTCGCTGGTCGGAATATGGCAGGTAAAGCTGCCGGCCCACCGCGTTATTCCACAACAATTGGGCGGCTGGCCCCTGGTTGAACTCGAACGACACCATCACCGGTGCGATGCTCGGCACGGGGCTGGAGCGGGCATAACGCAGGTTCAGCACATAGTTGCTTTGCGCCTGCTTGAACTGGCCGCCGCCGTCGGGCTGATGCGCGTCCTGCAGGTCTGCCAGACTGTGGGTACGACTTAAATTGAACAGCAGGTTTTCAGCGGGCGGCTCGACCGCGTCACTGCTCAAGGTCAGGGTGTTGTCGACCAGCTTCCACTGCCCTTTGGCGGAGCCTTCGGCACCGGCATACTCGATCATGGCTTCAAAGGTGTTGTCAGGCTTGAGCAATAGCCTGGAAACGATTTCCCTGGCCTGCAGCGTGTAATGCCCGGCAATACCCGGTGTCTGCGTTGCAGCATTTACGCCTGAAACCATGCCCAACGTCATGAATAACGCAATTCGAACCCACACCTGATGGAGCTCCTTCCCCTTGAGTGAGGGTCGATTCTGTGGGTTCTCTCGGTGGGACGCCAGCGAATGAAGATGAAATTTCTCAATGCACATGAAGTGGATCTGACTCGGACTTTGATCATCGGCAACTCCGGTTCTGGCAAGAGCTGGCTGGCCGAGCGAATGGCCAGACAGTTGCAGGCGCCATGGATCGATCTGGATTCGATTCACTGGCTGTCGGACGAACATAGCCTCGCCCGCCCCCGCTCACAGGCACTGTGCCTGGCGCGGATCGCGGCCGAAGAGGAGCGCTGGGTGATCGAAGGGGTTTACGGCTGGATCGCCAGCGAAATCCTCCACCGCGCCACAGCGTTGATTTGGCTGTATATCGATGACGAGGATTGCGTCGCCAACATTCACCAACGGGAAACACAGGATGGTGAACGGTTGGAGGCATTGCTGGAGTGGGCGGGCAGCTATCGCACGCGTGATGACTCAAGTGGATTTGCTGCGCATCAGCGGTTGTTCGAAGAATTTGCCGATTCCAGGATTCAACTGATGGATCGGAAAGAAATCACCGACTTCGCCTCGCAAGTCGGAGTGATACCGATCAGTTAAGACGCAAACCTGTGGGAGCGAGCTTGCTCGCGATAGCGGAGTGTCTGTCAACGACGATATTGACTGTGTAATCGCCATCGCGAGCAAGCTCGCTCCCACAGGTATTGCGGTGCCCAAGGAGCGTATTTCAAGCCTCTTTCACCACCCCACTCACCCCTCTGACAATCATCTCCACCTCCCGCTCATCAATGGTCAGCGGCGGTAGCAGGCGGATGGTTTTGCCCCGCGTGACGTTGATCAACAAGCCGTGATCCCGGGCCGCGATCAGGCTCAGGTCGCGGATCGGTTGCTTGAGTTCGATGCCGATCATCAGACCCTGGCCGCGGATTTGCGAGACGTTCGGGTTGCCCGCCAGTTCTGTGCGCAATCTTTCGAGCAGGCGTTCCCCCTGAAGCCGGGCGTTTTCCAGCAGGCCTTGTTCTTCAACGATATCCAGCACGGTGCATCCGACCCGGCAGGCCAACGGATTACCGCCAAACGTGCTGCCGTGGCTGCCCGGCGTGAAGAGTTCGGCCGCCTTGCCACGGGCCAGGCACGCGCCAATCGGCACGCCGTTGCCCAGGCCTTTGGCCAGGGTCATGACGTCCGGGACGATGCCTTCGTGCTGGAACGCGAACCACTGGCCGGTGCGGCCGATGCCGGTCTGGATTTCATCGAGCATCAACAACCATGAGCGCCGGTTGCACAGTTCGCGCACGGCCTTGAGATAGCCCGGTGGCGCCAGTTGCACGCCGCTTTCGCCCTGGATCGGCTCCATCAGGATCGCCACGATCCGCGAACCGTGAACCTGTTGCACCTTGTCTAGCGCGTCGAGGTCGCCGAACGGCACTTTGACGAAGTCCCCCGGCAGCTTGTTGAAACCCAGGCGTACCGCCGGGCCATCGCTGGCCGACAAAGTGCCGAGGGTGCGGCCATGGAACGCGTTCTCCATGACCACCACCAGCGGCTGCTCGATGCCCTTGTGCCAGCCATGCAGCCGGGCGATTTTCAGTGCGGTTTCGTTGGCTTCGGCCCCGGAGTTGTTGAAGAACGCCCGGTCCATGCCCGCCAGCCGTGTCAGTTTCTGCGCCAGCCGCTGTTGCCAGTCGATGCTGTAGAGGTTCGAGGTGTGCAGCAGCAGCCCGGCCTGTTCAGTGATGGCGGCGACGATTTTCGGGTGGGAGTGGCCGACATTGGTCACAGCCACTCCGGCGACCGCATCCAGGTATTCGCGACCGGCCTGATCCCACAGGCGAGTGCCCAGGCCCTTGTTGAAACTCAAGGCCAAGGGTTGGTAAGTGCTCATCAGGCAGGCGGCGGTCATGACATCAAGCTCCAGCAAGGGTCGGTGTTTTTGCAGTATGGTTAGCCACCCGAGCTGGATAAACACCGTAAAACTTCAATCATTTAAAAGCCGAGCTTGATAATGGATCTGTTCCAGGCAATGACCGTCTACGTGAAAGTGGTGGAGACCGGCAGCATGACCGCCGCCGCCTTGCAGTGTGATATGTCCACGACCATGGTCGGCAACCACCTCAAAGCTCTGGAGCAACGGCTGGGTGTGCGCCTGCTCAACCGCACGACGCGGCGCCAGCGGCTGACCGAGTTCGGCACCGCGTATTACCAGCGCTGCTTGGAAGTGCTGGGGTTGGTGGCCGATTCCGAGCGACTGGCCGAGCAGGCGCTGGACGAACCGAGCGGCATCTTGCGCATCACCGCGCCCCTGACCTTCGGTACCGAACGCCTGGCGCCGGCACTGAGTGAGTTCAGCCTGCAAAACCCGCGGGTGAAACTCGACGTGGTCCTGACCAACCGACGCCCGGATCTGCTGGAAAATGGACTCGATGTTGCGTTTCGCCTCGGCGCGCTGGAGCCCTCCAACCTGATCGCCCGTCCGCTGATCGACTACACCCTGACCATGTGCGCGTCACCGGAGTACCTGGCCCGACGCGGCACACCGCAGACACCCGAAGACCTGCGACACCATGACTGCCTGTCCTTTGCCTATCCGGCCGGGGATGACTGGCAATCGGTGCAAAAGGAATGGCGCCTGGCCGGTCCCGATGGCGAAGTCAGCGTGGGGGTCAGCGGACCGATGCTGATCAACAGTTCGGCGGGGCTGCATCAAGCGGCGCGCACCGGCATGGGCATCGTGATGATGCCCGACGCCTTGGTCGAGCAGGACCTCAAGGACGGAAAGCTGTTGGCCTTGATGCCCGATTACTGCCCGCCCAGCCGGCCGATGCACTTGGTCTATGCCCAGGATCGCCACCGTTTGCCGAAGCTGCGGCGTTTCGTCGAATTCGCCGTACAGAGGTGGGGCAAGCACCCGTCGGCCGAATAGGCCATGCATTTACATCCCCGCCTTCACCAGCACCGGCTGTTCCTGATAACGATTCGGGTACAGCTGTTTCAACTGCGCGACCTTTGGCAAATCGTTGATCACGATGTAGGGATAGGTCGGATGCTCGGTCAGGAAGTCCTGATGTTCCTCCTCCGCCGGGTAGAAACCGTTGAAGGTTTCCAGCTTGGTCACGATCGGTTTGTCGAAGGCATGGGCAGCGTCGAGCTGGGTGATGTAGGCCTGTGCGACCCGCTGCTGCTCGGTACTTTTGGTAAAGATCGCCGAGCGATACTGGGTGCCGCTGTCCGGCCCCTGACGGTTGAGTTCGGTCGGGTTGTGGGCCACCGAAAAGTAGATCTGCAGCAAGGTGCCGTAGCTGACCTGAGCGGGATCGAACGTGACTTCGACCGATTCCGCATGGCCGGTATTGCCGTTGCTGACACGCTCGTATTGCGCGGTATTGGCCGCCCCGCCCGCGTAGCCGGAGACGGCGTTCTTCACGCCTTTGACATGCTGGAACACCCCTTGCACACCCCAGAAGCAGCCACCAGCGAACACCGCGGTTTCGCTGCGGGCCTGGGTGGTTTCGTCGATGGCCGGCGGTGGAAGGACTACCCCCTCTTCGGCACCACCGAAGGAGAAGGCCGAGCATTGGCTGATGATGCCGGCAGCCGCCAGCCCCAGCAGGGTACGACGCCAGGTAAAGAGGGTTTTCATGGGGCGAACTCCTGAAGCGTTGGAAAGTAATCAGCCGAAGGTGAAGGCGTAAGCCGACGCACCCGGATCAAGAAACTCGATACTGAAAGTCCGGTCGGTCACGCCGTCGCTCTGGCGCACCAGTTGATATAAGCGCTGGTCGGTCACGGTGCCGCTGCCATCGGGTGCCACGTCCATACCGTGGGCATCACCGGGGGCCTTGCCGTCGATCAGCACCTTGAAGCGCACCGGCTTGCCATCGGCGCCAGGGCCGAGCACCAAATGCAGATCACGGGCGTGGAAGCGATAGACGATGCGGCTGGCCGGTGCGCTGGCCGTGGCCCGCTCCGGGCCGACATGCCACTGGCCGCCCAGGCTCCAGTCGTTGAGGGACAGTTGCGCCGGTGGGTTGTAGGCCGCAACCTTGTCCGGCACCAGCGCGGTTTCCGGTACGAAGTGTTCCGCGCGCTGGTAGCCGACATAGGTTTCCGGTGACTGCACGGCGAGGTTGTCCGGGGCCATTTGCACGCCGTCGGCCTGCGCACTGATCAGTCCATCGGCGACCTTGGCCGCCCCCGCCTCGCGCAGCAATTGCTGGATGACCCGCTCCGACTCGTCGTACGCGCCTTCGCCGAAGTGGTGATAACGAATGCGTCCCTGGGCGTCGGCAAAGTAATGCGCCGGCCAGTACTCGTTGTTGAAGGCGCGCCAGATCTTGAACTCGTTGTCGATGGCCACCGGGTAGGTGATGCCCAGGTCTTTCATGGCCTTGGTGACGTTGTTGACGTCGCGCTCGAAGGCAAACTCCGGCGCATGCACGCCGATCACCACCAGGCCCTGATCGTGATATTTTTCGGCCCAGGCTTTCACATAGGGCAGCGAACGCAGGCAGTTGATGCAGGAGTAGGTCCAGAAATCCACCAGCACCACCTTGCCTTTCAAGGCCTGCGCATCGAGGGGTGGCGAGTTGAGCCACTGCACGGCGCCGTCGAGGGGCGGCAGGTTGCCTTCGACCGGCAAGGTGCCGGGGGTTTTGTCAGCCACTTGCACCGCACCCTCGGCGATCGTATTCGGCGCCGCACTGTTACGCGGCGACTTGCCGCTTAGTTTCTCCACCAACGCTTGCTCGATTCCGCCGGTCGACGCCGTGGAAAACCGAGCCAGAACGCCGGTATCCAGCCCCAGGGCAATCGCCGCCACTCCGGCCAGCATCGCCGCGCCGAGACCGCGACGTACCCATTCGCCGGCACCAATCGAGCGCTTCATCGCCGCGAAGACTTTGCCGCCCAGCAACAGGGCCAACGCCAGGGACGTGGCAGCACCCGCGGCATACGCCAACAGCAAAAAGGTGGTTTGAATACTCGCGCCTTGCAGCGCCGCACCGGTCAGCAGCAAACCGAGGATCGGCCCGGCGCAGGGCGCCCACAACAGGCCGGTGGCCACGCCGATCAAGAACGAAGCTCCAGGACGTGGCCGCGCGTCGGCGCCCGCCGCCTCCGACAAACGACTGCCCGCCGCCACCAGCGGCCGGGTCAGGCGTTCAGCCAATTGCGGCAGCAACAACGTCAGACCGAACAACGCCACGAACACCAGCGCCAGCCAGCGCCCGTACTGGTTGAGCTGCACCACCCAGCCACCGCCCACCGCCGCCAACGTGGCAACCAGCGCGAACGTCAGGGCCATGCCCACCAGCAGCGGCAATCCGCTTTTGACGAAGGGTTGCCCGGTGCGGGCGAAGACAAATGGCAACACCGGCAGAATGCACGGGCTGACAATCGTCAGCACACCACCGAGATAAGCGAGGACCAGCAGCCACATGGCGATTACCTGCAAAAAGTGAGTGGTAGGGAATCACACCGTCTTGGGCACGAATTTCATCGCCAGGCCGTTCATGCAGTAACGCAGGCCGGTGGGTTTCGGGCCGTCGTCGAAAACATGCCCCAGATGCCCGCCGCAACGCCGGCAGTGAACCTCTTCGCGGACCATGCCGAACGCACGGTCCTGGCGGGTCGCCACGGCCTTGTCCAGCGGTGCCCAGAAACTCGGCCAGCCGGTGCGGCTGTCGAATTTGGTCGCCGAAGAAAACAACGGCAGGTCGCAACCGGCACAGGCGAAGGTGCCATCGCGGTGCTCGTTGTTCAGCGGGCTGCTGTAGGCCCGTTCGGTGCCCTCTTCGCGCAGGATGTCGTACTGCTCGTCACTGAGGATGGCGTGCCATTCTTTGTCACTGTGGGTCACTTCGAATGCCTCCGCTGCGCTGGCCTCGCTGATTAATGCGCTGCCTGTGGAAAACTTCGGCAACATGCCGATCGCCAGGGCAGCCACACCCAGCCCGCCGCTCGCTAGAAGAAATTGCCGTCGTGAAAACATGCTCGTCTCCAAAAAATCCAGGGGTGTTTCATGGAACACAGCCTAGGCTTTGGGTGATCGCCAAATCCTCACAGGAAGTTAAACAATTCGTGATAACTCGGGCGCCGAAAAACCCGCACAATGCGCCCATTGCGCCGAAGGATTGAGCTGTATGGAACAGACCAAACGCGTCCTGGTGGTCGAGGACGATATGCATATCGCCGACCTGATCTGCCTGCATCTTCGCGATGAGCAGTTCGAGGTGGTGCACAGCGCCGATGGCGATGAAGGCATGCGCCTGCTGCAACAGGGCAACTGGGACGCACTGGTCCTCGACCTGATGCTGCCCGGTGTCGACGGCCTGGAGATCTGCCGTCGCGCCCGGGCCATGGCCCGCTATACGCCGATCATCATCACCAGCGCGCGATCCAGCGAAGTGCACCGGATTCTCGGCCTGGAGTTGGGTGCCGACGACTATCTGGCCAAGCCCTTTTCCATGCTCGAACTGGTGGCCCGGGTCAAGGCGTTGCTGCGCCGGGTCGATGCCATGGCGCGCAACCTGAAGATGGACGCCGGCAGCCTGCTCACCGACGGCCTGGCCATCGACCCGATCACCCGCGATGTGTCCCTCGACGGACGGCGCCTGGACCTCACGCCCCGGGAGTTCGACTTGCTGTATTTCTTCGCCCGCCAGCCCGGCAAGGTGTTTTCGCGCATGGACCTGCTCAATGCTGTGTGGGGCTACAGCCACGAAGGCTACGAGCACACGGTCAACACCCACATCAACCGCCTGCGCGCCAAGATCGAGACCGACCCGGCGCAACCGGTGCGCATCCTCACGGTCTGGGGCCGCGGCTACAAGTTCGCCACAGGCGAGGAGCCGCAGCCATGAGGCTGACCCTGACGCAACGCCTGTCCCTGGTGTTCGCCGTGCTGCTGCTGGTGTGCTGCGGCACGTCGGCTTGGTTGCAGGTGCGCTCCAACCAGATGCATGAGCAGGAAGTGGTGCAAGGCTTGTCCCGGGACCTGGCGCAGCACATCGCCAGCGACACGGTGCTGATGGACACCCAGGGCCTGATGCCCAATGCCGTGCGTGACCTGTTCAGCAAACTGATGCAGGTTAATCCGAGCGTCGAGGTGTACCTGCTCGATTCCGCAGGCAAGATTGTCGGCAGCGCCGCGCCCGAGGGCCGGATCCGTCGTGAGCGGATCGACCTGGCGCCGATCCAGCGCCTGCTGCGGGGCGATGCCCTGCCGATTCTCGGCGACGACCCGCGCAGCGTCGATGCGCGCAAGGTGTTCAGCGCTGCGCCGCTGAAGGTCGATGGCAAACCTGCCGGTTATCTCTACGTGGTGTTGCTCGGCGAGGATCACGACCGCCTGGCCGAACGCGGTGCGACCAGCGCGGCGCTCAACACAGCGCTGTTGTCCATCGGCCTGGTGGCGCTGCTGTGCCTGATCGCCGGTCTCACGGCGTTTGCGCTGATTACCCGGCCGTTGCGTCGCCTGACCGAAACTGTCAGCCAGTTCGACATCGATGGCGTCCCGGTCACACCAGCCCTGCCCGTCGCGGTGGAAAAAGCCGCCAGCCACGATGAAATCGCTGTGCTCGATGCGGCGTTCCGGCAGATGCAGGCACGCCTGGGCGAACAATGGCGCTCATTGACCCGCCAGGATCAGGAACGCCGCGAACTGGTGGCGAACATCTCCCACGACTTGCGCACGCCGCTGGCCTCGTTGCACGGTTATCTGGAAACCCTGTCGCTCAAGGACGCCACGCTGTCCCCTGCCGACCGCCGTCGCTACCTCGGCATCGCCCTGGACCAGAGCCGCAAGGTCGGTGGTCTGGCGCAGTCTCTGCTGGAACTGGTGCGGCTGGAGCACGGCTTCGTGCAACCGGTGCTGGAACGCTTTTCCCTGACCGACCTGGCCCAGGACATCTTCCAGAAATTCGAACTCACCGCCGAGGCGCGCAAAGTCGAACTCAAGGCCACCTTTGCGCCGAATGCCTCGGCGGCCTGCGCGGACCTCGGGTTGATCGAGCGGGTGCTGACCAACCTGTTCGACAACGCCCTGCGCCATACCCCGGTCGGTGGCGAAGTCGAGCTAGGCCTGCGCCCGCAAGGTTCATTCATCGAAGTCACGGTCAGCGATACCGGCCCCGGCATCGCCCCGGAACTGCGCGAAGGGTTGTTCCTGCGTCCGTTCAATATCGGCGGCGCACGGCGTGATGGCGGGTTGGGGCTGCGGATCGTGCATCGCATCCTGCAATTGCATGGGCGCGAGATTCAGTTGATCGATGTGCCGGGGCGGGGTGCGACCTTTCGTTTTTCGTTGCCGATTGATGAAGAGACAGCGTCTGCGTTGGCGGTGCGGTCGATGAACTTGAATACACCGCGACAGGCCTGACAGTCCGAGGCGCCTGCATCGCGGGCAAGCCACGCTCCCACAGGTTCTCGGTTGTTCGCGGATTTTTCATCCACCCACTGACCCTGTGGGAGCGGCGGTGCGGCGATCCGACTTGCCCGCGAAGGGGCCAGCCGAAACAACACAGGACTCAGATCAGTCGCGGTAACCCGGCGCCACCCGATCCAGCATCCTCAACAACGCCGCCCAGGCCAGTTGCATGGCATCCGGATCACTCAGCTCCCCCTCCTCCAACGGCCGCCCCAGATCATTGAACTGCCGTTCGGTATGCGCGCAGACCTCGTGCGACGGCAGAACAACTTCACCGGCGGCTTGGGCGGCCAACTGGATTTCACAGGCTTTTTCCAGGTAGTACATGCGCAGGAATGCCTGGCTCACGGTCTCGCCCACCGTCAGCAAACCATGGTTGCGCAGCATCAGTACCGACTTGTCGCCCAGGTCCGCCACCAACCTTTTTTGCTCGCTCAGGTCCAGCGCGACACCTTCGTAGTCGTGGTAAGCGACCCGACCATAGAACTCCATGGAAATCTGGTTCACTGGCAACAACCCGCACTTCAACGCCGCCACCGCACAACCGGATTTGGTGTGGGTGTGCAGCACGCATTGCGCATCTTCGCGGGCGCCGTGGATGGCGCTGTGGATCACGAAACCGGCCGGGTTCACCGGGTATGGCGACAGCTCCACGGCGTGACCATCGAGGTCGATCTTAACCAGGTTGGACGCAGTGATTTCATCGAACATCAGCCCGTAGGGGTTGATCAGAAAGTGATGCTCCGGCCCCGGAATGCGCACCGAAATGTGAGTGAAGATCAGATCGGTCATGCGAAAGTGCGCCACCAGCCGATAGCAGGCAGCGAGTTCTTCACGCAAGCGTTGTTCGGTCGCAGTCATGCGCTCACCTTCACGGTGCAGGCCTCAAGCCCCTGCCCCAACGCTTCCCAGCCGTCGAAACCACGGCGGGCGATAAACACCAGGCGTGTGGTCTTTGCCTGGGCTTCATCCGTGGCCGGCAGAAACTGACTGCGGGTGCCGACGTGTTGCAGCCAATGCGCCTTGTTGCCCTGCGCCAGCTTCACCAGCCCCTTGACCCGGAACACATCGCCGGGCAGCGCCTGCAACCAGCCACGCAATCCCTCGGCATCGAGCGCCAGGTCGCTCTGCCACAGCCAACTGCTGAACATCTCTCCGTGATCGCCATCGGACACCCGTGTCAGCGGTTTCACTGTGCGCGGCTCAAGGTCCAGATCGGTGTCGAGCCACAGCGCATCCGGCAACTGCGCCTGCACGCTTTCGTGGATTCGTGTCCGCAGTCCCAGAGCTTCGCGCAACGCCCGCAATTGCGTCTCGTCGACTAGATCGGTCTTGTTCAACAACAGCAAATCGGCAGCCGCCACCTGCGCCCTGGCCAGCCGCGCGTATTCGCCGTCGAGTTGCAGATGACGGGTGGCGTCGACCACGGTGATGACCATGTCCAGTTGCATCTGGCTGCGCAGCTGTGGATAAGCCAGGGTCTGCACGATGCGCTGCGGGTCGGACACCCCGCTGCACTCGATGACGATGCGCTCCAGCCGCGGTTCTAACTGTGCCAGGCTGCCCAGTTGCGCCAGCAGGTCTTCCTGTACGGTGCAGCAGATGCAGCCGTTCTGCAGGCTGTACACCGCGTCGGTGACTTCGGAAACGATGGCTGCATCGATGTTCAGCTCGCCGAAATCGTTGACGATCACCGCCAGCCGACTGCCTTCGGCACGGCGCACCATGCGGTTGAGCAGCGTGGTTTTGCCGGCGCCGAGAAACCCCGAGACGACGGTCACGGCGATGCGTGGGGACGTCATTCTGCCTTGCCCTCCAGCACCGGTGGCTCGCCCTGCCACACGGCCTTGAGGCCGACGGCTTCGAGCGTCGAATGGCGGTCGTAGACCAGTTGCCCTTCAACGAAGGTCAGCAGCACCTGGGTCTTGTGGATGTAGTTACGCGCAGGCTTGGCGAACAGGTCGCGGTCGATGACGATCAGGTCCGCCGCCTTGCCCACTTGCAGGCTGCCGGTGCTGTGTTCCAGGCCCATGGCAACGGCGCCGTTGCTGGTGATCACGGTCAGTGCCTGTTCGAGGCTGATCGGGTCGCCGAAGCAGGCCGGGTCGTCGTTCCACGGATTCTGCCGAGTGATCATGGTTTCCAGCGCGAGCCACGGGTCGATGGACGCCACCGGCCAGTCGGTGCCCATCACCGCGGTGCCACCGGCGGCGAGCACGCCTTTGAAATCGTAGATGCGCTTGAGACGTTCCTGGCCGTAGCCGGAACGCGCACCACTGGCGAATGGCGTCGGGTACCAGGCGGCCGGGGAGAACTCGGCGATAACGTTGAGTTCCTTGAAACGCGGCAAGTTGCCCGGATGCAGCAAGGTGCTGTGGGCGCACTGGTGGCGCACACCGCTGAAACCGTTGCGACGACGGGCCTCGGCCACGGCATCGAGGAACACGTCCGACGCGCCGTCGCCGGTGCAGTGGGCAATCACGCGGATGCCCTTGCGGTCCATGTCCACCACCATGTCGGTGATGTGTTCCGGGGTCAGGTTGAGCTTGCCGCGCCAGCTTTTTTCCTGCGGCCATGGGGTCAGCAGGTACGAAGACTTCGGCTCAACGGTACCGTCGAAGTGGAACTTCACCGCGTTGGCGCTCAGGCGTGCGCTGCGGTAGTAGTGACGCTCACCGGCCAGCAGTTCCCAGCGACGACGCACCGGGAAAATGTCGTCCTGCCAACTGATCGCCGCTTCGATGCGCACCGTCAGTTCGCCGCTGTCGTCCAGTTCCTTGAGGGCCTGCAAGCGCTGTTCGCAGACGTGCACATACTTGCTCGCAGTAACGCCGCGCGAGCTCTGGAAGTGCACGCCATCGCGATAGGCGCGGCGCAGCACGCTGACCGGGGTCGGTGGCATCGCGGCGTGAATCATCGCGTAGGCGCCGTCGATCATCAGGCCGGTGGGTTCGCCGGTCAGTTCATCACGCTCGAAATAGCCGTTGCGCGGGTCGGAGGTGTTGCCATCGATCCCGGCCAGTTCCAGTGCTTTGGAGTTGACCATCATGGTGCCCCACATGCGGTCGAGCAGCGCTACCGGGCGGTCCGGCATCACGCTGTCGAGCCAGGCGCGGCCCGGGGTCAAACCGGCTTCGCGGAAGGTGTAGCGCACCCAGTACTGACCGTAGATCCAGCCGTCGCCGGGATGGCTGTCGGCATAAGCGAGGATGCTTTCGCGCAGTTGTTCCGGGGTCGGGTCTTCGATGCCGACGTCAAGGTCGTCGCTGTAGCGCGGCGCCAACGCGAGGTCGGGATGCGTGTGCATATCGTGCAGGCCGGGCATGCAGAACGCGCCTTGCAGGTCATGCACGCGGGTGTTCGGGCCCTTGAACATCTCGATCTGGCCGAGTCTGGCGACACCGATCAACTTGCCGTCGCGGATGGCCACGGCCTCGGCCCATGGATTAGCGGGGTCCTGGGTGTAGATACGCCCGTTGGCGAGGATCAGGTCGGCGTAGGTCCCCTGCACGGAATGGGTAGAGGAAAAGTTATCGGACTCAGCCATGTAAGCCACCTTTGAGTTCAGGAGATTGAAAGGTCCACCGGGCGCCAGGCGGGTCGGGAACCTGAAATAACTGTTGTTGTTCTAGTCAACCGGCAATGTCGCAGGCAGCACCTTTTGATTGTGGGCCGGAGCATTTCGATGACAATTAGCGCTAGTATTGTTGAATCAACCGATACAACAATCGATTTTTTTTGGCCTGACTGTTCGATTTACGTCACCATATATGAGAACAAACACTGACCTTGAGGCGAGGGAGCTTGCTCCCGCTCGACTGCGCAGCAGGCGCAAAGCTCGACAACCGATGTAATTGGGGCCGCTACGCGACCCAACGGGAGCAAGCTCCCTCGCCACAGGGGCAGCGTCGTGCTTTCGTGTTCCTTTAACCTTTGAACGGGATGATTTATGCGATTTCCTTCGATGACAGCCCTTCGTGCGCTGGATGCGGTTGCCCGCACAGGCAGCGTGTCGGTCGCGGCCCGTGAACTGAACCTGACCCGCAGCGCCATCAGCCACCAGATCAGCAAGCTGGAGGAATGCGTCGGCTTCGCCCTGACCGAACGGATTGGCCGTGGCATTGGCCTGACGTACCAAGGCGAGCGCTATGCGCGGGAGGTGCACGGGATTCTGCTGAACCTGCTCGATGCCGGGCAGTTGATCGACGATCAGGAAATCTCCGGCCGGCTGTGCGTCAGTTGTGCGCCGGGGTTCGCCACCTATTGGCTGTGCCACCACATCGGTGCATTTTTGCGGCAGTACCCGCAAGTGCAGTTGCAGCTGATTTCCCCACGCACACCGGACGACACCAACAACCCCAACGTCGACCTGTTCATCGCCTATGGGATTGGCGACTGGCCGGAAATGAATGTTGAAGAGATTGTGGCTCTGCGCTTCTTCCCGGTATGCAGCCCTCGCCTGATCAACGCCCTGGGCGGACTGAAAAACCCTCAGGAGCTCAGCACTTACCCCTTGCTGCACATGACCGACTACTCGGACTGGCGCATCTGGCTGACCGCCGCCGGCGCTTCGGGGGTCAATGCGTTGAGCGGCATCCTGTTCTCCGATGCCCACTGCGCACAGTCCGCCTGCATTGCCGGCCAGGGCATCGCCATCGGCGACAACCTGATCAGCGGCGATGCCTTGTCCAAGGGTTTGCTGGTGCGGCCGTTCGACATCGGCATCGATCTGCACCGTGGTTATTACCTGGCCACCGACCCGCAGAAAGCTGACCGCGCGGTGGTCCAGGCCTTCAGCAACTGGGTCAAGACACAGCTGCAATCGTCCCGCCAGACCTGGCAGGACACCTTGTAAAACACACCACATCCCACAGGGCAGGGCTCTATTTCGGGACATTTGGCCAGAGCTGAATATGCCGCCCATTTGTTCAATAAAACTAACCAATACGGGCAAAATAATTCCATTGATGTAGCGATACTTTTAACAATAATGAACCCAAAGCCCATTTCGGATTCACATCCGTCCTCGCACGTCTATGGGCAATAAAAAGAGGAACCTCATTGTGTCCAGCCGTTCAGCGATCCAGCTCAGCGCTCAAGGTATCAGCCAGTATTACGGCCGTTTCGCGGCGCTGGATAACGTCGACCTCGACGTTCGCCAAGGCGAGTTTCTGACCCTGCTGGGTCCGTCCGGCTCGGGCAAGACCACCTTGCTGATGATACTGGCCGGCTTCCTCAGCCCGACTTCGGGCAAGCTGATGGAGCAAGGCGTCGACATTATCCGGCGCTCCGCCGAGAAGCGGAACTACGGCATGGTGTTCCAGGGTTATGCGCTGTTCCCGCACATGAGCGTGGCCGACAACGTGGCCTATCCGCTGCGCATCCGTAAAGTCCCGGCCGAAGAACGCAATCGCCGGGTCAAGCACATTCTTGAAGTGGTCGGCCTCGGTGCGCACATGCACAAGAAGCCCGCCGAGATGTCCGGCGGCCAGCAGCAGCGTGTGGCGATTGCCCGGGCGCTGGTGTTCGAACCCGAACTGCTGTTGCTCGACGAGCCGCTGTCGGCGCTGGACAAGAACCTGCGCGAACAACTGCAAACCGAGTTGCAACGCATCCACCGTCAGGTCGGCACCAGTTTCGTGTTCGTCACCCACGACCAGAACGAAGCCCTGGCCCTGTCCTCGCGCATCGCGATTTTCAACCACGGCAAGCTGACCCAGGTCGACACCCCGGAAAACATCTACAACCGCCCCGAGAGCCGTTTCGTCGCCGAGTTCCTGGGCAAGATGAACCTGTTCCCGCTGGACAACCTGACCCGCAACGGCCAGACCGCCAGCGGCCGCTGCGGCACCAACGTATTGCACGCCCAGGCCCCGAACGCACTGAGCGCGGCACCGATCGTGCTGGCCGTGCGCCCGGAGCACATGGAACTGCACAGCGAGTGCCCGACCACGGAGGGCTACAACGTGATGCCCGCGCAACTCACCGACAAGGTCTACCAGGGCTCCAGTACCCATCTGGCGCTCAAGGTCGGCGGCGATACGCTGCCGATCAACCTGTCCGTGCCCGGCAATCACCCGGGCGCGCTGATGCCCAGCGGCGCGCCGGTGTGGCTGAGCTGGCCGGTGCAGCAAAGCTTCCTGCTGCAGGCCTGACCCCAAAAAACTGCGTCACAAAGCTCTCTTCCAACGACAACAAAAAAGGTCGGTGTGCGCTGCCACACCCGCCGCTTGAGGACTTGCCCATGCGCCAGGATCACCAACAAGACTGCATCGAAGTGCTTATCGAAAAGACCCGTGACGGTCAGATCAACCGCCGCACCTTTATCCAGGCCATGGGCCTGCTGGCCGCGGTGCCATTGGCGCTGCGCAGCGGCATCAGCTGGTCGGCGGACAAGCCGCTGGTGGTGGTCAACTGGGGCGGCGATGCCCTGAACGCGTTCCGTTCGGCGTGGACTGACACCTTCACCAAAAACACCGGCATCCAGGTGCGCATCGATGGCGCCGGCCCGACCGAAGGCGCGATCCGCTCGCAACTGGCCAGCGGGCAACCGAGCTGGGACGTGGTCGATGTCGAGAGCTACAGCGCCCTCGTGCTGGGCCGGGAAAAGATCCTGCAACCGCTGGACTACAACACCATCAAGCGCGATCAGGTGGCCCCGGCGCTGTCCTCCGATTTCGGTATCGCCAGCTATCAGTTCAGCTACGTCATGGCCTGGGACAGCGAAAAGTTCGGCGAAAACGGACCCAAGACCTGGGCCGATTTCTGGGACGTGAAGAAATTCCCCGGCAAACGCACGCTGTACAAGTGGATGAACGGCATGCTCGAAGCCGCACTGCTGGCCGACGGCGTTCCGCCTGATCAGCTGTACCCGCTGGACGTGCCACGGGCGATGAAGAAGATCGACGAGATCAAGCCTCACGTCCTGTCGTTCTGGAGCTCGGGTGCCGAGAGCCAGCAACTGATGGTCGAAGGCGAAGTGTCGATCGGCGCGATCTGGCACACCCGCGCCAAGCTGCTCAGCGAAGACACCGACAACCGCGTGCGCTGGAGCTTCGACAACGGTTTCATCAACTCCAGCAGTTGGGCGGTGTTGAACGGCAACCCCGGCGGCACGCAACCGACCATGCAGTTCATTCAGCAAGCGTTGCAACCCGAAGGCCAGCTCAAGCTGTTCGAACTGCTGGGCAACGGGCCTTCCAACAGCGCCACGCAAAAACTGATGTCGGCCAAGCAACTGGAAGCCAACTGCGCCTCCGAAGAAAACCTGAAAAAGCAGATCGCCCTCAACGCCCAGTGGTACGCCGACAACTACTCCAAAGCCCTGGAAGAGTACCTGACGCGGTTGTCCAAGTGAGCCTGTGACCATGACTACCACCCTGGCCTCAACCCTGACCCACCCCAAGCCCCGGTTCAGCTCGCCGGGCCTGGAGCGCGGCCTGCTGCTGTTTCCGCTGCCGGTGTTGCTGCTGGTCTTCTACGTGCTGCCGTTTCTCGGCGTGGTCGGCTGGAGCTTCTCGCTGCCGACACCGGGCATCGAGCAGTACCAGCGCATCGCCACGGACCCGGCGATCCACGAAATGCTCTGGCGCACCATGCGCCTGTGCCTGACCGTCAGCTGCCTGGCGTTGGTGATCGGTTATCTGCTGGCCTACTGCTGGGTGTTCAGCCCGCCGTTCTGGCAGCGCGTGGTGGAGATCTGCATCTTCATCCCGTTCTGGATCTCCGTGCTGGTGCGGGCCTTCGGCTGGTTGATCGCCCTGCGCAGCAACGGCGTACTCAACAACGGACTGATGGGCATGGGGTTGATCGATCAACCGTTGCAACTGAGCCGCAATGAAATTGGCGTGGTCATCGGCATGCTCCACGTGATGATCCCTTATGCGGTGTTCCCGCTGCTGTCGACCATGCGTCAACTGGATCAGCGTGTGCTCATGGCGTCACGGGGCCTGGGTGCCGGTGCCTTGCGCACCTTCTGGCAAGTGCTGCTGCCTCAGACCCTGCCGGGCATTCTTGGCGCGTTCATCATGGTCTTCGTGTTCTGCCTGGGCTTCTTCATCACCCCGGTGCTGTTGGGTGGCGGGCAAACGGTGATGATCGCCGAATACGTGTTCCTGCAAATGTTCCAGACCAGCAACTGGGGCCTGGGGGCTGCGCTCAGCGTGGTGTTGCTGGCCCTGGTCAGCGCGCTGATCTGGGTGCTGTTGAAAATGACCCGCGTGAACCGACTGGTAGGCTGAGATCACTATGAATACCCATCGCACAAGCCTGAGTACCCGGCTGCTGGCCGTGGTCGCCATGGCCTTCATGCTGTTCCCGCTGCTGACGGTCATTCCGGTGTCGTTCACCAGCAAACGCTTCCTGTCGATGCCCGAAGGCAACTGGTCGCTGCGCCACTACGAGGCGCTGGTGAGCAACCCTGACTGGTTCCACGCCATCAGCCAGAGCCTGACCATCGCCTTCGCCACCAGCATTATCGCCACCTTGCTGGCGGCCAGTTTCAGCCTCGGCATCTGGTACATGCGCTCCAAATGGGCCACGGCGCTGATGGGCCTGGTGCTGTTGCCGATGGCAATTCCGCCGGTGATTTCGGCACTGGTGCTGTACTTCATGGAGACCAAGCTCGGCCGCTTCGCACCGGGCATGGGCTACGACACCCTGACCGGCGTGGTGATTGCCCACGTGATCATGGTGGTGCCGTACGGCGTGGTGACCATGCTGGTGGCCCTCAGCCAGATCGACCGGCGCATCGAACTGGCCTCGCGCAACCTCGGCGCCAGCCTGATGCAGACTACGTTCATGGTGATTTTGCCAAACCTGAAACTGGGCCTGGCCTCCACCGCCCTGCTGGGTTTCGCCCTGTCCTGGGAAGAGGTGGCGGTGACGCTGTTCATCACCAGCGTCAACGTCGACACCTTGCCCAAACGCATCTGGAGCGGCTTGCGCGATAACGTCGACCCGAGCGTCGCGGCGATTTCGGTGTTGCTGATCAGCCTGACCTTGCTGGTGCTGATCGGCAGGCTGGTGGTTCAGCATCTGGCGGATAAGCGGGCGCAAAAGCTGCAGCATTCCTGACACACCCTGTAGGAGCGAGCCTGCTCGCGATGGTCTCAAGGGCAACGTGTTCATACAGAATGAATGCGTTATCGTTAACGTCCATCGCGAGCAGGCTCGCTCCTACAGGGAGCAAAAAAATGACCAGCCGCCCGTTGATCCGTGACAACGCCGCCCCGGTCCAATAGATTAGGCGACCTGAAAAAGCCCCCGGGCTTTCTCGCCCCTATTCAAGTTATAGAAGTAGTGAAATTTCAATGTCCGATTCCAATACCGCTGAAACCCTAGTCACCTTGTCGTCCAAAGCGGAATACGAAAACTCCATCAATCTTTCACAACACGTGCCTCAGGCAAAAAACATCAGCGAGATGGTGCTGGACGCCTTCCAGTCCACCCGCGAAAGCGACCAGATCCGCGAACTGCGTGCCGCGATCCGCCAGGCCCACGACAGCTTCGACGATGACAAAGCCTACGAGCTGATGGGCCAGCTCAAGCAGCTCAAGGACGCCGAGGCCGCGGACATCGCCGCCCTCGAAGACCTGAGCAGCAAATTCCCGATCAGCCGCATCCTGTCCAGCTTCAAGGACGACCCGGCGTTCCAGGAAATCGTCTACGGCCTGGCCCTGAAGGTGCTGAACCAGACCCACCTGGCCATCAGCAACCCGAGCGGCGGCAAGAGCAAAGCCGCCAAGGCCAAGAAAGAAGTCGAAGTGTTCACCATCAGCAAGGACGGCATGAGCGTCACCCTGCCGTTGCGCACCCCGCGTTCGCGCCTGAACGTCGACCGTGAAGCCCTGGAATTCCTCGGTTTCACCTTCGTTGGCGAAGGAGAGGAAGCGGAGCTGGAAAGCGAGACGTTCCTGGACAACAGCGGCGCCGAGCAAGCGGTCAACCGCAAGAACATCATCACCGCCTTGCAGCAGCAGACTGCGTTCGATGGGTACAGCATCGCCGCGCAATAAGGCGACCCACCCTGATCCGTGGTGAGTGGGCTGCCTGTGGCGAGCGAGCTTGCTCGCGCTGGGCTGCGTAGCGGCCCCAAAAATCTGACAACACTTGCCGACATTTTGTGAGTGCTCCGCACTCAAGCGGGAGCAAGCTCCCTCGCCACAGATACTTCACAGCCCCACTCAAGAGCCCCGCCATCTGAGCGGGGCTTTTTATTGGTGCGCCAGGCATGGCGCGTTGCGCGTAAGCGCAACCAGCTTGGCTGTGGTGGCCACGCTGGTGACTTGGAGGTGAAAGTCCTCTACACACCCGGCAAGGGGAAGTGTTAGCCAGAGGCAAGGGTGTCGCGGGTGACTGCGAATCCGAAGGAAGCCCGAGGCAAAATGCTGGCCTGACGAACAGGAAGCGGATAGAGGCGGCGCAGCGGGGTAAGAAGGCCAATATCTTCAAAGCCCGATACTTGCACGGAACGCTGCGACGTAGATCCGACAGGCATAAGCAGGAAGGTCGCGCGAATTACCCTGGGAGATCTGTTTAGCCTGCCATGTGCTACCGGCGTCGCGAGATGACGGGATGGGCGACAGAAGTCAGCAGAGGCCGTAGTAGTTGCTCGAAACCGGAGTAATGAAGGGCTGAACCTGCCATGAGTGGATAGTCGGGTGTGATCTCTGTTGGAGCGTAAAGCAGAAACTCCGCGTAGCGGAGGTCAAGACCATTAGGAGGTAGGAGCCGGAAGCTCCGAGGGCCGGTCTGGGCGCTTAGATACCGCAGGCGACACATCAACGGAACCAAGCTCGCTGACGTTGTTTGTCAGTAGGCAGGAACCGCCGTATACGGAACCGTACGTACGGTGGTGTGAGAGGACGGCGGGGGCAACCCCGCCTCCTACTCGATTCCGTGATTCGGGCAAAACCGCGATTACTCTTCCAGTATCGACGCAGAACACCACTTCCCTTCACCCATGAGCACCACGGGTCCGCCTGCGGGGAGCGCCAACTCACTTTCCAGCCCAGACCTCAGTGGTGCAACTGCCGAGGTCATCATGAACACGCCCCCCTTGTATCGCCAGTTGGCCAACCACTACCTGGACGCTATCCGCAGTGGCACCCTGAAAACCGGAGAGCGCCTGCCCTCGATCCGGTTGATGATGGAAAAACACGCCGTCAGCCTGTCGACCGCCGTGCAGGTGTGCCGGGAACTGGAAGACTGCGGTGTGCTGGAAGCCCGGCCGCGCTCCGGCAACTACATTCGCCAGCCCGACACCCTGCCCAGGCCCGCCCCGATTGCCTTGGCGCCAGCGCTGGATACCCGCGCGTATATTGGCATTCATGAACAGGTCTGCGCGGTGCTCAAGGCCAGTCAGCGCGCGACGATCAAGGTCAACTTCGCCAGCGCCTACTGCGCGCCGGAGCTTTATCCACTCAAGACCTTGCAAGACCACATGATAAAGGCGCTGCGCTACGACGCCTGCCTGTTCGGCACCGCAGGCGGCGCCTGTGGCAACAGCGCACTGCGCAACATCCTGGCCCGGCGGGCACTGGCCAGCAAGACCCACCTGCCCCCCGAGCGGATCGTGATCACCAACGGCGCCACCGAAGCGATCAACCTGGCCTTGCGTGCGGTCACCCGCCACGGCGACACCGTGGCGGTGGAATCGCCGACCTTCTACGGTCTGCTGCAAATTCTCGAAAGCCTGAACCTGCGGGTGCTGGAAGTCCCGGCCTCGGCCCACACCGGGCTCAATCTGGCGGCCTTGCAACTACTGCTGCAAGGCCCCGAACGGGTCAAGGCGCTGATCGTCATCCCCAACCTGCAAAACCCGTTGGGCAGCATCATGCCCGACGCCAACAAGGCACGGCTGGTGAAACTGTGTGCCGAGCACGAAACCGTACTGATCGAGGACGACACCTATGGCGACCTGGTGGACACCGAGCAGCCGCTGTCCACGCTCAAACATTGGGATAGCACCGACAACGTGATCTATTGCGCCTCGCTGAACAAAACCCTGGCACCGGGCATGCGCCTGGGCTGGATCAGCGCCGGCAAATGGCACGACCGCGTGGAGATGCTCAAGCATGCGCAGTCACGGGGGTGCGAGGCGTTATCGCAATTGGCGGCCAGCGAATTCATGCGTACACCGTCCTACGAGCGTTACCTGCGGCGGTTGAGGAAAACCCTGACCGTACAACGCGAGCAGATGAGCGCGGCGATCACCCGCTATTTTCCCAACGGCACCAGCGTGACCCACCCGCAAGGCGGCACGCTGTTATGGGTGGAGTTGCCTCGCCGGCATTCATCGATGGCGTTTTTTCACGAGGCGCTGAAGGTCGGCATCCAGATTTCCCCTGGGGATATCTTTTCCAACGCCAAGCATTTCGATCATTTTGTGCGCATTGGCTGTGGCGCACCATATTCGCCGCGGATTGATGAGGCCTTGCAGACCTTGGGCCGCTTGCTACATCAGGGTTGACCGCTCCCACAGGTTTTGGGGTGATCATCAGAGCGGATTCTGGTGCAGGCAAATGATATGCGGGTCGTCATTCCAGTGCGGGAAGCGCTCGGCGATCAGCGGGTCGTGGCCGGGGATGACGTGGTCTTCGCTGTCGGCCAGGCGGTCGATCTCGGTGAAGGCTTCGAGGGTTTGCGCCAGGTCATCGAGAATCGGAAACGGACTGCGCTCGCGAATATTGATCCACAAATGCGCGGCATCCGAGGCCAGCACAATCCAGCCGCGTCCGGTATTCACCCGCACTACCTGGCTGCCCGGCGTATGCCCGCCCACCGGGTGCAGGGTCACGCTGGGAACGACCTCGACAACACCGTTGTGCAAACGCATCCGCCCCTCGAACAGCGGCGGCAGCGCCGACATCACGTCCTCGACCTCGTAGGTTTTGTTCACCGTGCGATGGGCCATTTTCGGCCCGGTGCAGAAACGCAGTTCCGCTTCCTGCAAATGCACGGTCGCCTTCGGGAACAGCCCGAGGTTGCCGGCATGATCCCAGTGCAAATGGGTGAGGATCAGGTGCTCGACTTGCGCCGGATCGATGTCCAGTTGCCGCAGGGATTCTTCCGGCAGGCGATACATCTGGCGATTGCGCCGGTCCGCCGTGGCCGGTTGGAAACAGGTGTCGACCACGATCACCTGCTGCTCGTTGCGGATAACCCAGAAATAGTAGTCCAGCGGCATCGGCGCATTCGGATCACCGCAGCAGGCGTCGTAGAGAAAGTTCTCCCTGGCGGTGCGCTGGGCATTTGCGCCGACACGAATAGCGAACACTTCGTACACAGGAGCAGACATGGACACCTCCGGGTTCAGGCGACCGTCGTGGTTTTGAGGGTCGGGCGGAAATCGAAATCGATCTGGTCGCTGATGCCCAGGTCCTTAGCCAGCTTATGCAGACCGCTGTAGTCGCGCATGATGGTCGCGTTCTTGTTGCTCTCGCGGGTGTCGGCAATGATCAGCGCCGCATCCTCGACCCCGAGCTGCGTCAGAATCGCCTCCCACATCGAGTAGTCCTGGGCGATAAAAGCACTCAGCGCCACCGACAGATTGCGTGCGAAAAATTCCCGCTGGATGGGCTGCATGTTCGCGTACATGACCTTGGACACTTCGGCCAGCACCTTGCTGTGGGCATATTCGTCGCGGTTGTGCAGTTCGGCCACCCGGCGGTTCTGCGGCTGGATGGTCTGGTCGTCTGCCAGCAGGTCCAGATAGGCGTTGACGCTGATCTCGGCCACCACCGCAAAAGTGATCGCCGCCAGATCCCGCTGCCATTGCTCGGGCAGTGCTTCACGCTGGGCTTTCAGCCGCAGGTAAGTGACGGAGGGCGGCAAGTCCAGGTCCTGATCCAGCGCCCGGTCCAGCTTGGTCCGCTCGATGGCGCGCAGGTGCATCAGCGTGTGGTAGTGCTCGTCGATCAGGGTCTGTTGCATGGCCTCGCGAAAATGCCAGTCGTCCTTGCCCAGGTACTGATTGGCGATGACGCTCAGCGCCGGATTGACCACATGTTCTTCGGCTGTGACGGTGCGCAGGTTGTAGCCGATCCAGCCCCAGGTCACCACGCGGCTCTTGAGCTCGTCGCTCAAGGCCTGGAATTTCGGATGATGGAAGAACGGCACCATGCACTCCGGGTAATCCGGGCGCGCCGGGTCGTATGCTTCGTTGACCTGGCCCCTGTCCGGCGAACACACCGTGGCGCGCTTGGTCCAGGCCTGGTTGAGCCGCACGATCAGTTGATGATCGACCTGGGCGATCTCGATTGCTGTTTGCATGACGCGATACCTGTAAGACGCGTACCCGCCAAGGGGTACGCCAAAAGAATGAAGGGCGCCGGAAAATTCAGGCCAGCCAATAGCGGGTCAGGTTGCGCGCCGGGTCAGTGTAACGACTGCGGGCGTGGATCATTCGCCAGTTGTCCCAAATCAGCAGGCATCCGTCGGGAATCAGCACCGGAACGTTGTGCTCGACGAAGTACGCTTCGCCAAGCACGGCAAACCTGGCCAGCGGTGAGGTGCTGTTGGTCACCAGCGATTGCTGCAACGCTTCCTTGGACGGGTTCACGTCGCCGTAGTGAAACTGGTTGTAGCTGAAGCGGAAAATATCCCCGTCCTCTGTAGGCGTGAGGATGTATTCCTTGACCCGCCGTTGCGCCGGTTCGCCGGGTTTGGCGGTGGCGACAAACTCTACCGGCGTGTCATCCAGCCACTCACGCAGTTGCGGTTCGCTACGCTCCAGAGACTTGAGAAACTCGTACCCATCCACCAGCCCGGTATGCCCGCCACCGCACGTGGCTTGTTTATGGCAATGCAACGCCAGGTAGCGCGGCGGCGGTCCGTACACCGGCGCTTCAGTGTGCGGGCCGATGCCGTTCATGCTCTGGGAATACGGCAAGTCTTCGTAACCCGGCTTGCGGGTAATGGGAAAGGCCAACTGGCCGTTGAACTGCGGAATGATCGGGCCGAATTCGCACAAGGTGCCTACGACATCATCGGAAAATTCGTCCGGGGTCAGCACTGTCCAGCCCAACGTCGACAGTTCTTCATGACGATGGCCGAGAGAAATGTAAGGTTGAGACGCAACTATCCCTTGATCTGACATGGCGACATTCCTGGCGGGTTATCCGGCGTTGACGGTTGAGGTGTACGCGGCAATGAAGTCGCGGCAGGCGTCGCCCGGTCGGTAACGCTGCTCGTCGATGCTCTGCACCGGGGTGATTTCGGCGGCGGTACCGGTGAGAAAACACTCGTCGAAGTCGCCAAGCTCTGCAGGCAAAATCGTGCGTTCGACCACCTGGTAGTCCAGTGCCTTGGCCAGTTCGATCACCGTCTGGCGGGTGATGCCGTTGAGGAAGCAATCCGGTGCCGGGGTGTGCAGCATTCGGCCTTTGACGAAGAACACATTGGCACTGGTGGCTTCGGCCACGTGGCCGCGCCAGTCGAGCATCAGCGCATCGTGGTAACCCGTGTTCTCGGCGTCGTGCTTGCTCAGCGTGGCAATCTGGTAATGCCCGGAGGCCTTGGCCTCGAACGGGCTACTGCTGGGAGGCGGACGACGCCAGGTCGCGGTTTTCAAGCGGATGCCGGCCATGCGCGCCGCCGGGTCGAAATAGCTCGGCCACTGCCAGCACGCGATGGCCACGTGCACACGGTTGAAACGCGCCGAGGTGGAAATCATCTCGCTGCCGCGCCAGGCCACCGGGCGCAGGTAACCATCGACGACCTTGTTGCGTTGCAGCAGTTCGTGGCTGGTCGCCTCCAGGTCAGCCAGCTCAAAGGGGATGGCAAAGTCCATCAGTTGCGCCGAGCGATACAAGCGCTCGCTGTGTTCGCGCAGCTTGAAGATCCTGCCGTTGTAGACCCGCTCGCCTTCATACACGGTGCTCGCGTAATGCAGGCCATGGGTCAACACATGCAACTGCGCCCGGGACCACTCGACGAACTCGCCGTCGAGCCAGATAACGCCCTCGCGCCGATCAAACGGGATACTGCTCATATCCATATCTCCCCATTGTTCATGAATTTTCCTACGCCGTTTCCAGCAACACGGGTATCAATTCCGGCACAGCGGTGAGCTCGGTCTGAAAGAAAAACGCTCGCTCGCCGAAGGCCGGTTGCAGGTCATCGAACCAGGTCACTTGCGGGTCGAAGCGCGCGTAGAACGTGCGCAACACCCATTGCGGATCGCGTGCCTGGAGGAACTGCAGGACGAAGACCTTTTCCCCGGCGACGGTCTCGATGCCGTTGATCAACACCTTGCCGTAGAAGGTGCTCATGGACGGCCCGCGCACCGTGCGCGCCAGCCCCGACACCGTGCGGTACGCCGCCTGGAAGATCTCGAAGGCCCGGGCCAGCGGCATCGCGAAGTAGTGACTGGGGCCGGTATCGCGCTCGACGAACATGTAATAAGGCACGGCCCCGAGCCGTACACCTTCGGTCCACAGCGCGGCCCAATCGGCGGGGTTTTCGTTGATATGGCGGATCAGCGGCGCCTGCATGCGCACCGTCGCGCCCGTCGAGCGAATGCGCTCGACGGCCTGGCGGGCGATGGCCTGGCGGATCTCCACTGGGTGGTTGTAGTGGCCCATGATCGACAGGTTTTTCCCCGCCGCGACGATGCGCTGGAACAGCTCCAGCAGCTCAGGCGCATCCTTGTCGCTGACAAAACGCTGGGGCCAGTACGCCACGGACTTGGTGCCGATGCGGATGTTCTTCAGGTGTGGCAACGCCAGCAGCGGCTCGATGTAACCGGCCAGGGAGCGGGTGTTCATGATCATCGGGTCGCCGCCGGTAATCAGCACGTCGGTCACTTCGCTGTGCACCCTCAGATAGCTGACCAGCTCCTGGGACTCGCGGGCGTTGAACTTGAGTTCTTCCTCGCCGATGAACTGCGCCCAGCGGAAACAGAAGGTGCAGTACGCGTGACAGGTCTGACCGGCACCGGGGAAAAACAGCACGGTCTCGCGGTACTTGTGCTGGATGCCTGGCAGGACTTTGCCGTTGAGGGTGACTCCGTTGTGGGTCAACTGCCCGGCCGGATGCGGGTTCATGCGCCGCCAGATCGCCTCGATCCGACGCTTGATCGCCGCGCTGTCATCCAGTTCGATCAATTGTTTGAGCGAGGCATACTCCTCCGGAAACAACATGTCCTTGTGGGGGAAGGTCATGCGGAAAATCGGGTCGTCCGGAATGTTGTTCCAGTCGATCAGCGTGCCCAGCACGTATTCGTTGGTGCGAAACGGCATGACCCGGGCCACCACGGTCATGGCCTCCTGCAACGCCGGCGTCAGCTTGTGCCAGTAGGGTGAGTCGCGGATGGTGCGTGAGTTATAGGGTTTGTAGCGTTCGTGCTCCGACAGTCCTTGCATGGCCGCGCTCCTGGTGATTGCCCTGAGTGTTGTTACGCGATGGCCGGCGCTTTGCGCTCTATGTCCATCCACGCCCGGACGCTGTCGCGACCCCACTGGCGGTGCACATACGCCGCGAGCCGCGCCGGCACCGGATCGTCGTTGGCAACCAATCGGTTGAGCATGATTGCCAGGTCGGTGTCGGCAATGCTCCAGTCACCGAACAGATGCTCGGCGCCCTCCTCCAGCAAATGGTCGGCGACGAAGAACAAGCGCTCGACGGCGGTTTGGGCATCGTCGGACAGCGCGGTGTTTTTCTTGCCGAAGTACACCAGGTCAAACGGGCGCTCCTTGCGCACCACCAGCAAGTCACTGCGCAACCAGGCCTGCAATTGACGGGCACGGGCGCGCAGCTGGAGGTCCTGCGGGTAGAGTTTTTTATCCCCCGGGGCGAGTTCATCGAGGTATTCGGCAATCGCCGATGATTCCGACAAGGCAAAATCGTCGTGAACTAACGTTGGAATCTTGCAGCTCAGCGAAAGCTCGCGATAACTCACCAGATAATTTTCGCGTGCTTTTAGATCAACCGTAACAAGTTCAAATGAAAGTTGCTTTTCCTTGAGCGCCACAAAAGCCGACATCGCAAAAGCGCTGACATGGTCGGCGCCGACATACAGTTTTAGCTTCCTGTTTTCCATAGAACACTCCATTGACCAACTGCAGGAATTGACATGCATTGGAAGTGATCGTAGTTAGTTGAATGAAGGCTGAATAGATACAGAATTTGTCCGTTTCTATCGATACAGAAAGTTGTTTTTCACCGGCAGACACGCAGCCAGAATCTCGGCAAAACTGCTGCAAAAAGAGCTACGGAGCAGGTCTGAAAAACAAAAAAAGGGAGCCGACGAAAGTTGGCTCCCTGGGCTGTTGCAGTGGGAAATTACGGCTGGGTGGTGATCAGGCCATGGCTGTCGGCGAAGTTCGAAAGCAGTGCCATTTGCGGCATGTTGCTCATATTCAGCATCGCCAAAGGCTCGTGTCTGCTGGCGTTGACGAAGCCGTGTCTGGTCCACGCCGGCACCAGCAGCACGTCGCCGCAGCTGACGTTGACCCCATCGGCATCGCCGAGGGTCAACACGCCGCTGCCGCACTGGATGACAAACAGATGCCACCAGGAATGGGCATGACCGTTGAGCGTCACGCCGGGGTTCAGCCATTGCATGGCGATCGCCATGCCAGGCGTCACCTCACAACCTTCAATGCTCTTGTCGTGAGCCAACGCGACAATATCAACGTCGCTGGCTTCAAGGGTCTGACGCATACCCGCCAGTTCAGTGCCTTTCCATACCTTGGGACCTGGCGTTCGATGATGCAGGCTCTGACGAAAGTCCTTATATGAAAAAAACGCACCTTGAAAGTTATCCATTCGCACGTCCTCTCTTGTTATTCCCCATACTTTAGCGCTAAACCTTAAGTTAAGGGTTCAGCGCTGTAAAGTCGGGAAACAACTTACAAAACCGATGGACGCAAGGCGGCGATCATGTCCACTTCTATCGCGGCGTTCTTGGGTAGCTGATAAACACCCACCGTGGTGCGGGTATGTTTACCGGCATCGCCCAGCACATGGCTGAACACATCCGAGGCACCGTTGGCTACTTCGCTCAAATCGACAAAGTCCGCCGTGGACTTCACATAGACCGTTACCCGGATCAATGACTTGATCTTGTCCAGCGAACCAATGGCATCGACGATCAACGCCAGCCCGCGCATCGCGCTGATGCTGGCGGCCGCTTGCGCATCGGCCATGCTGAGGTCCAGCCCGACGCGGCCGGGGTAATGGATCTTGCCGTTCATGCGCGGCACCAGGCCGCTGATGTACAGCTCATCGTGATGACGGATCAGCGGCGCGTAATGCCCGCCTGCGGTGTTTTCGCCGTAGATGTCATAACCAAACTCTTTGGCCAGGGCGATGAAGCGTTCATCGCAGGTCATGTGCTGGATCATTGATCGAACCCTCTTGATCGGTAATGCAAAAAACGGGTGCTTGCGGGCTCAGCACACGGCGCGGGTGGCCGGTGCCAGGCAAGTCACCTCGATGCGTGACTCAATCACCTCGGCCAGACGCAACAGGTCGTTGCGCAGTTGTCCGTAGTGTTCGTTGAACAACACGATGTGGCCGATGAATGAAAAATTGTCTTTGACCAGTGCGCTGACCGAGTCGCCGATACGCTTGGCGTACTGGCCCTCCACCAGGTCGATACGCAGGGCGCTGGCCAGGGCCTCGATGTCAGGCGTCGCGCGCAGGATGCCGCCGGCCGGCGCCCGGAGCAGGCGAATGCCGCAGTAGCCGCGGGCCACTGGCTCATGCTGTTCGGTCTTGCCCTCCACCGCCCAGCGCACCCAGCGTTCCCACGGATCGAAATTGACGAAGGCGCGTTTCGCCAGGTCCCAGATGTGCATACCGCCGGGGCGCATGTTGGTTTCCACGGCGGAGGTCAGGTTGTCGCTGCGCAGGAACACTTCGTTGTGCCAGGCACCATTGGCCTGGGATACCAAGCCCGACATATGCCGACCGGCTGCCATCAAACGTGCCTGTACCTCAGCCGCAAGCGGCGCGGGGACGACTTGTTGGATCTCTGCGCGGTAGGCGCCTTCGGTGGTGGTTTTTTCAGTCACCCAGGTGCTTCCGGCCACGTAGTCCCAGCTGTATTCGCGGGCGTTCTGCACCAGCGCTTCAAGGACGATACCGCCTTCGCGGTAAGGCTTCAGGGCGAGCCAGGCGTCATCGCATTCCGAAGGGTGATGGATGACGCGACAGCCCCGGCTCGCGCCTTCGCAGGCCGGCTTGATGAAGGCTTTTCCGCCCAGTTCGACGACGCGCTGGCGCAGTTCCGACAGGCTTTCGACCCGCGCGGAAAACACCGGTCGGTATTCTCCGGGAGCGGTGCTGGCCGCAGCTTCGAGCTGGCGGAAGATCTGCTTGTCCAGGCCCGCCCGCGCTTCGCCCGGGGTAATGCCCGGCAGGCCGAAATGACTGGCCAGCGCTGCACCGAGCAGTACGCCGCGATCGGAGAACGGCAGTACGCCGATCAGCTTCCAGCTGTCGGCATTCAAGCACCCCACCACCAGTTCAAGGGACGTCGCCACATCGTCTTCGGCCAGTGAAGTGCTGCAGACGTGATCGGCCACCTGGTCGTCATGGGGCTGAACTTTCTCGACCAGCAGGATAAGCCTGGCGTTGTAGAGCGACTTGCACAGCTCGCGCAGCTTCTGGATGTCGTGAACCCGATTGCCGTTGTAACCGACCACTATTACGCATGAAGTCGTATTCATATTGCCCCCGACCTGCAAAGTGAAAACCGCAACGGCGATGACTCAGTCATGCAACGACGCATTGGATTTACGGTTGAGCCAATACCAGGCCAGGATCCCTGCGGCACCGATGGCGGCCAGCACCAGCGCGTTGTACGGCGCCGGCACCACCCGCATGATCAACACGGTCAGCCCGGCCCCCACTCCCAGGGACACTTCCTTGACGAACATGTTGTTTTGCTTGACCGAGAAGTAATCGAGGTAACTGAAGGCGCATTCGGCAATGGACAGCAGCGCCACCCAGACCAGCGCCCCGGCGAGGGTTTCGACGTGGAACGCGGCAGGCGAAGACAGCACCGCAAAACCGCCGACGATGATCCCGATCACCGCCACGACCTTGAAGCGCCCGGTGCGCTCGATCAGCTTCATCACCGGCACTTGGGCGAAAACCACCACGGCGCTGTTGAGGATCAGCATCAAGCCGTACCAGGCCGGCAACTCGCCGGTCTTGAGCAGGATCGCCTGTGGCAGGATCGAGAACACCCCGAACAGCTTGATGCCCATAATGATGCCGGCGATCACCCACGGCAGTTTGCTGCCCCAGTTGCTGCCGGCCTGGGTGGCCGGGCGGGCTACACCCGGCTCGGTGGTGAAGGTCGCGCCGAGGGCGA
The DNA here is from genome assembly GCF_019956275.1 of Pseudomonas sp. GL-RE-26. NCBI lineage: Bacteria > Pseudomonadati > Pseudomonadota > Gammaproteobacteria > Pseudomonadales > Pseudomonadaceae > Pseudomonas > Pseudomonas sp. GL-RE-26. The sequence continues at coordinate 64,020 of NZ_JAHBDI010000084.1, forward strand.
TCGGCAGGCACAGCAACACGAACGCTGCCGCGCCGAGGAAAAACATCGTCGGCGTGAGCAGCGGCGACAGCAGGATCAAACCGGCCACCAGGCTGCCCATGTTCATGGCCACGCGGTTGTAGGCCGCGCCTTCCTTGGTCTGGGCCGCTTCGCTCTTGATCAGGTAACCGGCAATGGCAATGCCGTAGGCAAACAACGCGGCTGCAAACATCACCATGCCTTGATGGCTGGTCAGCGCCAGCAGCACCAGGCCAAGGCCGGCACACAGCAGCGTGACGCTCAGGGAACGGCGGCCAAGCACCAGTAAAGTCAGGGGCAACAACAGCAACAAGGCGCGATATCCAAGGGCCAGGATGCTGTTGGTGGCCGTGTCGAGCCAGACGTTGGCCTTGCCCAGCACCGCGAACAGCGAGACAGCAGTGATGATCCGGATCGTGAATAACCGCAGGTTAATGACCGGTTTGGCTACCGCGACCGTTGTTTCGACACTCATGCAGCACCTCAGGAACCGGGTGAATGCCCGCCGACAAAGGCCGACATCCAGAAAAGTCTGTAAGGGCATGGTAGAGAGAGAGGCTTGTCCTGATCAGGGCAAGTTCGTATAGAATCCAACGAACTTTACTGCCGGAGAGACCAGTAAAATGCAGGTTCAACGCGCAGTCATCGCCGCCATTGAATTCCAGCCCGGCGTGCCGCTGGTGCAACAGATCGTCGATCAGCTGACCCAGGCGATCAGCACCGGTGGCCTGCCCCACGGCGTCAAGCTGCCGCCGATTCGCGAACTCTCCGACTTGATGAACGTGGGCAAGTCCACGGTGGTCGATGCCCTGGACCGCATGCGGGCCAAGGGGCTGGTGGTGTCTCGCCAGGGCTCCGGGCATTACGTGCATCGCTCAGAAGCGGCGCTGAAAAGCGGCACCGGCCCGGACCTGCAACCCCAGGACACCCTGAGCGTAATTCGTCGCGCCTTGCTACTGGACAACGGCACGCTGCGCCCCGGCTGCGGTTTTCTGCCAACCTCGTGGCTACCCGCCGAAGAATTGCAGAAAGCCGTGCGCAGCACCTTGCGAGCTACGTCGTTGCGCATGGGCGAGTACGGCGTGGCCGGCGGTTACTTGCCGTTGCGCCAGGCCCTGCGGGTGAAACTGGCGACCTTCGGCATCGAAGCGCCGGTGGACCAGATCATCACCACCGCCAACACCATGCAGGCCATCGACCTGCTGATGCGCCTGCTGGTCAAACCCGGCGACACCGTGCTGCTCGACGACCCCTGCTACTTCAACATGCACGCCAACCTGGCGCTGCACGGGGCCAAGGTCATCACCATCGCCCGGGATTGCGACGGCATGGACCTCGACGCGTTCGAGCAACTGTTGATCGCCCACAAACCCGTGCTGTACATGACCAACAGCACGCTGCATAACCCCACCGGACACTCGTTCACCCCGGCCCAAGTCTACCGTTTGCTGGAACTGAGCCACCGTTATGGCTTCCACATCGTCGAAGACGATCTGTACTGCGACATCCAGCAACGTCGCACCCCTCGTTTGGCGGCCAGCGGGTTGGACAACGTGAGTTATGTGTCGGGCTTCTCCAAGACCCTGACCGCCAACAGCCGCGTCAGCTACACCGTGCTGTCACCGCAACTGGCGGCACGCATGGTCGCGCTGAAAATGGCCTGCGGCGGGGTGACGTCGGAGCTGGCAGAGCAGATCACCTGCACCATGCTCAGCGACGGCAGCTATGCCAAGCATGCGCGGCGCACGGTGGATCGGTTGTATGAGTCCAATAGTCGTGTGGCGAGTTGGCTTGCGGAGGCTGGGTGTTCGCTTTCCTCGTTGCCCGGCGAAGGCGTGTTTATCTGGGCGCGGTTGCCGGAGGGTTTACACGCCGAGAACCTGGCTCGCCAGGGGCTGGAGAACAATATGGTATTGGCGCCGGGCACCTTGCTGAGCAAAGGGCCGGATGCCAGCCAGTTCCTGCGATTCAACGTGGCTCACAGCGACAGCTTGCAGGTGCGGGAGCGGTTTTTCCGGTTGCTCGACACTGCCCAAAAATAACCGACACGCCTCAAATCCTGTGGGAGCGGGCTTGCCCGCGATGGGGCCGTCACATCCAGCATCAATGTCGCCTAACACACTGCCATCGCGGGCAAGCCCGCTCCCACAGGGTCTGCGGTGTCCCGGCCATCCCCGGCCACCAGATCGCTACGATTGCCGACCTCATCCTTGCCGGCTAACTTCGCCCGGTCGCTGCCAATTCAGCGACCGGGCCTGAGAACCCGGGTAAGATACGGGCGCACAAGCGCCACCAATCACGATTGCCGGCGCTTTTTTTATGCCAGTACATTCGTGCAATGGCGGCTGTGCGTGGGAGACCTTCGGGTCTGCCGGATTCCTGTATCTCCGGTTTCTCAGCCCGCGCATAGCTGCCACCCATTCGCCTGAGAACGAACGTGGTAGCTCTCAATTTGATTCGGGAGCTTTACTCATGAATGCTATTGGTCTGTCTGCTTCAAACGTCATTCACCACCTACCAACCAACAGGAGGTGAAGTCCAATGACCATTCCCCAAGACCTGAAAACCATCGGCCTCACCCCCTTCTCCTACCACGCTAACGAACCACTGTTCCGCATCAACCGTGGAGTCTCGATCATTCAGGCCCTCTCCCACGCCTCCGACCTGCTCCACCTCGCCAAACTGCTCGCCTCAGACGCCGCCATGGTCCGCGACTCCGACCGACACGCCTGGGCCTCGCACTTTTTGCAGGACATGAGCAAGGCAATCATCGATGACGTGGTGAAAGTGCTCGACGCACCGTGTAACAACCGCGCGTAAATGAAAAAGCCCCGCGATTCTTTTGAATGCGGGGCTTTTACGATGCAGGCCGTTACAGCGTTTGGACCATACGATGCGACCTCTTCGCGGCAACCAGCGTTCAGGAAAACATGGCGCGTTGCTCAGCTTCGTAATGCCGGGTCTGGAAAGGCATGAGGGCTTGGGCTTTCAGGCCGAGGCCCTCACTTAACCCCCAAGAGACAGCGAGTTCATCACGGCGTCGACGCAATGGCGTGACGGTTTGTAGCGTCACGGCTTGCACGCAAGTCGAATGAGCAAAAAGCTCGAGGACATTGAGAGTTTCCGACACCCGGAGATCGGATAAGCAAGTAAATCGAGTGAATCGCTCGAGCAGATAGCCAGCACGCCGAACCTCCACTTCGTCAGAATGACGATTCAAAAAAACGCTTATCTCGCTTTCAAGATTTGAGTCCGAGTACCAGACAGCCTTGGCGGCGCTCACCAAGGCAGCGTCATCCGCTTGATTCAAAGGTCTTTTTACCAGCGTGTCCAAGGCGGATGAGAGGACGTGGCCGCTATGGGGCTTCGTCATCTGTGCTCTCCAGATAATCATGCAAAATATTCGTGAGGACGGAGATTGGTGACTCCTTGTTGCCAACATATACATCAATCGCCTGCAATGCCAGTCGACGAAACTCGGTAGTCAGGATGAAACCAGCCCTGAGAAGTGCCTTGATATCACCAATGTCCTGATCGGTCGCTCTGCCCAGCTTGGAAATGGCAATGTCGACAGGTGCCGCGATATGAACGTGCAGCGGGGACTCAACCGGGAACTCTGTAAAGGGAAGGCTCCGTTCCCAATAGCCCTCATGAATTGGGCCAAAACTGGTGTTGTATTGCAGGTCGTAGTTCAGCTCCATCAAGCGACCGGATCGCTCATCAACAAACTGTTCGGGTATCTCTGCGAGCATTGTTTGTAAGTGAAGACCTTTGGGAACATTAGCCTCATAAATTTCTGCATCGACGTCGGTGGAAACGCGATGATGGGTATAAAGGTGAACCGCGCAGCCACCGAACAGGATAATTTTGACCGCCCCTGGTACTGCGTTCTCAAGCTCCAGTTCCGCTTCGACAGATTTGAACATCGAAATCAAAGCCTGCCCCAACGCTGTATTCGTATTAACACGCGGGGTGATTACCTCTGGCAGTTCCATCGTAGATCCTCTGGGATGCTTGTAATAACGGCATCCCGAGGCTAGATAGGCAACTTCCGACCCTCAACCTGAAAAACTCGTGGGAAAGTTCAGGCAAATCCGTAGGCAGTTTTGCCGGTCAGGTCGCCCTATCGTAAGCGAGCTTGGTCGCGATGGCGGCAACGGACGAAACACAGGAGATGGAAACCCAATGACAAATCCCCCCAAGACCTCGGAACCATCCGCCTTACCCCATTTATTGGGTCTGACCGCGCATTTTTTCTTAAGTGGGCCAAGAAAATCTTAATAATTTGGGATTTTCTCAATTTTTTCTTAAGCGGACAGATATCGAATTCGCCTGTTAGTCCGCGTCGCGGCCATCGCGAGCAGGCTCACTCCTACAGGGATCGGTGTGCACTCAATCCAATGTAGGAGTGAGCCTGCTCGCGATGGCGGCAACTCGGTCCAGCAGGAAGCACCTAACAAAAAGCCCCGCGCTTCTCTCGAAGGCGGGGCTTTTCTTTACAGCATCCGACGCTTAAGGCGCGTACGTCAGCAGCAACTCGCTCGGCACTTTGAAGTCCAGGGACATCATCACGCTCAACGCGGTAATGGTGAAGATCGAGAACACGAACAGCTTGCGTGCCCAGACCGTGTCATCCACTGCCTTGTAGCCGGTCCAGGCCATGTACAGCCAGTACATGCCCATGGCCGAGGCGACGGCGAGGTAGCTCATGCCAGCGTAGCCGCTGAAGGTCAGCATCAAGGTCGCCACGAGGAAGGCCAGAATGTAGATCAGGATGTGCTTCTTGGCCACCTGGATGCCGCGCTTCACTGGCAGCACCGGAATCGATGCGGCCAGGTAATCGTTGAAGCGGAAGATCGCGATGGCATAGGAATGCGGCATCTGCCACAGGCTGAACATCACCAGCAGGGTCAGCGCGGCCATGTCGAAGGTGTTGCTGACTGCGACGTAGCCAATCACCGGCGGCATGGCGCCCGACAGACTGCCCACCAGCGTGCCGTGAACCGACTTGCGCTTGAGGTACAGGCTGTAGAAGCCAACGTAGATCACGAAGCCGATCACCGCGAACAACGCGGCCAACGGGTTGGCCACCTTGTACAACAGCGCAACGCCGGCGACACCCAGGACGGTCGCATAGATCAGGGCCAGTTTCAGGGAGATCAAGCCCTGGACCAGCACCCGGTTCTTGGTGCGTTCCATCTTCAGGTCGATGTCGCGGTCGATGCAGTTGTTGAACACGCAACCGGAGGCAACCACCAGGGACGTGCCGATCATGGCGGCCAGGAAGATGGCCAGATCGACATGCCCTTTGGAGGCCAGGAAAAATCCGCCTGCCACAGAAAGCACGTTACCGAAAATGATCCCCGGTTTGGTGATTTGGATAAAGTGCTTGAGGGACATGCGGACTTACCTCACTTCGCCATCATGAACGTGTGGATGCTGAACATGATCCACAGCGACAGGCCAACCAGCAGGACGATCACGATCGCGGCGAAGACAAACGCAATCACGTTGTTACGCTGCGCGGCCGAACGGTCCAGGTGCAGGAAGTACACCAGGTGCACCAGCACCTGGATGACGGCGAACGCGACGACGATCATCAGGGTGATCGACTTCGGCAGCGTCGGGTACATCACCAGACCGAACGGGATCAGGGTCAGGATCACCGACAGGATGAAACCGATGCCGTAGGACTTGACGCTGCCGTGACCGGCGTCGTGGCTGTCATGGGAGTGTGTGTTAGCCATTTACATAGTCCCCATCAGGTAAACAACGGTGAATACGCAGATCCACACGACGTCCAGGAAGTGCCAGAACAGGCTCAGGCAGCTCAGACGGGTCTTGTTGGTCGCCGTCAGGCCGTTTTTCTGCACCTGATACATCATGATCGCCATCCAGATCAGACCGCTGGTCACGTGCAGACCGTGGGTGCCGACCAAGGTGAAGAACCCGGACAGGAAGCCGGAACGGCTAGGGCCGTAGCCCTCGGAGATCAACATGTGGAACTCGTTGATCTCCATGCCGATGAAGCCGGCACCGAACACGAAGGTCATGGCCAACCAGCCCAGGACCTGCTTCTTGTTGCCACGGAAGAACGCCAGCATGGCGAAGCCGTAGGTGATCGAACTGAACAGCAGCAGAGCGGTTTCGCCCAGTACGTATGGCAGTTCGAAGATGTCGTGGCCCGACGGGCCACCCGCTACGTTGTTAACCAGTACCGCGTACGCCGCGAAGATCGACGCAAACAGAATGCAGTCGGTCATCAGGTAGAGCCAGAAACCGAATACGGTCATCTCGCCCGAGTCGTGGTGATGGTCATCATGCCCATGTCCATCGACATGGGTGTGTCCAGCATTGGTCACTAAGTTCGACATGGTTTAAGCCTGTTCCAACGAGGTTTCAACACGGGTGGCGGTGGCCGGGATCTTCCCTGCCGCTACCAGACGCTTGTGCTGCTCGGCTTCGATGCGCTCGATCACGTCGACCGGCACCATATAGCCTTGATCATCACGGGCCGCGTGGATCACGAAGTAGATCACGGTGCCGGCCAGACCAGCGATTGCCAGCCACCAGATGTGCCAGATCATCGCGAAGCCGAACACGGTCAACAGAGCACCCATGACCACACCGGTCGCGGTGTTGTTTGGCATGTGGATCGGTTCGTACCTGGCCGGAGCCTTGTATGCGGTACCGTTTTCCTTGGCTTCGCTGAACGGGTCGACGCCATCGGCTTTCGGCAGCACGGCGAAGTTGTAGAACGGTGGTGGCGACGAGGTCGACCATTCCAGGGTGTGTGCATTCCACGGGTCGCCGTGTTCGCAGATGTTTTCCGGCTTGTTGCGGTCACGCACGCTGACGTACAGCTGGATCAACTGGCAAGCGATACCCACGGCGATCATCACCGCACCGAACATGGCGACGTACAGGTACGGCACCCACTCAGGGTTGGTGGTGGCGTTCAGGCGACGGGTCATGCCCATGAAGCCCAGAGCGTAGAGCGGCATGAACGCGACGAAGAAGCCGCTGATCCAGAACCAGAATGCTGCCTTGCCCCAGCCTTCGTGCAGCTTGAAGCCGAACGCTTTAGGGAAGTAGAAACCGAAACCGGCGATGTAACCGAATACCGCACCGCCGATGATCACGTTATGGAAGTGCGCGATCACGAACAGGCTGTTGTGCAGAACGAAGTCGGCACCCGGAATGGCCAACAGTACGCCGGTCATGCCGCCGATGGCGAAGGTCACCATGAAGCCCAGGGTCCACATCACCTGGCTGGTGAAGCGCAGACGGCCCTGGTAGATGGTGAACAGCCAGTTGAACAGCTTCACACCCGTCGGGATGGAAATCAGCATCGTCGCCAGACCGAAGAAGGCGTTGACGCTGGCACCCGAACCCATGGTGAAGAAGTGGTGCAGCCAAACCATGAAGCCCAGGATCGAGATCGCGCCCGATGCGTAGACCATCGAGTGGTGGCCGAACAGTTTCTTGCCAGTGAAGGTCGAGATGACTTCGGAGAAGATACCGAACGCTGGCAGGATCAGGATGTACACCTCAGGGTGACCCCATGCCCAGAACAGGTTCACGTACATCATCGGATTGCCACCAAGTTCATTGGTGAAAATGTGGAAATCCATGTAACGGTCAAGCGTCAGCAGTGCCAGGGTAGCGGTCAGGATCGGGAACGAAGCCACGATCAGGACGTTGGCCCAGGTGCAAGTCCAGGTGAAGATCGGCATGTCCATCAGTTTCATGCCAGGGGTACGCATTTTCAGCACGGTGGCCAGGAAGTTGACCCCCGTCAGCGTTGTCCCCAGACCCGATAGCTGTAGCGCCCAGATGTAGTAGTCCATCCCCACGCCAGGGCTGTATTGCAGGCCCGACAGCGGCGGATAGGCAACCCAGCCGGTCTTGGCGAATTCGCCGACGCCCAGGGACAGGTTGATCAGCACCACGCCGGAAACCAGCAGCCAGAAGCTCAGGGAGTTCAGGAACGGGTAGGCAACGTCACGCGCGCCGATCTGCAGCGGCACTGCAAGGTTCATCAGGCCGGTGAAGAATGGCATCGCCATGAAGATGATCATGATCACACCGTGGGCGGTGAAGATCTGGTCATAGTGTTCAGGTGGCAGGTAGCCAGGCGAACCCTCGGTGGCCATGGCCAGCTGGGTACGCATCATGATGGCGTCGGCAAAACCGCGCAGCAGCATGACCATGGCGACGATGATGTACATCACGCCGATTTTCTTGTGGTCGACCGACGTCAGCCACTCGGTCCACAGGTAGGTCCACTTCTTGAAATAGGTGATTGCAGCGAACAGCGACAGACCACCGAGCGCGATCATGGAGATGGTTATCATCACGATCGGTTCGTGGAACGGGATCGCTTCCCAACTTAATTTACCAAACATCGTTTACTCCTCTGCCCCGGCAGCTGAATGCGAACTCGAGTCCATCCCTTCCATCTGGGCCACTTCTTTCTCTTCTTTCTCGTGCTTCACTTTCGGACCAGGTTTCATGCCTTCGTACTTGTCGACGATGGTCTGGAACAGGTTCGGCGTCACCGAGGAGTAGAGCTCGACTGGGTTGTTCTGGCTCTGCTTGGAAAGGGCTGCGTATTCAGCTTGTTCAAGCTGTTTAGGTGCCTTTTTGACTTCACTTACCCAGGCGTCGAAATCTTCCTGGGAAGTTGCGATCGCTTTGAATTTCATACCGGTGAAACCCGCGCCGCTGTAGTTGGCGGAGATACCGTCCATTTCAGCGTTCTCGTTGGCGATCAGGTGCAGCTTGGTCTGCATGCCCGCCATCGCGTAGATCTGGCCACCCAGCGCAGGGATGAAGAACGAGTTCATCACGGCGTCGGAAGTGATCTTGAAGTTGATCGGGGTGTGCGCCGGGAACACGATCTTGTTGACCGTGGCGATGCCTTGTTCCGGGTAGATGAACAGCCACTTCCAGTCCAGCGCGACCACTTCGATGGTCACAGGCTTGACGTCGGATTCCAGCGGCTTGTACGGGTCAAGGGCGTGGGTCGACTTGTAGGTGACGTAACCCAGGGCAATGATGATCAGCACCGGAACAGCCCACACCGCGATCTCGATCTTGGTGGAGTGGTTCCATTTCGGGGTGTAGGTGGCGTTGGTGTTGGACGCGCGGTATTTCCAGGCGAACAGGAAGGTCATCACGATGACCGGAACCACGACCAACAGCATCAGCAGCGTTGCGGTGATGATCAGGTTTCGCTCGTCCAGACCAACCTGGCCCTTGGGATTGAGCAAGGTCATGTTGCAGCCTGACAGCAACAACGTGCCGATCAGCGGCAATAAGCCTAGTAGTCTGGGGTACCTGTTTTTACTCATCTCACGACCTCTAAAGCAGCTTGCGCAATGCAGTTGGGTTTTGATCGCCAACACTTCACCCTGCCAAGGGTTGGCATTTTTCTTGGATTGAATAAGGGCATGCCCGTCGCGCGTCAGACGCTGTACGACAAATCCCGGGCCTGCGGTGAGTTCTTATTCGAATACGTGGTCAAAGGCCTTGTTACAGACCAATTCCATTTGGTGCGGGTAGTTGGAGGCTCCGACACCTGGGAATCGCATGAAGCCACCAGACCTCTCGACACCCTGTTTCTGCTCACCCCTGGTTAAGATTTGAGCAGTGCCGGGAATTCAGTGCGGGCGATTGTAGATATGTAATGTTTTATAAACCATGTCTCATCCCGAAATAATTTTTATCCGAACCGGCAACAATCATTAACCGTTTTCGCAAAAGTGGCGCATCTTATCGAAATTCATTCTCAACAAAAACACCAAAATAAGTAGGTCTTCCACCCACGGTTCAGACAGTATCCTGTCCCTCCTCTCTGCCCCTGACCTTGCCCAAGGCCCGATATGACGGGGGCTCTGGCCATTCGCCAGAGCCTGTTAAAACTGCCTGTTCGTGCTCGCAACGGAAAAAACCGCAAGCCTGCAAAACAGCCCAATTTCGTTACGTTTCCATGCACCAATCCGGCTTCCTCGAACGCCCTGCGACACTCGCTCTGTGACAACATGTCGCACATGTGTCGCACCCTTGATTGCCGCCCGTCACAGTCTTTTTACCCAGCCTCTGAAATGTGCTCTGCAAGCCAAAAAAAGCCCCGGTCCTCTCTTCGAGGAACGGGGCTTTTTTGTCCGACAATGCGTAGCGGCAGATGACCTCAGCGCAGCGCTTTGCGGTTACGCGAGGTCAGCAACGGCACCAGCACCACGATCAGCACGAAGGCGACCAGCGCCCACTGCGCCAGCGACAGACCGAGGATCGGCGGGTAGGGCGTGGAGCAGAAACCATCGACCTGGAAACCCAGCGGGAAGATCTTCGCCAGCGGCAAGTCATCGACAATCGGTTGCAGCACATCGATGCCGCAGCTGACCGCCGGATAGAACTGCGTAAAGACGTGATGCCCGGCAACGCCTGCACCTGCCACTGCACAGATCACCACCAGGGTTTCAAACACTGTGATGCTGCGGCGGGTGCGCATGGCGGCGCCGATGAAGGCGAAGATCGCGATCAGCAGCAACGCGTAACGTTGCAGGATGCACAGCGGGCAAGGGGCCTCGCCCAGAACAATTTGCATGTACAGCGCACCGCCGATCAGCGCCAGGCAAATGATGCCCAACAACACCAGGTAGCGCCGTTCACGCCCCAACCGCATGGATTCATCGCTCATCGCGTTTCCCTTCAAGATTTCGATTGCCCGCCAGTCTACACGCTGGCCCGGACCTTTGAGAGTCTGGAGCATGTGAGGGGGATTCGGGGGGAATAGACGATAAGGCGGTTAAGGAGGGATTAACTTTCTGGCTTTTTTCAGTTCAGAACCGAGGTGAAACAATCGCGGGCAAGCCACGCTCCCACAGGTTTTGTGTCGTTCACATCAATCTGGATCGACACAAATCCCTGTGGGAGCGCGACTTGCCCGCGATGAAAGCGACGCGGTGAGGCTGGCTCACCGCGCCCCCCTTACTCCAGCGCCGCAGCAGGCCCGAAGAACTCATAACGGCTTTGCTTCTCCGGCACACCCAGTGCCTTGAGGTGGCGCTTGATCGCGGCCATGAAACCTTTCGGCCCCAGGAAGTAAACATCCAGGTCACGCTGCTCCGGCAGCCATGCATGCAACTGCTGCTGGCTCAACAAACCGACCTTGTGCGCCGCCGGGCTCACGCCGTCGTCCTCGGAGTAGCAATAGAAACGCTTGAGTTGCGGGTGACGCTCGGCCAGGCCATCAATCCAGTCGCGGAAGGCATGGACGCTGCCGTTGCGCGCGCAGTGGATGAAATGCACCGGCCGCTGGGTCTCCAGCGCCGCTTCGAGCATCGCCAGGGTCGGGGTGATGCCGACGCCACCGCTGATCAGCACCAGTGGCTTGTCGCTGGCGGTCAGGACGAACTCGCCCGATGGCGGGAACAACTGGATGCTGGCGCCGACCTGCAACTGGTCGTGCAGGAAGTTGGAAGCGCGGCCACCGTCCTCACGTTTGACGCTGATACGGTACTGGCCTTTGTTTGCCAGCGCCGACAGCGAGTAGTTACGACGGATCTCTTCACCGTCGAGGATCAGTTTCATGCCGATGTACTGGCCGGGTTCTGCCACCAGGATCGGGCCTTTGTCCGCGGGCTCGAAGTAGAACGAAGTGATCTCGGCGCTCTCCTCGACCTTGCCGGTCACGATGAATTCCCGCGCCCCGCGCCAGCCGCCCGGTGCCTGTTCCTTCTGGTCGTAGATGCTGGTTTCGGCACCGATCAGGATGTCCGCCAGTTGGCCGTAGGCCGCGCCCCAGGCTGCGATCACTTCCGGGGTGGCGATCTCTTCGCCCAATACTTCGGCGATGGCCCGCAGCAGGCAGGTGCCGACAATCGGGTAGTGCTCCGGCAGAATCTGCAGGGCCACATGCTTGTTGATGATTTTGGCCACCAGGTCGCCCAACTGGTCGAGCTGGTCGATATGGCGCGCATACATCAATACGCCGTTGGCCAACGCACGCGGCTGATCACCACTAGCCTGGTGGGCCTGGTTGAACAGCGGGCGGACTTCCGGGTATTCGGAGAGCATCATGCGGTAGAAGTGCGTGATCAGCGCCTCACCACCGCTTTCGAGCAGCGGCACGGTGGATTTGACGATGGCACGGTCTTGAGCGCTCAGCATAAGGTGACTCCTGGTCTTCTTGGATTGCTAACGGATTACCCTATGCTTATCAGCTTTCGTGCCAACTATTTAATCGTTATAAATCAATAAGTTAATAACTCAATAGTCATTTCGACACGACCTGCCTTATAGTCATACCGACTACACGGAGTCACTATGACTGCAAAATCCCTGCTCACTGCCCTGCTGCCCCTGGTCTCCGACCTGTCCCGCGAATTGCCCGAGGGCGAACGTTATCGCCGCCTGCTGGAAGCCATGCGCGCCCTGCTCCCGTGCGACGCCGCCGCCCTGCTGCGCCTTGATGGTGAATGGCTGGTGCCGCTGGCCGTCGACGGCTTGAGTACCGACACCCTCGGTCGGCGCTTCAAGGTCAGCGAGCACCCGCGTTTCGAAGCGCTGCTCAGCGGCCCCGGCCCGACCCGTTTCGCTGCCGACAGCGACTTGCCGGACCCCTATGACGGTCTGGTCGATGGCCTCGATGATCATCTGGAAGTCCACGACTGCATGGGTTGCCCGTTGTTCATCGACGAGCGCCCCTGGGGTCTGCTGACCCTCGACGCCCTAGACCCAGAGCGCTTCGAACCGATCGAACTGGATGCCCTGCAAGCCTTCGCCAGCCTCGCGGCGGCCACGGTCAACGCCGCCGAGCGCATCGAGCGGCTGAACAACAGGGTCGAAGATGAACATCAACGCGCCGAGGTCTACCGCCAGGCCAGCGGCCAGCAGAATCGCGAGATGATCGGCCAGAGCAAGGCCCACAAGCGTCTGGTCGAAGAAATCAGCCTGGTGGGCGGCAGCGACCTGACCGTGTTGATCACTGGCGAAACCGGGGTCGGCAAGGAGTTGGTGGCCCAGGCCATCCATGCCGCCTCGCCCCGCGCCGACAAACCGATCATCAGCCTCAACTGCGCCGCGCTGCCCGACACATTGGTGGAAAGCGAGTTGTTCGGCCATGTCCGCGGCGCCTTTACCGGGGCGATGAACGACCGCCGCGGCAAATTCGAACTGGCCAACGGCGGCACGCTGTTCCTCGATGAAGTCGGTGAGTTGTCGCTGACCGTGCAGGCCAAGTTGCTGCGGGTGTTGCAGAGCGGTCAACTGCAGCGACTGGGTTCGGACCAGGAGCATCAGGTCGACGTGCGCCTGATCGCGGCGACCAACCGTGACCTCGCCGAAGAAGTGCGCAGCGGCCGTTACCGCGCCGACTTCTACCATCGCCTCAGCGTTTATCCGCTGCTGGTACCGGCCCTGCGCGATCGCGGGCGTGATGTGCTGCTGCTCAGCGGTTACTTCCTGGAGCAGAACCGCTCACGCATGGGCCTCAACAGCCTGCGCCTGAACAGCGACGCCCAGGCCGCGCTATTGGCCTACGACTGGCCCGGCAATGTGCGCGAGCTTGAACACTTGATCGGCCGTAGCGCCTTGAAGGCCTTGGGCAATTGCAAGGAACGGCCGAAGATTCTCAGCTTGAGCGCAGCCGATTTCGACTTGCCCAACGCCAGCGTTGAAGCCGCCGCCGAGCAACCCGTCGCCACCATCACGCAAGCGGTGACCGGCGATTTACGCGAGGCCACCGAGCATTATCAGCGCCAATTGATCGGTGCCTGCCTGGAGCGGCACAACAACAACTGGGCAAGCGCGGCCCGTGAGCTAGGCTTGGATCGGGCGAACCTGGGGCGGATGGCCAAGCGGTTGGGGATGAAATAGCGTCGCTATAGGGTGAGTGGAGTCTTTGTGGCGAGGGGGCTTGCCCCCTCGCCACAAGCAAGCTCCCTCGCCACAAAGGTCCACCGTTTGGTCCAAGATGGGAATTCACCCTAAAGCCTGCCCCCGACAAGTCGATAACCCGGCATCGAAGTCATTGGCGATCCCGGGATTGCCCGTCACCTTTTTCCAGAGAAGGTTCCTATGTCCTCCACCAAAGCCCGCGCAGACTCACTTTCGCTTCTGCTGTTTACCTTGCGCAGCGGCAAGCTGATGGCGATCAACCTGCTCAAGGTCAGTGAAATCATTCCCTGCCCGCCGCTGACCAGGCTGCCGGAGTCGCACCCTCACGTAAAAGGTATCGCCACCCTGCGCGGTGCCTCGCTGTCGGTGATCGACCTCAGCCGTGCCATTGGCGAGCGTCCGCTGGAAGACCCGAACGGCGGCTGCCTGATCGTCACCGACGTCAGCCGTTCCAAGCAGGGCCTGCACGTGCAGGCCGTGAGCAAGATCGTCCATTGCCTGACCACCGACATCCACCCACCGCCCTTCGGCTCTGGTGGTTTGCGTGCCTATATCACCGGCGTGACGTCGGTCGATGGCACCCTGGTGCAAGTGCTGGACATCGAAAAAGTCATCCACGGCATCGCCCCGGCACAAATCGAAATGGCGCCGACCGAACTGAGCATGGAAGACGCCGAGCTGCTCGGCAACGCGCGCATCCTGGTGGTCGACGACAGCCAGGTCGCCTTGCAGCAATCGGTGCACACCCTGCGTAACCTTGGCCTGCAATGCCATACCGCCCGCAGCGCCAAGGAAGCCATCGACTGCCTGCTGGACCTGCAAGGCACCGCGCAGCAGATCAACCTGATCGTCTCGGACATCGAAATGTCGGAGATGGACGGCTACGCCTTCACCCGCACCCTGCGGGAAACCCCGGATTTCGCGCATCTTTATGTACTGCTGCACACCTCGCTGGACAGTGCGATGAACGCCGAGAAAGCACGACTGGCGGGGGCGAACGCGGTGCTGACCAAATTCTCTTCGCCGGAATTGACCCAGTGCCTGATCACCGCGGCCAAGGCTGTCGCCGAACAGGGTTATTGAATGTTGACCGAAGAATTCTGCTGGCTGATGCGGCGCGACCTCTCTGTTGTCGTGCCCTCCCCCGAGTGGCCAGCCGGCCTGCAACTGAGCGAATACCGTCCCGAACTGGGCGCCGCCGTGCACCGGTTGATGGAGTTCGGTTATCTCGACGGCGGTGGTCGCGTAGCTGCGCTGGAGATGTGGCAACGGCAGTTCGAAACCGACCCGGAATATGACCCGGCCCTGTGCTTCATTGCCCTGGATGCCGGGGAAGTGGTGGGCGTTTGCCAGTGCTGGACCAGTGCCTATATCAAGAACCTGGTGGTGCATCCGCGGTTTCAGGGCCGGGGGTTGGGCCGTGCGCTGCTGTTACAGGCGTTCAAGGTGTTCCAGCAGCGACGTGAAGGTTTCGTGGACCTGAAGGTACGTGAAGACAACCTTCGGGCGCGGCGCTTGTATGAAAGCGTCGGGATGCGCGCCGTCCGCCGGGAACCGGTTCCGCTCTGACAAACCGCCATTGCGAGCAAGCTCGCTCCCACAGGGGATTGCATTCCAAATGTGGGAGCGAGCTTGCTCGCGATGGGGCCGGCACAACCACCTCAAAACCTTCAGGCATACTCACCTTTCGGTCACAGCACCAAGGATGCCTGAACCATGAAAGCAGCAACCCTGACTATTCTCTGCCTCACTGCCCTCGCCACCCAGGCCCACGCCTCCAGCCCCGGCGCCTGGGCCACCTACGATAAAGCCGTACTCACCAACTGCACCAAAGCCAGTGGCCTGAAGGACAGCAAACCGGTCGGCACCGCCGCGCAGTTCGATGACCGGGTCGGCTATACCGCGCTCCTGCTCCAGGGTCAGTACCCGCAAAAGCACATGAAAGGCGCACAAGGCACCGAGTTGTGCCTGTACAACAAAAAGAGCAAAACCGCGTACGTCACCGAATGGGACTCCATCCGCCCGGCCGGCAAGGCAAACTGAGTGGCGCATAACTTGCTTCGATCGCGACCTTTGCGGCGGCATTCTGTCGCCGTTTCATGCCCTGTGATGCGAATGAACGCTCGATGAATACAACCTTTTCCTGTGTAGGCTGCGGCAAATGCTGCAACGACCACCATGTGCCCCTGACCCTGGGCGAAGCCCGGATGTGGGCAGCCGATGGCGGTCAGGTGATCGTGCTGGTGGAAGCGTATCTGGGCAATGGCCTGGGTCTGCCGATGCACCAACGCGAACACGCCGAACGCCGTTCGGCGGCGGTGCGCAGCGGTGAATCCGAGGTGTACGTGGCCATCACCTTCGCCGCCTACAATGTCGGCCCCTGCCGGAATCTTGACGAAGACAACCTCTGCCGCATCTACGAACGCCGGCCGCTGGTGTGCCGTATCTATCCGATGGAAATCAATCCGCACATACCTCTGAACACCGCCGTGAAGGAATGTCCGCCTGAGTCGTGGGAAAAAGGACCGGACCTGATTGTCGGTGGTGAGTTGGTCGACCGGGAATTGTCGGAGTTGATCCAGCGCTCCCGTCAGGCGGATCGTGATGACATTCTGATGAAGGATGCGATTTGTGCGTTGCTGGGGATTCGTACGACGGCGCTGAAGGGCGACGGGTTTACCGCCTATCTTCCGGATATGGCGGAGTTCGCCGCGCTCATTGACGACCTGGCCGGGCAAACGTTGCCAGAGTGGGGCAGCGAATGGCTGTTTCATGTGTCCGGCGATGGCATTGCCGAGCAAGTGTTGGCCGCAGGTGCGCAATTGGCGGCGGATACGTCGGCGAATTACTCGTTTATTTCGTTGCGGGCGGTTTGATCCGAAGGATTCGTCACTTGTAATGGCCCCATCGCGAGCAAGCTCGCTCGCGATGGGGCCAGGTCAAGCACCGCAGCATGAAGGCCTAGCGCTTGCCCATCGACCGACGAGTCCCCGGCGGTGCCATGCCCGGTGTCTTGGTGTGGCCGTTCTTGGCGCCGTTCTTGTACCACGGCTGGTTGGAACCCTTGGCGGCCGCCAGCTCACCCGGCTTGAACGGGAATTTGAAGGTCGGGATCTCGGCTTTGGATTCGCTGTCGGCGCTGGAGTCGACGCTGTCTGGCAGCTCTGCCTGTGCGTCGCTCAAGGCGTCGGCTACCGGCGGTTGTTTCGGGGATGTCATGAAAGCTCCGGGTGGTGCATGAAATGTCGGGCCCGGTGAGTGGGCCGCATGCCACAGTATAAGAAGTGCCGCAGTATAACTGGATGGAGCAGCACAAGCTGCAAGCTTGCAACGACCGCTGAGCGACTCGCACAAATCCCGTGAAGAATGTTAGCGTGCTCATCATTCTTCACCGCCCGACGAGCCCCCCCTATGAAAAAGACTGTCCTGGCATTCAGCCGCGTCACTCCACAAATGGTTGAACGCCTGCAACAAGACTTCGACGTCATCGTGCCGAATCCGAAAAACGGCGACATCAACGCCCAGTTCAACGAAGCCCTGCCCCATGCCCATGGCTTGATTGGTGTAGGCCGCAAACTCGGTCGTGCGCAACTGGAGAACGCCGCCAGCCTGGAAGTGGTGTCCAGTGTCTCGGTGGGCTACGACAACTATGACCTGGCCTACTTCAACGAACGCGGGATCATGCTGACCAACACGCCGGATGTGCTCACCGAAAGCACCGCCGACCTGGCGTTTGCCCTGTTGATGAGCAGCGCCCGTCGCGTCGCCGAACTTGACGACTGGACCAAGGCCGGGCAATGGCAGGCCACTGTCGGTGCGCAGCTGTTCGGTTGCGATGTGCATGGCAAGACCCTGGGCATTGTCGGCATGGGCAATATCGGTGCGGCCATCGCCCGACGCGGTCGCCTGGGGTTCAACATGCCGGTCATCTACAGCGGCAACAGCCGCAAGACCGAGCTGGAACAGGAACTCGGCGCACAGTACCGCAGCCTCGATCAATTGCTGGCCGAGGCCGATTTCGTGTGCCTGGTGGTGCCGCTCAGCGAGAAGACCAAACACCTGATCAGCCATCGCGAACTGGCGCTGATGAAGCCGAGTGCCATTCTGGTAAACATTTCCCGTGGTCCGGTGGTGGATGAACCGGCGCTGATCGAGGCGCTGCAAAACAACCGCATTCGTGGTGCCGGGCTGGACGTATACGAAAAAGAACCGCTGGTCGAGTCGCCACTGTTCCAGCTGAAAAACGCCGTGACCTTGCCGCACATCGGCTCGGCCACCCATGAGACCCGCGATGCCATGGCCAACCGTGCCCTGGCCAACTTGCGCAGTGCGCTGTTGGGGGAACGACCGCAGGACCTGGTCAACCCGCAAGTCTGGAAGGGTTAAAAAAAGGGCAGGCGTTATAAGCGCCTGCCCTTTAATACAAAGAACAAAAACAATATCACTCTCAACCTGTAAAAAGCTGTCTGGATACACACCCTGCAATTCAGTCAATAAACATTCAATAAAACCACGCGCTAGACTCTCCTTACTTTTCCAGCAACAACGGGAACAACAAAGGAGACCATCACCTTGAACCCACTCACGACAAATAAAGTCATACGCTTCAGTAAAGCCACACTAATGTTATTCATTAGCTTTTTTGGATTGCTGGTGATGTACAGCAACTTTACAGACTATACAACCAACTACGAAAACATCAGTCACATCCTGAGCATGGAGACCACTGATGACGACGGGAGGTACAGCTACAGGGCCATTACCTCGCACATATTCCATCACCGAATCTACTGGTTCATCATTACACTTGAACTTATCTATACGCTCTTCTTCATGATCGGAACCTGTTATCTTTATAAAAACATGAATAGCAGCGCTGAAGAATTTCACGAAGCCAAAAAGCCCGCGATCATTGGATTATTCATTGCACTCTCGCTTTACTATGTCGGCTTTCAAGTTATCGGAGTGGAATGGTTCAACATGGACCAATCACAAGCCTGGAGTTACAAAGACTGGACCCGACACATTGTCGACTTCATACTTCCGCTGCTGATTTATATTGTGATAAAAGTCGAGCACTGAGGACTTCAGTGCTCAATGAGCATCGTTTCAAGCGAGCTTGCTACTTCCCTGTACCAAGCGTGGTTTTGGCTTGCGAAACACCAGTACGTTACCCAACATCACCAACACCAGCCCCAACAACGCCGGCACCGTCCATTGGTAACCCTCGGCGAACGCTGACACGTTGAGCGCCACCACCGGAAACAGCACCGTGCAGTACGCAGCCCGTTCAGGCCCCATGCGTCCGACCAGGGTCAGGTATGCGGTGAAACCGATCACCGATCCCGGAATCACCAGGTACAACAGTGACCCGATGTAACGCGCGCTCATCTCCATGTCGAAGGGAATGCCTTTGACCAGGCACCACACCGAGAGCATCGCCGCCCCGTAAGCCATGCCCCAGGCATTGGTGGTCAGTGGCTTGAGACCGGCCTTCTGCTGCAGGCTCGAAAGCATGTTGCCCGCCGAGAAACACAAGGTGCCGCACAGGGCCAGGCCGAGACCGAGCAAGGTTTCCGGACTCGCGGTATGCCCGGCCAGCTCCGGCCAGAACAGCAGTCCCAGCCCCAGCAGGCCCAACGCACCGCCCATCAGCACATTGCGGGCGATTTTCTGACCGAAAAACACCCGCGCATTGAGGGCATTCCACAAGGTGGCGGTGGAAAACACCACCGCCACCAGACCGCTGGGGATCCACTGGCTCGCCGTGAGGAAGCACATGAAGTTGACGCAGAACAGACACAAACCTTGAGCCAGGCAGATCAGGTGCCCGCGACGGTTCATCACTTGCAGGCGTCGGCTGAGCAGCAGGATCACGAACAGCACCAGCGCGGCGAGGCCGAAGCGATAGACGATCGACACGGGAATGGCCACCACGCCCAGTTGCCATTTCAAGGCAATCCAGGTGGTACCCCAGATCAGCACGGTCAGCAGGTACAAAGAAAGGTTCATGACTAAGGCTCCTCGATAGGAGCCCAGTGTCCGGCGCAACGCCTGGGCGCACTTGCATAAACTTGCGCTTTTGTCTGGCGACAGGCTGGCAGGCGCACGTCTACGGAGTAGGATGCAAGGCGTTGGAGAGAACCCATATGGCCGCACTGGACAACCTGCAAGTCTTTCAAGCCCTCAACCGCTCGCCGAATGCTCGCCTCGAGCACAGTGCCGAGCTCGGTGACGGCTTGTCTGCAGCCTTGTGGAGCAATCACCACGACGCCCAGGAATACGAAGCGCCGAGTCATCACACCTTGTCCTGTTACCTCGCCGGCGGCACCGGCACCTTTCGCCGCGACCAGCCCACCAACAAGGGCGGCCCGGACAAACTGTGCATCCTCCCGGCCGATCACCAGTCAGGCTGGGTGATCAACGGCGATATTCGCCTGGCACACCTGTATTTCAGCCCCGAACAGTTTGCCCTCGGCTGCGTCACCCTGCTCGATCGCGAACCACGGGAAATGCAGCTGCGCGAGCAGACCTTTCTCGATGATCCGCAGCAGGCGCTGCGCTTTCGGCAGTTGATCACCTTGAACTGGGACGAGCCGGGCGAGCGCCTGCTCACCAGCAGCCTGGCTCACGAATTGCTCAGCCATGCCCTGCTCAGCCAGGTCAACGTGCGTCAGGGTTTGCGCCTTAAAGGCGGGCTGGCCGCGCATCAGCGCCGGCATCTGGTGGAGTTCATCGACAGCCATCTGGACGAGGCCATCAGCCTCGGTCAGTTGGCGGCGTTGTGCGCGTTGTCGGAATACCACTTCGCGCGGATGTTCCGCGAAAGCTTCGGCTTGCCACCCCACCAGTACGTGCTGGCTCGGCGCCTTGAGCGGGCGCGGGAGTTGCTGCGCACGACCTCGCAGCCACTGGGGGAGATTGCGCTGGCTTGCGGTTTTTCCAGTGCCAGCCATTTCACCAACCGGTTTCGCCAGTCACTCGGCGGGACGCCCGGTGAGTATCGGCAGGCGTTTTTGCGTTAGGCCCGGGATCTTCGGCGCCACAATTGCCGCCTTCGCGAGCAGGCTCGCGATGAACGATGACGCGGTCGGTCGTCAGAACTCCAGCGTGCTGGACAGCGAAATCTGCCGCGAATCCCCCATGGAAACAAAGAACCGACTCGCCGCCGAGGTGTAGTAAGTGCGGTCGAACAGGTTCTTCACGTTGAGCTGAAACTTGACCGTCTGCCCTTCGACCCTGGTGTCGTAGGTGGCGAACGCATCGGCCACGGTGTAGCTCGGCAGGTCGAAATCGTTCACCGCGTTGCCCGCGCGCTCACCCACATAACGCGCCCCGGCGCCGACTCGCAGTTGATCACCGCCAATGACGCTGCCGAAGTCATAGACGGCCGACAACGAGCCGCTGTTCTTCGCCACGTTTTGCAGTTGATTGCCTTGGTAAACAGGGTCTTCGGTGACCTCGGCATCGGTGTAGGCGTAGCTGCCGATCATGCTCCAGCGATCGCTGAGTTGACCGCTCAAGTCCACTTCCAGGCCACGGGAGCGCACTTCGCCGGCGGCACTGTAAATCGTGGTCGGGCCTTCGGCGTTGGCCACCAGCACATTGCGTTTCTTGATGTCGAACAGTGCAATGTTGCCGGTGACGCGGCCCGGCAGATCAAGCTTGGCACCCAGCTCCCAGGACTTGGCTTCTTCCGGTGCGATGCCGCCGTCAAGCACAGTACTGCTGCCACTCAAGGGCGCGATGGTGGAGTTTGGCTTGAACGACTCGGTGTAGCTGCCATAGAACGACAATGCATCGGTGTACTTGTACACAAGGCCTGCGCGCGGCACCCATTTCTGCCCGTTGCTGTCGGTGTTGGCGTGGAACGGCACGCCTTTGCCGGCGTACTGGTCGTACGCCTGGAAACGCGCGCCGGCCACCAGAGTCCACTGATCGGTGAGGTGGATGGAGTCTTGCAGGAAGACCGAATCGCTACGCAGTTCATCGGTCTGCGCACTGTCGGGCGCACTGACGGTGGTGCCCGGCACTTCCTGACCATAGATCGGGTTCACGTAGCTGAACTGGGTGCGGCTTTTCTGGCGGATCAGGTCTTCGCGGAAGATCTTGCGGTATTCGTCGTCGATGCCGAACAGCAGGTCATGCTGCATGCCGAGTACGTTCACATTGCCTTCGAGGCTAGCGGTGGTGAAACGGTCGGTGCTGATCGCATTCCGGGTGCCGTCCATGCTGCGGGTCAGGATGCCCTTTTTGGTGTCGATGGCGGTCACGCGCACCTGGCTGGCATCGTAGGTTTCGCGGTTCCAGCTGTAGCCGAAATGAGCTTTCCAGTTGTCGTTGAGTTCGTGATCGGCCTCGAAGTGATAGAGGTCCGAGCGCCCTTCCATGTTGTTGAACGGCTCGTCGAGGCGCTCGTTGCGCGAGATGTCCAGCGGATGGTTGGTCCGTGGATCAATCAGCGTGCCACGGTCGAACGGCGTGAGGAATTCGCGGTGCTCATAGGAGAACAACAGGCTGGTGCTTTCGCCGTACCAGGCCAGCGACGGCGCGATCAGGCTCTCGCGATGCACACCGAAGTTGCGCCAGTAATCTTCGTCTTCGTAGTCCAGCACCATGCGGTAGGCCAACCTGGAACCGCCGAGGGCACCGGTGCTGTCGAGACCGCCGCCGCTGCCGTTCTTGCCGTCGCCATAGCTCGAACCGCGCGCGGTCAGTGCGTTGTACTGCTCAAGTTCGGGCTTCTTGCTGACCATATTGACCACGCCCCCCGGATCCTGGATGCCATAGAGCAACGAGGCCGGGCCCTTGAGCACTTCGACCCGGTCGACACTGGCGTTGAGGCCACGGCCCTGCACGATCGGCATGCCGTCGCGCATGATCGAGCCGTTACGGTTGTCGCCAAAGCCACGGACCATCACTGAGTCCTGGGTGCTGCCCAAGGTGTTGGCCTGGGTGATGCCGCTGACATTGGCCAGGGCGTCATCGAGATTGCGCGGCGCCTGGTCGCGAATGACCTGGGCCGGGACGACGTTGATGGTCTGCGGGATTTCCTGAATCGGGGCCGAAGAGCGCATCACCGAAGAGGTCGGTGGCGGCTGGTAGCTCATGGATTCATCCATCGACGAGGTGATGGTGGTCGCGCCGAGATTCAATGCGCCGTCGGTTGGCCGCGGTTCCAGTGCGAAGGTGTGGCCGTCGGTGCGACGGAAGGTCAAACCCGAACCGGTGAGCAGACGTTGCAGGGCCTGTTCGGCGCTCATCTGGCCGTTGATGGCCGGCGCATTGACGCCGTACGGCGCTTCGTCGGTGTAGACGACGCTGATGCCGGTCATCCGGCTGAAATCACTCAGGGCCTGGGGCAACGGTTTGGCGGCCAGCGCGAAATTGAACTGCCCACGGGGCTGACTGCTGCCCGCCTCAGCGGCCAGCGCCACGCTCAGCGGCAACAAGGCCAATGCCGAAAAGCTCAACGCAGACACACCCAACCATTGTTTGACCGAACCCGATATTGCCCTGGACTTCATGACTCATGACCTGTGTAGAACCGCAACGGATGCGAATGACTCGCAGTTTCAGTCACTACACGGATGGCAATCGGGTTTACCTCAGCAAAAATTTGAAAATATTTTTGTTCAGGGTGATGTGGTGTTTGAACTGGCCCCATCGTCGGATCGCCGCCCGGAGCAAGCTCGCTCCCACAGGGTTATGTGTTGCCCCAATATAGTGACCGACTTAAAACCTGTGGGAGCGAGCTTGCTCGGGATGGGGCCGACTGATTCAACGCAAAATAATCAGATACCCCAAAACCTGATGCTGCTCAAACCCCAAAACCCCCTGCAACGAACTCAACACCGCCCGCGGGTTCCTGCTCGGAAAGCTGCCACTGACCCGGCGCGTCGCCAGTCCATCGTTCAGTATCACAATCCGACCGGGGTAATAGCGCGCCAAATCCTGCACCACATCGGCCAACGTCGCCTTGTAGTAATTGAGCCAGCCCTGGCGCCATGCCAACTGCGCTTCGCTGTCCACCGCGTGGAGTTTTTCCGCCGAGCCTTCGCCATAGGCCACTTGCTGGCCGGCGGTGAGAATTTGCTGTTCGGCGTTCTGCTGCGCCGTCACGCCAACCCGTCCTGACAGCACCGTGACCTGCACGCCGTGGGGCTGCAAACGGACCTCGAACTGCGTACCCAGGACCCGCGCCTGGCCTTTCTCGGCGTCCACCACAAAGGGTTCCCCCGTATGCGTCACGCTGAAAAAACCGGCGCCGCGACGCAGTTGCACATGCCGCTCACCGCGACTGAAATCCACGGCGATGGCGCTGTCGGCATCCAGTGTCACCTGCGACTGATCGGCCAGGGTGACGGTGCGGATTTCCCCCGGTGCCGAGACGTAATCCGCCCCCAGGTCATCAATCCAGCGCATCGGCTGCCAGCCTGTGCCGACACTGATCATCAACAGCAGGCACGCGGCCATCGCCAGCACACCGGACCAGCGCCCGACCGTGCTGCGCCGCGACTTGTCCATGGTGTTGAGATACCCCTGCAAGGCAAAAGCGTCTTCATCGGCGAGCGTGCGCGCCGGCCCTTCGCTCAACTCCCACAAGACCTGCGCCTGGGCATACGCCTCGGCATGAGCGGGGTCGGCCTGCAACCATTGGCTGAACGTCGCCTGGTCACCACTGCTGGGCTGGTCATGCAACAGGCTCAGCCAGGCCAGCGCGGCCCGCTCCTGCGCGGGCGTCGGGGTGACGCGTTCGAGGTGGTTCACGATGCTTTCCCTGGCGTACGCGATTCGGGTTCCCGAAGGCTGGCCTTGCAGGCTTCGAGGGCGCGCATCATATGTTTTTCCACGGAACTTTGGGACAAGCCCATGGCCTTGGCGATCTCGGCGTACTTGCGGCCGTGAATGCGATTGAGCAAAAAGATCTGCCGCGTACGCTCCGGCAAGGCGCGCAACGCGGCTTCGACGTGACGCAAATCGTTGCCCGCCTCCAGCGCCGCTTGTGGCCCGCTGCCATGACTGTCCGGCGGCTCGACCATCAAGCCTTCGCTGGCCCGGACTCGCGTGCCTTCACTGCGCAAATGGTCGATGGCGATGTTGCCGGCGCAGCGCAGCAGGTAGGTGCTGAGTTCCTCGACTTGCACCAGCGGCCGCCGCCAGAAACGCAGGAACAAATCCTGTACCAGGTCAGCCGCCGTCGCCCGGCAACCGACACGCCGACTCACCAGTGCTTCCATTTGCGAACGCTGGGAGAGAAACACCTGGAGAAAATGCGCACGGTCGCCGCGCTGTTCATCGCACTCGATATCGTGGGAATCGGGGGGCAGAGTGATCATCGTTCATGTTTCGATCTGAAAACCGGTGAGGCCACGACAGCGTCAGGGGGCCGGCAAGGCCGCAATACTAATGATAAATATTCTCACATGCAAAAGGATCGGGTGTAGCCCCTATTTCGCCCGTTGGCTGCACCGCAAACCTGGCTGCCCCCGGAGCCAGCCAATGGCCATGGAATCCAAAAGCCACCGAAAACAAAACGGGCCTGCAATGCAGGCCCGTTTTCATGGGAAGGTAAAAAAGTGAATCAGGTGTCAGCCGTTAAGCGCTGCCTGTTCGTTCTCAAGAAACTCTTCTTCCAGCAGCTGGTCGGCATGGGCGTCACTCTCGATGGGCACCCCATTGGCTCGTTTGCCGCGTAATTTGCCGAACATATGCTCCAGCGCATGTTCAAGTTTGGTGGCCGCTCCGTCGATCGCCTGCTCCATGGTGGAGGCCTTATGGGTGACGGAAACCGGTTGATGGCCTTTTGGCCGCGCCTCCAGTTGGCAGCGCATGTCGTGGGGACCGGGCTTATCGCCGTTCTCGTCCCGCAGGTGAACCTCGACTCGTGTCAGGTCCTCTTCGTAGCGTTCGAGCGTGCTCTCAATGGTCGTACGTACCCACTCCTCCAGTCGTTTACTGCCTTGAATATGGTTATCGCTATTGACTTGGATTTGCATAGTTCATCCCTTATTTCAGCTAGCTCGCGAGAGGCCGGTCAGCTAAGCCCTTGGGCGTCATCACCGTGACCTCTTACTTACACAATCGGTCTGTACGCTGAACAATTCAACCCCTGAAAAAAGATAAATATTCATACGCAAAAAAAGCCGGACAACGAGCAAAAGCGCTGTTACTGTCGGGAGTTGGGTCACCCTGCTTACCCGCCAAAATTCCTCACATTTGCCGCTCCCCCAACGGGTGCAGGCTGCGAAAAGCACCCGCCTCCTCCACCAACCAATCGTGCACCGCGCGCACACCCGGATGGCTCAACGCCCCCGGTGCGTAAAGCAGCATGTAACGCTTGTGATTGGGCACCGCCAGGCCAAACGGCACGATCAAGGCACCACGCTCCAACTCATCATTGAGCAACGTTCGTCGCGCAATCGCCACGCCCATCCCGGCGATGGCCGCTTCGATCGTCAGGTGATTGCGATTGAACGTATGCCCGCGTCGCACATCCGCCCCCTCGAAGCCGATGGCATTGAGGTAAAACTCCCATTCCGCGTACTCATAGCTGCCGCGCCAGGCGGTGATGTCGTGCAGCAAGGGAAAGTGCATCAGGTCTGCCGGACCGTGCAGCGGAGGACGACCACGCAACAGGCTCGGCGCGCACACCGGAAAAATCTGTTCATCCAGCAAGGCGGTGGATAACAGGCCCGGGTAGCTGCCGTCGTTCAGGTCGATCGCCAGGTCGAAGTCGCCTTCATGCAACGGCACGCTGCTGTCCTCGGCCACCAGGCGCAACTGGATGTCCGGAAAACGCTGCTGCAAACGCGGCAGGCGCGGCGTCAGCCATTTGCTCAGGAACGACGGAATCGAACGCACCCGCAGAATCCCGCTGATCATGCCCGCGTCCAGTCGCCGCAATTCCGCGTCGATGCTGCCAAAGGCCTCGTTGACGGTAATGGCCAGGCGCTGGCCCTCTGCGCTCAGCTCAACTCCGCGGGCGCGGCGGTGAAACAGGCGAAAGCCCAGGCGCTCTTCCAGCTGGCGGATCTGCTGGCTGACCGCTCCCGGTGTGATGTGCAGCTCTTCGGCGCATCGGGTGAACGACAGGTGCCGTGCGGCACAGGCAAACACGTTCAGCCAGACATACGTCTGGGCGTGTAATTGACGACTCATCGTTTAGTCCTGCTAAAGGATGTCTTAGGAATTTTCGTTGGTCACGCAGGATCGTGACAGGCAGTATCGCCCAAATTGCGCTTGTCCTACAGAAATGGCAGCGATTTCCCTTCCATTGAATGTGCAGGCTTTAGCATGGCTATCAGTGTTTTCGATCTCTTCAAAGTCGGCATCGGCCCGTCCAGTTCCCATACCGTCGGTCCGATGCGCGCTGCCGCAACCTTTGCCCAAGCGCTGGTCGATCACGGTCTTCTGGCTGACGTGCGACGCGTGGAAATTCGCCTTTACGGTTCTCTGTCGGCGACCGGTGTCGGCCACGCAACGGACCGCGCCTGCGTCATGGGCCTGATGGGCGAATGGCCCGACCGCATCGATCCCACCACCATCGACAGCCGCATTCACACCCTGCGCGAAACCGGCAAATTGTGTCTGGCAGGCGCTGTGGAAATTGCCTTCGACTGGCAACGCGATCTCCTGCTGCTAAACGAGAGCCTGCCCTACCACCCCAATGCCATGTCCCTGACAGCCTTGGGTGAAACCGGCGAACTGTTCGAGCAAACCTATTACTCGGTGGGTGGCGGTTTCATCATCGAAGCGGCCGAAGCCGAATCCGGGATCGCACCGACCGGGGATGTGGTGCTGCCTTACGATTTCTCCAGCGCCGCCGAACTGCTCAAGCTCTGCAACCAGCACGGGCTGCGGGTGAGCGAACTGATGATGGCCAACGAACGGGCATGGCGCAGTGACGCAGATATTCGCCAGGGCCTGCTGCATATCTGGTCGGTGATGCGCGAATGCGTCGAGCAGGGCTTGCGCCACGAAGGCATCTTGCCCGGCGGTCTGAATGTTCCGCGTCGAGCGGCGAAACTGCATCGCAGCCTGCAGGAAATCGGCAAGCCGAACGTCATTACGTCCACCTTGTCGGCAATGGAATGGGTCAACCTGTACGCCCTTGCCGTGAACGAAGAAAACGCCGCCGGCGGGCGTATGGTCACGGCACCGACCAACGGTGCGGCGGGGATCATTCCGGCGGTGCTGAACTACTACATGAAATTCAATGCCGATGCGTCTGACGATGACGTGGTCGCATTTTTCCTGGGCGCCGCTGCGGTCGGCATCCTGTGCAAGAAAAACGCCTCGATCTCCGGGGCCGAAGTCGGCTGCCAGGGTGAAGTCGGCTCCGCCTGCGCCATGGCCGCCGCCGGCCTGGCAGAGGTGCTTGGCGCCACCCCGGAGCAACTGGAAAACGCCGCCGAAATCGGTCTGGAACACAACCTCGGCCTCACCTGCGACCCGGTTGGCGGACTGGTGCAAGTGCCGTGTATCGAGCGCAACGCGATCGCTGCCGTGAAGGCCATCAACGCCACGCAAATGGCCCTGCGCGGCGACGGCAAACACTTCATTTCCCTGGACCGGGTGATCCGCACCATGCGCGATACCGGGGCCGACATGCACGACAAGTACAAAGAGACATCGCGGGGCGGCCTGGCGGTGAACTGGGTGGAGTGTTGACCGTTTAGGTTGCACGCCAGCCGTTATTGCCCTGAAACGGGCAGGCAAAAGGCAGACAAAAACCAGGCGGGCCTCAGTGCCCGCCTTTTTGTTACCGGTTTTTTGTCCAACAATTTTCCGGCATGGGCCTTGCTACTTCCCTGCGGGAACAATGATGGCGAGATGGCCGGTGGTCTGGCATTGCGAACCAACCCGATCACGGCTGGTCAACAACTGCACGTTCAATCAGGCGGTGACGCATCATGGACAACCCTTTCCAGCTCATTACCGATGCCTTTGCAGCGGATTACCAGATCAACCTGAGCATTCAGGGCCTGGATGGCAGCATCATGCTGACCCTGTCCAACAGTGGACACGTAGTCGCAAAGCGCATGATCAGCGCCGAACAACGCAATGACCCCGAGCGCCTGAAACGACTGGTGCAAAGCATTCAGTTCGGCATTGCCATCGAGCAGGGCCACAGCGCCGTGGCCATCCTCGAATCCATGACCGATGACGGCACGCGCAGCCTGCCGCCACCATCAGCCAATGGCCGTCCCCGACCCGCCATGGGGCTTTAGAGCTCGCCCTTTTCTACTTCCGGATGTTCACTGGAGCCCGCACCTGTCTTGCGGTGTGGGTTCTCGATCTTCACCGAAGGAAATTGCGACGAAGCGTAACGCACCACCAGAATCGCAAACGCCAACAGCAGAATCCCGCCGCACAGGTAGATGATCCCCAGGTCCGGCGGGTTGTGGTGCGAAACGTTGGAAATCAGCAGCCGCGTCAGCGCGGTGATCGCCACGTAGATCAGGAAGCGCACGGGCATGTGGTTGGTCTTGAAGTAAATCCCGACCATCGCCCCCAGTTCCAGGTAGATGAACAGCAGCAAGATGTCATCGATCTTGATGTGCCCTTCTTCGATCATCCCGAGAAATTCCATCACCGCCGCCCACGCGGTCACCGCACCAATGGCGAACAGCGCCATGTAGTGAAAGGTTTCGACAAACAGATTGCCCAGGGACTCGGCCAGTTCATGCACGTTCTGCCGCAGTTTTTCGGCCCAGTTGATTTTCACGATGCTGCTTCCTTAGGTCGATTCGACCGGATGATGCGGGTTGGACGTGACGGTTTTCCTGCATGCAGAAAAAAGGCCAGCCCATGATGGCGAGCCGCTCTGGATTACGCGCCGTGGCGTTTGGTCGCACCTGTGCAGCGCCTCGCCTGACAAATCTCGAATCCGGTCTACATTAAAAAGCCACTACCCAAAAGGCAGGGTTTCGCTTATCCTTTAGCTGTATATAGATACAGTAGTCGAAATCGACAACCAATGTGAAGGCATGTGAGGTGGTGAATGGCCGTCGAAGTGGTATACCGCAGCAGCCGAGATCTGGAGCGCTTGTTCATGGATAAAGCCGAAGCTGACCGTCATGACAAAATGCTCGAACTGGCCGAACTGCTGGCTGAAGTGTTGCAAAAAGCCGTTCCGTCCCTGACCGAGCAGCAAGTGGAAGAAGCCGGGATCTATATGGCGAAGAATCGCGATGTGTTCGCCAAGGCGTTCAAGAGCCAGCCGGACGCCCTGTCCGAACTGCTCAGCGCACCGGTTGAAGTCGCACAACCTGTTGCAGCGACCGAGGTCGTTGAGGCCGCAGAGCAGATCACCCCGGCCAAGCCTGCCAAGGCCCCCAAAGCCGCCAAGTAGGCAAAGTCCGAATTGAACAGGCCCTGAGTCGAATGACCCAGGGCCTTTTTCATGCCTGTGGATAACGCATGCCCGATTCAGCGGTACAACACTTTCTCCGCCAACTCGTCGGCCACCCGTGCAGGGGAACGTTTTTCCGCCTGGGCGTGGGCGAACACTTCGGTCAGGCGCGAGCTTATTTTCGACAGGTGTGCGGTGATGGTCGACAGTTCTTCGCCGCGGTGCTTGAGCGACACGTAAATCAGCCCACCGGCGTTGATCACGTAATCCGGCGCATACAGAATGCCGCGGCGTTCCAGTTGGTCGGCGACATCCAGATGCGTCAGCTGATTGTTCGCCGAACCGGCCACCGCCGAGCAGCGCAACTGCGTCACGGTATGGCTGTTGAGTACACCGCCCAGGCCGCAGGGCGCGAGGATGTCGCAAGGTGTGCTGAGCAGTGCTTCGTTGGCAATCGGGTGCGCGCCGAGTTGCTCCATGGCCAGTTGCACCTTGCCGTGATCGATGTCGCTGACCAGCAGTTCGGCACCGGCGGCGTGCAGCTGTTCGGCCAATGCATACCCGACATTACCCAGGCCCTGGATGGCCACGCGCAGGCCTTCGAGGTTGTCGCTGCCGAGCCGGGCCATGGCGGTACTGCGGATGCCGGTGAACACCCCCATCGCCGCGTGTGGCGCGGGGTCGCCCGCCGAGGTGGTGCTGGTGACGTGCTGGGTCTGCTGGGCGATGCAATCCATGTCCGCCACTGACGTGCCACTGTCGATGGCAGTGATGTAACGGCCCTCGAGCTGTTCGATGCAGCGTCCGAAGGCTTCGAACAGCGCCGCACGGTTTTCCACATGGGCCGGGCGCACGATCACCGCCACGCCGCCGCCCTGGGCCAAACCGGCCAGCGCAGCCTTGTAGCTCATGCCTTGGGCCAGGCGCACAGCATCCTCGACCGCCGATTCGTCGTTGGGGTAGGCAAGGTAACGGCAACCACCCAGGGCAGGCCCCAGCCGGCTGTTATGAATGGCAATGACCGCCTTCAACCCGGTGACCGAGTCGACGCTCAGATGCAGCGATTCAAGGCGAGTGCTTTGCATGAGAGCGAACATCGTAAGGCTCCCGAATCACGTCTTGTAGACGCCAGTATAGGCTTGCGCCCAAAAATTGCAGAAGCGCACCGGAATAAGCACGGCCCCGAAGCAGGCTTTCGGAAATAACCTGTGGTCGCCCTTTTGCAGCACTGGACGAATGCCGGAGAGGGGGCTAAAACGAGGCATTGCCCGGAGATTTTGATGACCCCGCGCCAATCGTTCTTCGCCTGCCTGCAACGTTCACCGCCCGCGCTGTTCGAGGCGGCACTGTGGATTGCGGCCGAGCACGACAGCGAGGTGCAGCCGCAAGCGTTGATGGCCGATTTCCAGGAGTTGCAACAACGAGTCAGCGGCGGCTTGCCGATGCTGCCGGTCAGTGAACTGGCCCAGCCACTGCTGCGGCGCATGAATGATATTGGCTTCGCCCAGGACGACTTCACACCTTTGCGCCCGCAAGTGGCACTGCTTGACAAGGTACTGGAGCGCCGACGAGGGCAACCCTTGACGTTGGGGCTGATTGCGCTGGAGTTGGCCAAGGGCCTGGAGATTCCCATGGTCGGGGTCAACTTCCCCGGGCATTTCCTGCTGCGGGTGCCGGGCGCCGATCATTTGCTCGACCCCTGCGGCGGCCGTCGCCTTTATCCGAACGATTGTCGGGAACTGCTGCACCGCCAGTATGGCCCGAACATTAAGCTCAGCGCCGAGCACCTGGTAACCGCCGAGCCGGTGCAGATGCTGCAACGGCTGTCGCGCAACCTGCGCCAGCTGTACCTGTCCCACGAAGATTTCATCAATGCCTTGATCGACGCCGAGCGCGTCCTGGAACTGGGCAATGCCACTGCCGCCGACTATCTGGCCCGGGCCAGCCTGTACCAACGGCTGGACTGCCCGAACGCCGAGCGTTTTGACCTGGAGCATGCGCTGCTGCTCAGCGACGACCCGATCCAGCGGATTCGCCTGACGGAACGACTGGGGCATTTGCCGCCCAATTCCATCGTCCATTAAAAGCAAAAGATCGCAGCCTGCGGCAGCTCCGAGGATCGGGGTAGGAAATGCCGCAGGCAGCGATCTTTTGATCCTGCTTCTGACTTAAGGCGTATCTGGCTGATTCGCCGGATGCGCCTTGATGAACGCCGGGTGAGTCGCCGCCAATGCCGCCACTCGCCGGATTCGCGGATAAGCCTCAAGGGATACGTTGAAACGCTCGGCCGCGTACAGCTGCGGGATCAGGTAGACGTCCGCCAGCCCAGGTTCGGGACCGAAGCAATAACCGTCATCACCGATCAACTGCTCCACCGTGGCCAGCCCCTGGCTGATCCAGTGGCCAATCCACTCCACCACCTGCGGTTCGTCGTGGCCCGACTGGCGCAGCCGATTGAGCACGCTGACGTTGTGCAGCGGGTGCACATCGCAGCCGATCACTGCCGCCACGCCGCGCTCGTGAGCACGAGCAGCCAGGTCTTTGGACAGCAGTGGCACCTGTGGATAACGTTCCTCCAGGTACTCGATGATCGCGGGAGACTGGATCAGCAACTCGCCTTCATCGGTACGCAAGGCCGGTACGCGGCCCTGCGGGTTGATGCCCAGATAAGACGGCTGTCGATGCTCGCCACCCTGCGGTGCGATCAGGTTGACCGGCAAGGATTGATAATCCAGGCCCTTGAGCACCAACGCGATACGCACCCGGTACGAAGATGTCGAACGGTAGTAGGTATAGAGTTCCATGCCCCGCTCCTGTTAACGCGCCGGCAGCACTTTACCGCGGCATTCGCCGAAACCGATGGAAGCAAAACCGTCGCGGCGGCAACGGCCGCGCAGGATGATTTCATCACCGTCTTCAAGGAATTTACGCACTTCGCCCGAAGCCAGCTCGATCGGCTTTTTACCGCCTTCGGAGATTTCCAGCAGGCTGCCGAACTGACCGTTTTCCGGCCCCGACAAGGTGCCCGAGCCGAACAGGTCACCGGCCTGCAATTGGCAACCGTTGACGCTGTGATGAGCAACCATTTGCGCCACGGTCCAGTACATGTGCCCGGTGTTGCTCAGAGTCAGGCGATGGGCTGGCAGGTTCTGTTCGCGCATGGCCTCGGTGAGCAGCAACACTTCCAGTTCGATGTCGAATGCGCCAGCGGCCTGATCGCGTTTGTCGAGCAGGTACGGCAGTGGCTGTGGATCGCCCTGGGGACGCGCAGGTTGGGCACGACGGAACGGCTCCAGCGCTTCGGCGGTGACCACCCACGGCGAGATGCTGGTGATGAAGCTTTTCGACAGGAACGGCCCCAGCGGCTGGTATTCCCAGGCCTGGATGTCCCGTGCCGACCAGTCGTTGAGCAGGCAGAAACCGGCGATGTGATCGGCGGCGTCGCCAATGGCAATCGAGTCGCCCATGTCGTTGCCCTGGCCGATCCAGATGCCCAGCTCCAGTTCGTAGTCCAGGCGCGCGCAAGGGCCAAAGGTCGGTTCGCTCTGTCCGGCCGGCAATGTCTGGCCTTTCGGGCGGCGTACGTCGGTACCGGACGGGCGAATGGTCGACGCACGACCGTGGTAGCCGATTGGCACGTACTTGTAGTTCGGCAGCAGCGGGTTGTCCGGACGGAACAGTTTGCCGACGTTCTGCGCATGCTCGATGCCGACATAGAAATCGGTGTAATCGTTGATTTTCGCCGGCAGGTGCATCTCGCAATCCGCCGCCAACGGCAGCAGTTTTGCGCCCTGGGCTTCGATCTTGCCGTGCAGGGTGCTGCCCTCGGCAAACAGTTCCAGCAAACGCTCGCGCAACGCGACGCGAGCCTCGCGGCCCAGTTCGAAGAACGCATTCAGCTGGCCGCCACGGGTGGCTTCGACCGCCGCTTTCGCGGCGCCATCGAACAACCCGGCCTCAAGGGCCGCTTGCAGGTCAAAGACATGTTCGCCAATGGCCACGCCACTGCGCGGTGCCGAGCCATTGACGCTGAACACGCCCAGTGGCAGGTTTTGCAGGGGGAAATCCGCGTGGCCGTTAGCGGATGCAACCCAGCTGCGAGTGATGGAAGTCTGCGTCATGGGTTATCTCCGGGTCGGGTCGAAAGTGGCGGGCAGCGTGGCCCAACAGGCGTCGTAAGTGTTTTGCAGTTGCGGACAGTCGAGGGCGAAACGGCTTGGGCGCAACACCTGGCTGGTCTCGAACATGAACGCCATGGTGTTGTCGATTTTCGCCGGTTTGAGGTCAGCGTTGATCGCCTTGGTGCAAGTCTCTCCGTCGGGACCGTGGGCGCTCATGCAGCTGTGCAACGAAGCACCGCCGGGCACAAAGCCTTCGGCCTTGGCGTCATATTCGCCCTGGATCAAACCCATGTACTCGTTCATCAGGTTGCGATGAAACCACGGTGGACGGAAGGTTTTCTCGGCCACCATCCAGCGTGGCGGGAAGATCACGAAGTCGAGGTTGGCTAGGCCGTGTACGCTCGTTGGCGAAGTCAGCACGGTGAAGATCGACGGATCGGGGTGATCGAAACTGACAGTGCCGATGGTATTGAAGCGGCGTAGGTCATATTTGTACGGCACGTTGTTACCGTGCCAGGCGACCACGTTGAGCGGCGAATGATTGAGCTCGCAGGCCCACAACTCGCCGAGGAACTTCTGCACCAGCGTGGTGGGTTGTTGCAGGTTTTCGTAGGCCGCCACCGGGGTCAGGAAGTCCCGCGGATTGGCCAGGCCATTGCTGCCAATCGGCCCCAGGTCCGGCAGCCGCAGCGGCGCACCATGGTTTTCGGCGACGTAACCGCGGGCTTGCGGGTCGAGCAGTTCGATGCGGAATTTAAGGCCGCGAGGCAGTACGGCAATTTCCAAAGGCTCCAGTTCAAGCACGCCCAGTTCGGTGGCAATGCGTAGGCGCCCCAGTTCAGGCACCAGCAACATCTCGCCATCAGCATTGAAGAACACGCGCTCCATGGAACGGTTGGCGCGGTAGTTGTAGATGCTGATCCCGGCCGGTTTTTCTGCGCCCGAGTTGGCGGCCATGTTCACCAGGCCGTCGATGAAATCGGTCGGCTCGGCGGGAATATCCAGCGGGTTCCAGCGCAGGCGGTTGGGAGTCACCTCACCCAGCGGGCCGCCAGCCAGTTGCCGGTCCAGTTTGACGAATGCCGGGTGATTGGCCGACGGTTGAATGCGGTACATCCAGGTCCGCCGCGCCTCGCTGCGCGCCATGGTGAACGCCGTGCCGGAGAACAGTTCGGTGTAAAGGCCGTACGGGGCTTTTTGCGGGGAGTTCTGGCCGACAGGCAGTGCGCCGGGCAACGCTTCGCTGCTGAATTCGTTGCCGAAGCCTGACTGGTAGGCCAGCGCTGGCGTCGTTGAATCGGGGTTCATGGAGCCTCCTGAACAGGGAGTCGGCAGTGGCCGCTCGCTCTGTTGCAGAGGTCGAGGCACGCCTGGGTTGTTTTTATCGTAATCTAATTACGCATAACGTAATTTGATTGGTATTGACCGTCAAGCTATAAAGACGCCCATTCGTCCCGGGATCACAGCACCACCATGGAAAAGACCAGCGACAGCAACGGCAAACAGAAAGTCCGCTCGGCCGAGGTTGGCACCGACATCCTCAAGGCTCTGGCCGAGTTGTCGCCCTCGACTTCGCTGTCGCGCCTGGCCGAACACGTGCAGATGCCGGCGAGCAAGGTTCACCGCTATTTGCAGGCCTTGATCGCCAGCGGATTCGCCGAACAGAACGCCGCCACCAACCATTACGGCCTGGGCCGCGAAGCCTTGCGCGTAGGGTTGGCGGCACTCAACAGTATGGACGTGCTGAAAGTCGCCGCCCTGCCCCTGGCTGAACTGCGCGATGACTTGAACGAAACCTGTTTTCTGGCGGTGTGGGGCAATCAGGGCGCGACCGTGGTGCATATCGAACCGGCGGTGCGTGCAGTGACTGTGGTGACACAACTGGGCTCGGTGTTGCCATTGCTCAGTTCTTCGACGGGACTGGTGTTTGGCGCTTACTTGCCTGCGCGTGAAACCGTGGATCTGCGTAAACAGGAACTGCAAAACGTTACCGCCCACGCCCTGGCGGATGATCAGGCCTATACAACGATGAGCGAACAGATTCGCCATCGGGGCCTGCATCATGTGCATGGATTGTTGATGCCGGGAGTGGATGCCCTGTCGGCACCGGTGTTCAACGCCATGGGCAGGATCGCGGCAGTACTGACCGTGGTCGGGCCGACCTCGCTGTTCCATGCCGATGAAAACGGCCCGGCGGCGCAGCGGTTACTGGCTGCGACACGGGCCATCAGTTGGAGAATGGGCTACGAAAGTCCCTGAGTTTCAGATCAGGAAATCCGGAGCAATTTCGATCACCAGGTCGCTGATGTCCTTGATCGTGAGTTGCGGATGCACATCAGATTCCCGGGAACTGTAGGCGACCGAATAAACGCCCAGTCCTTCGCCGTGATAGTAAGGAATTTCATCATGTTGAAAATGAGCAAAGATATCTTCGGCCAGACTTCTGGATTGAAGTATCTTTCGCCCGTCCGGCTCAGTCACAAAGCTGGTCAAGTACACGTTATCAATATTGATTTCCGGGATCTGATACTTTAACGCTGCATGGACCTGTTCAAGACCAGAAACCTTGATCGAGCGTTTTGAAAGATTGATTGAGGGCGCATCGATCAACCAACGGACGGTATCCATTACTATTCTTTCAAACTCTATCAGATCCAGTCCTTCAACCTGATGTTCCCGCTCAAAAGTATATGGCCGATTGAAGACCCCATTGATACCCTGAATATAATTAGGCAGTGACTCTTTCTCAACCCACTCCAGCGTCTCATCGAATAACGTCCTGGACTCGCTGACGTCAGTGCCAAGAATATCAACCAGCGTATTCAGATAGGTCTTGAACGGGTTGATCCCGAGTTCCCCCAAGCGTTCAGTCAACAGCACCTCGACGGCGAAATCCGCACGAATACGCTTCAATAGCACAATCTTACTGTTAGAAAAAAAACTGTCACTCATACAGACTTCCTGTCACGTTAAGAGCCGAGCATCCTGCTCGACCTGTCGTTCAATGTACTGACATCGCAACCAATTGCTTATTTGCCAGCGCCACTGACCATACTAATCAACACAGTTATTTATGCACGCGACAGTATGTTTTAATTAATTTCCCGACTAAAAACCAACAACTATCAGACCTGCATTATCAACCCCAACTTCTTCGCCATGGCAACTGCCTGTGTACGCCGTTCCACACCCAACTTACTGTGAATGCGCCGGGCATGGGTTTTCACCGTATGCAACGAAATGAACAACTGCTCGGCAATTTGCTGATTGGAACTGCCCTGGGCAATCAGGCCGAGCACTTCCAGTTCCCGAATACTCAGCAGGCTGGCATCCAGGGCCCGCGCGGTCACCGTCTCCTCGCCTTGTAAACGACTGATCAGGCTCGGCTGACGCAAGTTCAAATCACGCAATGCCTGTTGCCCCTGACAACGTTTGACCAACGCCAGTCCGGCCTCCAGTGCTGCGTGGGCCATGTCCGGTTCACCCGTCAGGTCCGCCACTTCGCAGATGGCCAATTGCAGCTCCGTTTCCAGCGCCACCATGGCGTGTTGTTGCGCGTGCTCGAGTAACGCCTTGAGTCGATCCAGTGGACGTTGCACCAGTTGCAGTTGAGTCTCGGCCAACACCAACTGGTATTCGATACGCGCAATCAGTTGCAGTGTAGCCGGCGGTGCCTGGCGCGCGTGGGCCCCGCGGTAATGACGCAAGACCCGGGTCAGCGCCTCCCGCGCCAGCTCCGGTCGCCCTTGTTGCAGCCAGAAATGACTGCTGATTTGCAGCAGCACGCCGCGATAAACAGTGTCGGGGATCTGCCGTTGCTGCATCAACCGTTCGGCCTCGCGCAGACGATCAAATGCTTGGGCGTAATCACGTTCATTGGCCGCCAGTTGCGCCTGCCCGAGAAACCCGTACAACACGTGTTTGTCCTGACTGTGCAGGCAGTCATCAAGGCCCGCCTGGAAACATTCACCGGCCAATTCATCCTGGCCCTGGCAGAGGGCCAACCGCCCACGCCGCAAGGCGATTCGTCCCAGCAACGGCATCGGTCGATCAGCCTGCCGTCCGAGCATTTCATGGATGTCGGCCAGCAACTGCCCCGCTCGCCGCGGTGCACCACGCTGTTCCAGCAACTGTGCATGATCGAGTTCAAGCAAGCCTTCAAACAGCAACGAACCTTGTGCCCGCGCCAAGCACAGTGCGTCACGATTGAAGGCCTGAGCGGCATCGAGGTCGGCGTTGAGCAGCGCTTGCTGGGTCAACCCGGACAGACACAGCAACCGTGCGGGCCACGCCTCCGCCGCCAGTTCGTCCAGTGCCTCGATAAAATGAGCCCGTGCCGCCGGCAGGCGCCCCTGCAAATGCAGCAACCAACCCTGTTGCGCCTGCCAACGCGCCAGCAGTTGCCGTTGCAAGGATGCCGTCGGTTGCGGGGCAAATCGGGACAGTTGCCCGATGCAGGCAGCCGCCTGCTCGAAACGCCCGGCAAACAGCAATGCTGCAGTGATCAACCCCACCCGTTGCGGCGTGCCCAGGGTCAACTGTTCACCCAGTTGCTCGTGCAGCTTGAGTAACCAGCTGACGTTCTGACGCTTGAATAGATGCTCAAAACTGAAGTGTTGCAACAGACTGACCGCGACCTCATGCTCTTGCGCCAGCAACGCCTGCTCGAAGGCCCCCTGCCAGTCTTCTTCGGCGCTGAACCATTGGCACGCGCGGCGATGCCAGGATCGCCCGGCCGGGGTCGGTTCTTCACGCATCTCCCTGGCCAGTGGTTCGAAGACCCGCAACCACTCGACGGAGTCTTCCCATGGTTCAATGAAGCAGCCCATGTCCTGCAACGCGTGTAGCCACTGCGCGCCCTCACCCGTACCGAAAAGATGCTCGCACAAGCTGGCGTTGAACCGTGGCAGATGAACCAGCACCTTCCAGACCTCGACCAACTCCGGCGGCAAGGTGTTGAACAACTCGTGTTGCAGATAATCGAGCAATGTCGCCGAACGCCCTTGCTCACCCGACCACGGACAACCATTGAGCAACGCGATCCGCACGCCAGCGCACCAGCCACCGCTGCGCTGAACCACCCTTTTGGCGGTTTGTGCCGCCAGGGTCGGCTCGACATGACCGAGCAACTGCCCGACCTCGGCCTCGTTAAACGCCAGCGTCCGGCCCTCGCACTCGTACAACTCATCATCGAGCAGCAGCCGCGGCCAGTTGCAGGGTGGTCGTCGACGGGAACTCATCCACCAGGTCAGTGCCGGGCTGGCGACGGCCAACAGGCGATCGAGCATCCGGTCGAGTTCCGGATTGGGTGCCCGGCAGTAATCATCGATAAACAGCCAGACCGGCGCCTGTAATCGGGCCAGATGCGCCAGCAGCCCGGGCTCATCCGTCGAGGGCAGGCCCAGCGCTTGCGTCAGGCGCAACAGAAAATCGACTGTGCTCAAGGACGCCCCCGCCAGCGGCAGCCAACAGACCCGGAAGTGTTCCGGCGCCCGTAGCAGGCATTCGGTGAGCAACGCGCTCTTGCCACTACCGGCCGGTGCGCAAAGCAACTTCACCCGCGCGGTCGAAACCAGCATGGGCTCGATCAGCCGCTCGCGGGACAAATGATGGGACGACAGTCGGGGCAGAAAGCCAGGGCGGTCCAGACAGTGCGTCATTGCAGTCATTGTGGTGCGCCTTTTTTATAATTCTGGCGCCACCCTAGCCCCCTCCCGAGCGCTTGTTGAAGAAGTATTCAACACACTGATCGACCGCTATAAAAAAGGTGACCGCAAAGTCACCCTTTTGTGTAGGAGCCTGTAGGAAACCTACCGAACCCCCGTGCTACGCAAGGCTGCTGGCGTGTAGTCCCCCGCTTTTGCATCGATGTTGAATTCGAAGCTGCGCTTCTCTTCGTTCTTCATTCCCAAGGCGATATAGCGGCCGGCGATCAGGTCATACAGCGCTTCGACGGTATAGGCCGGAACCTGGTGATCGTAGTAGAACTGGGCATGCCCTTCGGCGACACGCCAGAGCTGGCCACGCCCGTCGTAGTGGTCGGCCAGCGCCACTTGCCAGCTGTCTTCATCGATGTACATGTGGCGCTTGGCGTACACGTGCCGTTCGCTCGGCTTGACCGTGGCGACAACCTCCCAGACCCGGTGCAACTCATAGCGAGTCAGGTCCTGATTGATGTGCCCGGCCTTGATCACATCGGTGTACTTGAGGTCTGGCGAGTCGAGCTTGTAGCTGTTGTAAGGGATGTACATCTCCTTCTTGCCGATCAGTTTCCAGTCGTAGCGATCCGGCGCGCCGGAAAACATGTCGAAGTTGTCGGTGGTGCGCAGGCCGTCGGATGAGGTGCCGACGCCGTCATAAGCGACCTGTGGCGCACGCCGTACCCGGCGCTGGCCTGCGTTGTAGATCCAGGCCTTGCGCGGCTCCTTGACCTGGTCGAGGGTCTCGTGGACCAGCAACACGTTGCCCGCCAGCCGCGCCGGCGCGGTCACTTCCTGCTTGAAGTAGTTGAGGACGTTATCGTCGCTGCCCGGTTTCAGATCGCTGAGCAACGACGGCACGGCGACCTCGTCCTTGAAGCGGATCACGGTGAAGTCGCCATTGGACTGCGGTGTCGCCTGGGTGATGGTGCGGCGCAGATTGCCGCCGTGGTAACGAGTGACATGGTTCCAGATCACTTCCACGCCATTCTTCGGGATCGGGAACGCGTAGTAGCGATTGCCGGTGAAGTTGGCCAGACCGTTACCGTCGTTGATCGGTGTTACGTTCAGTGCACTGCGCTTGGCCGAC
Organism: Pseudomonas sp. GL-RE-26; assembly: GCF_019956275.1. NCBI lineage: Bacteria > Pseudomonadati > Pseudomonadota > Gammaproteobacteria > Pseudomonadales > Pseudomonadaceae > Pseudomonas > Pseudomonas sp. GL-RE-26. The sequence goes on from NZ_JAHBDI010000084.1 coordinate 105,210, forward strand.
TCATAGATTTCTGCCGGTAACGCCACGGTGCGATGGCTGGGATAGACCGGAATCCTGTAAGTCTCTGGATAGCGCTTGAACATCGCGATCTGGCCGTCGGAGAGCTTGTCCTTGTACTTGTCGACGGTCGCCGCGGTGATCACGAACAAGGGTTTTTCGTTGGCGAACGGGTCGGCCAGGAAACCTTTGCTATCCACCGCGCCAGCGTTTTTCGAGATGCCGCCGGTCCAGGCCGGAATCGAGCCATCGGCATTGCCGGTCTTCTCGGCACCGAGCGGTGTAAGGCTGGTGCCGAGCTTGCTGGCTTCTTCCGGCGACACCGCGGCCATCACATTGGCGGCCAGCAGACTCAGGGCCAGAACGGTGCCCAATTGCAGAATCATCTTGCGCATTGAATTCATCCTTTTCAGCCAGATCAGAAGTTCACACCAAAGCTCAACGCCACGAAGTCACGGTCGGTGAGGACGTTGTAGTTCCCGCCGAAAAAGTCGGTGTAACTGAGGCTCGCGGTGTAGGTGTTGCGATAGTCCGCATCGACACCGAGGCTGATCGCCTTGGCGCCTTCGTTGAACAGACCGTTGGGGCCATAGCCAGAGACATCGTGGGACCACGAGAGGTTGGGCCTGACGTTGATCCCGGCGATGAGGTTGTTGTAGTCGAGGATGGCCCGGCCGCGATAACCCCATGAAGTCGAGGTCACGAAGCCGCCGGTGTCGCCGCCGAAACCATATTGGCCATACACCGAGTCGCGGCCGTAGCGCAGTTTGGTGCGCGACTCCAGACCACCGACCCGAACCACTGCGGCCTCGCCCACCAGGGTCAGACGATCCGCACCGGCGACCTGATCGATGAAGTGCGTCAGGGTGCTCTGGATCTGCGTCACTTCCTTGCGGCGATAACCCTTGTTGTCAGCCCCGGGGGACGTGGCGATGGGCGATGCCGCACCACCCGCGATCGGATTGAGCATGGCCAGGGTCAGGTCATTGGTGTTGACCTGCACCGGGAGGTTGGGGCGGTAGCTGATTTCCCCGTTCCACGCGGTGCCGGTGGATAAGGTGGTGGAGAAGCTCGCGCCGTAGAGGCGGATGTCCTCCGGGTATTCGAGGTAATACTGGCCGCGACCGAGCATCACACTTTGGGCCAGGCCCGAACCGCTGCCGGGGGCGATGCGGTTGGCGGCGGCAACGATCCCCGGAATGCTTGCCAGCGTACTGAGGCCGGCGGTGGTGGTCCCGACATTCGGCGAACGGCTGTGGTAGTTCATGAAGTACAGGCCGTACTCGGTGTCGTCCCCCAGCCAGCGCAACGCCGTACCCCACTGCCCGGAATCCCGGGCATCGCGGTCGCCGCCACGGGGAACGATCACCCCCTCCTTGCTGACCTCGAAGCCCTGGCCAAAAGCAGCCGCAATCGGCTGCAAGGGCGCAATGGCCGGGTTGGCGACGGTGTAGCCCTTGTTGCAGCCGTCCGCCACCACATCGACACCAAAGAAAGTGCCGCAGTTATCGACGACCGTCTGGTCCCATTCCAGTTGATAGAAGCCTTCCACGGTCAACTTATCCGTCAGACCCTGGGAGGCGAACAGCATGTTGACCGGGATCAGGCCTTCCTTGATCTCGGCGCCAGGACGACGGAACGCGGAGACGTCGACCGGATTGATGCTGTTGATCGAGTTGCCGATGAACGTGCTCTCGCCCCAACTGACCACCTGCTTGCCGGCGCGGACCGTGCCCGGCAAATCGGCGAGGGAGTAGTTGTGATAGACGAAAGCGTCGAGGATTTGTCCGCCTGAAGACTTGGCGCCTTCTTTGCGGTTGTGATCGCTGATGTCCTTGAAGGGGCGGCTTTCATCCTTGAGTTCAAAGTCGTACCAGTACTTGCCACGCACAAACGCACCGGTGTCGCCGTACTTCAGTTCAAGGTCGTGAATACCCTTGAAGATCTTCGAGAAGGTTTCACCCTTCTTGAAATTCAATCGCCCGTCGTCGCCGGTCGAAGACTGGCCGGAACCGCCGTTGACGGTGCCCACCAGCGCGCTATCCGCATCACGCATGCCCCAGCTCGCGCCGACCGACAGCGAAGAGTCGAACGTCCCCTCGATTTCCCCGATGTTGAACGAAATGGCCTGCGCCTGGGCACAGCAACCCAAGGCGACCGCAGCCGCCAGCGCCTGTGGTGTGAAGATGGCGCGCATTGTTGTTTTTGTCATGCGTCTTCCCCGGTGAGTGACAGAAGGCCTCACCCTACTGCCGGGCATCGGGGCCGATAAGCGCACCAAGGAGGTATTCGTGGTGTACCTCTAAAGGATGACTGGTACAGGTCATCACCCGGACGACGAGCAGCCGAATCCTGACTGTTGCCGGGGCTGCAACAGTGCATGTCCGTAATTGGTATTTTTCCTACGACACCAAGGGCTTATTCTTGTCTGGCTGTCACGGTAAACCACCGCAGGCACCCTGTACCGGCCTGCGCCGTGACTGAAAGATTTCAGATGAATTGAAGATTCGGTTCATCACCCCGTGTTCACTGACGTTGATTTGTAGCTCCTGATCCAACGTCTTACTTTGGCCGCTGCGTTTGCAGCGGCCTTTTTTATGGGCGATGGTTCTTGATGAGTAACGGCTGCCAGTCGGTAACCCCTGACCATACAGTCAAACTTTCGCATTCCTACATTTCTTTCAGAAAGCGCCTACAAGCATAGGTAAACACCAAAAGCACTCGAGTCATTAAGTTGAACAGCAAGTCGGCGAACGACTTTTATCTTCGTCCGGCTTCAAACTTACTTATTTCGAGTGCAACCATGAAACCCATCATCTACAACCACTATCGCTCAACCAAAAGTTTCAACAGTCGAATACGCTTTCTGATTCTTCACTACACGGCCGCAGACTTTGCGAACTCTGTCAGTGCCCTGACCGGCCCGAATGTCAGCGCGCACTATCTGGTTCCAGATATCACGGACCCCAGCTACCTGAAAGCCGGCTATACCGGGCAGGAAGTTTTCAACCTGGTGGATGAAATTCATCGTGCGTGGCACGCGGGTGTCAGTCAGTGGGGCAGCCGCAGCAATCTGAATGACACGTCCATCGGCATTGAAGTCGTCAACCTGGCGACCGACAACAAAGGCGACTTCACCTTTCCGCCGTATCACCCTGAGCAGATTGCTGCGATTGAACAACTGGCGCTGAATATACTCATGCGTTACCCGGATATCACGCCGACGCAGGTTCTGGGCCACTCCGATGTTTCGATCGGCCGCAAAAGTGACCCGGGACCGATGTTTCCCTGGCGGGAGCTTTACTTGAAAGGTGTCGGCGCCTGGTTCGATGAAACTACTCGGGACGAGTATCTGCGCCAATACAACAGATCGGGGGTTCCAGCCCGAAGTGAATTGCTGGGGCTGTTCAAATCCTATGGATACGATGTTTCGGGCGCGTCAACGGACGGCGGCTTTCAACAGTTGGTGCGGGCATTCCAGATGCATTTTCGCCCGGAAAACTTCGATGGAAAAATGGATGCACAGACAGCCGCCAATTTGAAGGCGTTGGTTGTCAAATACTTCCCCGGCTGACCCTTGGCAAACGGCTTTGCAGCCGACAATGCAACAACCGGCAAGGTCAGTCAATGTGGCCTTGCCGGCGCTATCAGAGCGAATACTTCTGCAAATTCCCCATCATTTCCTTCAGCGCTTCGATGTTGTCCTTCGGATGCGCCGCGCCTTCGAAGTCGCAAATCTGCTGCCAGTGCGCCGCCACGTCTTCCGGGGAGAAACCGGCCCGTGGATCGAAGCCGATGCCGAGGCTGCGCTCCCAGCGGACCTTGCCCATCCAGCCGCCGCCGACTTCAAACAAACCGGAGGTTTCCTCGCAGTTCTCGCTGGCCAGGTACACCACCAGCGGGCTGACCAGTTCCGGCTTGAGCTGCTCGAAGACCTGCGGCGGGATCAGGCCTTCGGTCATGCGCGTGCCACCGGTGGGGGCGATGGCGTTGACCAGGATGTTGTTCTTGCGGCCTTCGATGGCCAGGGTGCGCGTCAGGCCGTAGAGACCGAGCTTGGCCATGCCGTAGTTGGACTGGCCGAAGTTGCCATAGATGCCCGAGGTCGACGCAGTGAAAATCACCCGGCCGTAGTTCTGCTCGCGCATGTGCGGCCAGGCGGCACGGGTGACTTTGTAGGCACCTTCGACGTGGACGCGGTAAACCAGGTCCCAGTCGGCGTCATCCATTTTGTGGAAGGTCTTGTCACGCAGGATCCCGGCGTTGTTGACCACCACGTCGACGCGACCGAAGACGTCCAGGGCGTGCTGGACCAGTTTGTCACCGTCAGTGACCGAGTCATGGTTGGCTTCGGCAATGCCGCCAGCCTCGCGGATCTCCGCGACCACGCGGTCAGCGGCCGAGGCATTGGCGCCTTCGCCCTGGGCCGAGCCGCCAAGATCGTTGACCAGTACCTTGGCGCCCTGCCTGGCGAACAGAAGTGCATGCGTCCGTCCCAGACCGCCACCGGCTCCGGTGATGATCACGACTTTATCTTCGAAGCGCACAGACTCATTCATGGGGGGACTCCAGCAGGCCAATGGACAGTGAGTCCGAGTTTCAGGCACGGCGCAGCGGGTCACAATGAACACGGGGGAGGCTGAATGGTGCGCGATAAGGCTGGGGGATGATTGATAGAGAAAATGGACACGAAACCCTGTGGCGAGGGGGCTTGCCCCCGTTGGGCTGCGCAGCGGCCCCAAACCATACAGCGCAGTGATTCAGGTATAACGCGTTTAGCAGGTTTACGACTGCCTCGCAGCCGAACGGGGCGGTGCGGCGATCCGACAAGCCCCCTCGCCACAACAGTTCACTTTAAGGTTCAGGAACATGCCACCTTGCGCGGCGGCAAGAGCAATTGATCGCGAAACGCCAGGTAGTGCTTAAGCACCTCGCCGGGGGCCTCGATCTGCGGGTAGTGGCCAATGTCGGGCAACACCACTGTGTCCGCATCCGGGATCAGCTCCCGGTAACGCTCGACCATGTGCACGCCGGAGACCGGATCGACCCCGCCATCGATCACTCGCAGCGGCACTTCACCGCGTTGCATCGCGCTCACCCAGCGGTTGCGCCAGACGCGTCGCTCCGGGATGTAGGCGATCAATTTGTGCATGATCCGTGGCCCACGCTGGCTTTCGACCAGACTCCAGAAATCATCCATCTGGCTTTCACTGGGACGGGTTTGCGGACCGAAAATCTGCCGAAAGCTTCTCACCAAGCCTTCACGACTGAAGGCGCGGCCAATCATCCAGCCCAAAGGACTGAGCAAGAGTTTTTGCATCAGTAGCGGGTGGTGGGTTTCCGGAAACAGCCCGCCGTTGAGAAACACGCAACTGGCCAGTTCCAACCGCGATTCGTAATGCCGGGCCAGCAGTTCCTGGGCCACGCTGTCGCCATAATCGTGGGTGAGCAGGTGCACTGGCTGTTCGACATTCAGGTGTTCAAGCAGTGCCTGTTGCAGATCCGCTTGCTCCAGCAGGCTGTATTCGTGATTCACCGGTTTGGACGAATCGCCGAAGCCCAGCATGTCGCAAGCGATCACGCGAAAACGCTGGGTCAATGGCTGCCACAGGTAATGCCAGTCCCAACTGGCGGAAGGAAAGCCGTGAATGAGCAACAGCGGCTCGCCCTGTCCTGCTGTCCAGTAACGGATGCTCTGGCCACGGAACACGAACGTCTGGCTGCGTTTGCGCCAGACACACAGGGGGATCTCGGCGAGTTCCATTAGAGTTTATAACCCGGGTCCAGTTTATCGAGTTTGCGCAGCAGCGCCGGCCAGGCCAGCGCTCCGCCCATTCCTTGAGCACTTCGGGTGACACCCGCGATCATGGCTTTGGCGCCGGCCAGAATCTGCGGTTCGATGGCGATCAGTTCAGCGGCACCGTTTTGCGCCATGACCTGAATGTCGCAGGCACGCTGAAAGGTGAACATCATCAGGAACGTATCGGCGATGGTGCTGCCGCAGGTCAGCAGACCGTGGTTGTGCAACATCAGGAAATTGTTTTCACCGAGGTCGGCCTGCAGACGCACTTTCTCTTCATGGTTGAGCGCCACGCCTTCGTAGGCATGGTAGGCCAGGCTGGAAAGCACGAACAACGACTGTTGGCTTATCGGCAGAACGCCCTGCTTCTGTGCGGACACCGCCACCCCCGAAGCCGTGTGGGTATGGAGCACGCAGACGACATCGTGACGAACTTCATGCACCGCGCTGTGGATGGTGTAGCCCGCCGGATTGATCTCGTAAGGACTGTCCATCAGCTTGTTGCCGGCCTGATCTACCTTGACCAGGCTCGACGCGGTAATTTCGTGAAACATCAACCCGAACGGGTTGATCAGGAAATCTTCGGTGCCGGGCACCTTGGCGGAGATATGGGTGAAGATCAGGTCATCCCAGCCATGTTGGGCGACCAGGCGATAACAGGCCGCCAGATCGACGCGGGTCTGCCACTCGGCAGCACTGACCTGGTCTTTGACACTGGGTGGCGATTGGACGGGAGCGACGGTCACGGCAAGAAGCCTCGATGTTTTTATTATGGAGTGTTTCCTATGTTTACCGAGTCTAGTCAGCCCTTGAGGTTCGTGTAGTTGCGTTGGCAGCCAGCTTGATGGCCCAGCGGGTCAGCCGCCCTGCTGCCCTGGATCCATGTCAAATGACCGGCGTCAGCAAAGGTCTGACAGGCAGCTTTCAGCGCACTGTCAGATCCCTGACTGCCGTTGGTACCGGGGCAACGCTCAGTCGCGCAGTGCGCTGATCAGGTCCGCCAGCCAAGGCTCGGCGTCCGTCTCAGGGGTCACGCTTTCACTGGCATCCAGGCGCAGCATCGGCAGTACTTCGCGAATGCCCAGTTCACCGAACAATTCGCGCATCTGCTCGCCGCCGCCACAAAAAGTATCGCCATAGCTCGCATCGCCCAACCCGATCACCGCGCCCGGCAAACCGCGCCAGGCTGCTGGCAATTGGTCACGAATGCTCGAATACAGCGGTTGCAGGTTGTCCGGCAGCTCACCCATGCCGGTAGTGGAGGTCACCGCCAGAAAGGCTTCGGGGCCAAACGCCTGGACGTCGGCGAGGGTCGCTCGGGGGTTGTGCCAGGTTTCGAAACCGGCGGCTTTCAACAGGCTGGCGGCGTGGCGGGCAACTTCTTCGGCCGTGCCGTACACCGAGCCGGAAATGATGGCGACTTTCATCAATCTGATCCTGAATCCGAGTAAAAGACCCGGATATTAACAGCACGGTCGTGATAGTTCTTTTAGAATGCAATCGACAATCAATCAGGAAAGGATACTCCGATGATTAATGCACAGCTGCTGCAAATGGTGATCAATGCCTCCAATGACGGTATCGTGATTGCCGAAAAGGAAGGCGATCAGGACAAAATCCTCATTTACGTCAACCCCGCGTTCGAACGCCTGACGGGGTACTCCAGTGAAGAAATCCTCTATCAGGATTGTCGCTTCCTGCAGTCGGGGGACCGCGATCAGGAAGCCCTGCCGCTGATTCGCGATGCATTGAACCGTGAAGGATCCTGCCGGGAAATACTGCGCAACTACCGCAAGGACGGCACACCGTTCTGGAACGAATTGTCCCTTTCAACGGTGAAAAATCCGGCGGACGGGCAAACCTATTTTGTCGGTGTGCAGAAAGACGTCACCGCGCAGGTCAAGGCGCAACAGCGCGTGGCACAGCTGGAGGGGCAGTTGGCTGAACTTCAGGCCGAGCTTGCCGCGCTCAAGGCGACGAACGGCGCAAACGAAATTCAGAATTAATGGTCAGTAACTACAATCACCAATGACTTTGTAACTATATCTTTCGAGCTGGCCATGCAACGCGACGCGCTCCTGACCCAGGATGAGCTGGATTTCATCCAGACCATGCAACACAACCCGCAACTCAATGTGCGGGACGCGACGTCGAGCCTGCTCGTCAACGGTGGTTCGCAAATCCGTGACCTGCTCACCCGCCTGGCGGCCCATGAGCAGGTCACCATTCAAGCCAGCTTCGAAAACCAGCAAATGACCTTCCCCCTGCACCTGGTGGAAGACGAGTTCCATGCGCTGCATTTGCGTCTCGGCGTGCCAAGCATCTATGAAGACGGGCCGATGGTCCGGCCTTGGCGCCTGGTGCTGGACGAACCGGTAGCCCTGGAAAACGCCAAGGGTCAACCCGGCACCCTGTGGGTACACGAAGTGTCGTGTAAAGGGGTTTTGCTGGAAGCTCGCAACAAGACCAAACCGCCGAAGCATTTCGCCTTGTGGTTCAGCCCCTCAGGCTACGAGCGGATTGCCTTGCGCGGCACCTTCGAGAAAGAAAACGAAAAGGGCTTCTACGCCTATCAACTGAGCCAGAGCGATACGGACGAAACCGAGCGCCTGCGCCAGTTCATCCTGCAACAGCATCGTTTGACTCATCCTGCGCTGCATCTCTGAACCTCAAGTATCCAGAGTACCCGCCAGGAACTGCTTCAGACGCTGGCTCATAACCTCCCCTTCATTGCCCAGGCAACCGATCGATGACCCGGCCAGGCTTTCCTGTACCAGGTCGCAAGCATCGCCGGCCAACAACAATCGGCACTCCAGACTCGTGGCCAGGCGATTCAGGCGCCGCGGCAACTCGGGAGCCGGCACATGATTGGAAAACAGCACCAGCGCCAAGGGTTTGATCCTTTCACACATCAGCGCCAGTTCCTCGAATGGCTGGCCCATGTTCAGCACGCGAACGGCCACTGGCCCGGAACTCAGGAACAGGGCGGCGACCAGCAGTTCCAGTTCCCGGCACTGGCCAACCAGGGCACAGATGACCACGCGACGCGGCTGTTTTTCGCGAATCAACAACAAACGCTGCACCACCCGGGAACGCAGAAAGCCATCCAGGAACAGCCACTCGCTGGTTCCACCGAACTGGTCCTGGCGTTGCAATAACTGCTTCCAGATGGGCATCAGAATGTCCTGAAACACCACCGGCAGGGAGTAACTGGAAAAGATCTGACCGTAGACCTGCTCCAGCCGAATGTCGTCAAACCCGTTGACCGCAGCAAGCACCTGCTGCCGCCACTGCGCGTAATCGGCTTCCACAAGACTGTTGGGGATGATGTGCGACAACGGCTGGAGCGGCTCGGTCCTGGCCAGGATCTTGCCGATCTTGCTGACGGCAACCCCGCGCTCGATCCAGCCGAGGATGCTGTGGACACGCTCGATATCGGACATCGAATAGAGGCGATGCCCACTATCGGTGCGTGTTGGAACAATCAGGCCATATCGTCGTTCCCAGGCTCGAAGCGTGACCGGGTTGACACCTGTCAGTCGCGCCACCTCGCGAATAGGGAAGAGTTCTTCCTGTTCAAGAGCGACGGCCTGCGTGGAGCCTGAAGCGACGTCTGTAAGTATGGGCATCCTGTTGAAACATCCCTGTATCGTCCGAGCGTTATTCTAACGCCCCTGCCCCGTAAAGTTTCCGTAAAAAATCGATGCCGCGAATGAGCGGATAAACGTCACAGACGCCACGGGCAGAATCAGGAATAATCCTTGCTTGTTTCGAGTCGCAGCCCACCACCCCGGCGCTGTGCCTGGCGAAGTTCCTATCCGGAGCGACGCAAATGCCTTACGGAGATACACAATGTCTACCCCACCCGTCACGCTGATGGTTGCGCGCCGCGTTGCCAATGGACGCTATCAAGACCTGATCGCCTGGCTGCGCGAAGGCGAACAACTGGCCACCGACTTTCCCGGCTACCTCGGCTCCGGCGTACTCGCACCGCCGCCCGGCGATGACGAATTCCAGATAATCTTCCGCTTCGCCGACGAGCAGACCCTGCACGCCTGGGAGCATTCCGCTTCGCGCAGCGCCTGGCTCGGACGCGGCAGCGACCTGTTCGCCCACCCGACAGAACATCGGGTCAGCGGTATCGAGGGTTGGTTCGGTGCCGTCGGTCAACGCCCGCCGCGCTGGAAACAGGCCGTGGCAATCTGGCTGGCGTTCTTTCCGGTCTCGCTGCTGTTCAACTTTGTGCTGGGGCCGCTGCTGAGCGAGATGGCGCTGCTGCCCCGCGTGTTCGTCAGCACCCTGTGCCTGACGCCGTTGATGGTGTATTTCTTCATCCCCCTGTCGACCCATGCGCTTGCAGACTGGCTGCATAAAAAAACCCAATCACCCTCATTGACGGTCAATTCGGTCAGCGATCACTAGCGTTTCTTTCGTTCATCGATCTACAGACCGATAACATCGGGATCGCAACGGGCGGGAGAAGCTGGCCGCTAGCGGGAAAACTTCAGTTATGCTGCACGCATTTAGCCCGTGCATAGACCTACTGAAGCTGATCGCACAACTATGAATAGTCCAATACTTGTCACCGGTACCAGCAAGCGCGTCGGCCTCCAACTTGCCACTACTCTGGCGGAGGCCGGCAATACCGTTATCTGCGTCAGCCGCTCCTTAAACCCAGTGACACCGCACCCGAACATGTTGCCGTTCCAAGCAAACCTTGAGCTCCAGAGCGATCGCGAGGCGCTGATCGCATACATCAAGACCAATTTCGACAGTTTGCGGGCGGTGATCCACAACGCGTCTCTGTGGCTCGACGATGGCCTGGAAAATCTGAACAGCATGTTCAAGCTTCATGTCGAGGCGCCCTATCATTTGAACCTGGAACTTGGCGAGCATCTGCTGCGGCTGGAAAGATCCGACATCATCCATATCTGCGACGAAACCTCATCACGGGGTAGCAAGAGCCATATCGGATATGCGGCCACCAAGTCGGCACTGCAAAACATGGTGTTGTCTTTCGCAGAGAAATACGCCCCCACGATCAGGGTGAACGCCATTCTTCCCGGACTGCTCATCCTCAAGGAAAACAGCACTCAGGAATACTCCCAGCGGACCTTGAAGAAAGCCCTTCTCGAATTTGAGCCCGGCGCACAACCGTTGATCGACGCCGTCATGTTCTTGCTCAACACCAACTACAGCACTGGAACCAGCGTCGTCATTAATGGCGGGCGCCACATCAAGAAAGGAATCATCAATGATTGACTCGAAAAAGCTGATCTATCTGCCGCGCTGGATAAAAATGATCATTGTTTCAGCGTTGACGCTGTGTCTGTTGGCCGCGGTTTATGTGTCTTTGTCCTTTGTCGGTGTTCCCGATCACAGCGACTGGATCCTGTTGTCCTTGTCGCTGGCACAACTGGCAGCCACCGCACTGGTCATCAGCCTGATACTGATTTTTGGCGAGCGCGAGGCCAACCTGCACTACCTGATCAGCAAGACCGAAACGCTGCTGCTCAAAAACATGCCGAAAACCCTGGCTAACATCGAAGATTCGCATGGGCAAAAACTTGAAGTCGCGGTATCTGCGATCAACAACATCTTTGGTGCCAACTATCGTCTGCACAACAAAAATACCAAAACCAAAATGTGGGTCGGTTTCAATGTTGACCGGATCATCGTTGCCTACTTCCTGAAAACCACTGAGTCGGTAGAGACCATCAAGGACATCTTCCAGTACACCTTCGGCGGTGCAGAGTCGGTGGGTTACAAAGTCAATTTCGAGCAAGCCACTATCAAAAACTCCGGCGAGCAAGTGCTGTCCATCTGGTGCACATGGCCAGGTATGCAGGATGGCACTAACATTTCCACTGACCTGCTCAACAGTCCGGATAAGAAACTGTTCATCATTCAGGACATCGCAATGATGACGCAGTCGTTCATCCGGACTGCCGAACGCAACTCGGTGAACATCTTTACCGACGCCGACCCCGCGCCTTTATAGTCCCGTCCTTTCAATAACTTTGCCTCATAGCGTGCGAGAGCCCCCATGACCGATCAACAACGCCTGGAACTCGAAGCCGCCGCCTTTCGCCGGCTGGTGGCCCACCTGGACAGCCGCAAGGATGTGCAGAACATCGACCTGATGAACCTCTCGGGTTTTTGCCGCAACTGCCTGTCCAAGTGGTACAAGGCGGCGGCCGACGACCGCCAGATCGAGGTCAGCCTCGACGAAGCCCGCGAAGTGGTTTACGGCATGCCGTACGCCGAATGGAAAGCCCAATATCAGCAAGAAGCCAGCGCCGACCAGCAAGCGGCGTTCGCCAAAGGAAAACCCAATGAGTGATTTGAACACCCTGCGCGCCAGCCTCAAGACCGGCGAACATGCCTTCGCCGACACTTTGGCCTTCATCGCCGCCGGTTACGACTACCAGCCCCAGGCCTTCAACAACGGTGGAGTCGAAAACGCGGCCGGGCAGAACGAAGGCTCGTGCAAGACATTGGGTCTGGCGCTGCTCGAAGGCTTGAGCGATGAAGAAGCGCTGCTGGCTTTTGGCGAGCATTACCGTTCGGTTGTTGCCACACCTGAAGGCAGCGATCACGGCAACATCCGGGCGTTGATTACCCATGGACTGGCTGGCGTGAAGTTCGCTCAGCCGCCGCTGACCCGCCGCTGATTCAAATTGTAGGAGCGAGCCTGCTCGCGAAAAACTCAAGAGCACTGCTGGGCCTCTGGTTTACGCGTAATCGTTCACCACCATCGCGAGCAGGCTCTCTCCTACAGGTTCTGCGTTCACGGCGCGGAACTGATCAGAAACACAACCCGACTTTTAAGATTGACCCGGCAACTTTATTTCGTTTGCCCCGTAGCGCCGCTCACGGCTTAGATAAAAAGAAGCCCTCCTTCTTCCGAGCCGGTCATTCATGCGCAGCGAAACCATCAGCCAGTCGATCAACATCGTTCACCCTGTCACGCTCAGCCACGGCAAAAACGCCGAGGTCTGGGACACCGATGGAAAACGCTACATCGACTTCGTCGGTGGCATCGGCGTACTCAACCTCGGCCATTGCCATCCGCGCATCGTCGAGGCCATTCGCGAACAAGCCACCCGACTGACCCACTACGCGTTCAACGCTGCTCCCCATGTGCCTTACCTCGAGCTGATGGATCGCCTGAGCACGTTCATCCCGGTGGATTACCCGGTCAGCGGCATGCTCACCAACAGCGGCGCGGAAGCGGCGGAAAACGCCCTGAAGATCGTCCGTGGCGCCACCGGCCGTAGCGCGGTCATCGCCTTCGACGGCGCTTTCCACGGTCGCACACTGGCCACCCTCAACCTCAATGGCAAAGTCGCGCCGTACAAACAGAAAGTCGGCGTGCTGCCGGGGCCGGTGTTTCACCTGCCCTTCCCTAGCCAGGACAACGGCGTCACCTGTGCCGAGGCCCTCAAAGCCATGGAGCGCCTGTTCAGCGTCGAGATTGATGTCGAAGACGTCGCCTGTTTTATCGTCGAACCGGTGCAGGGCGAAGCGGGCTTCCTGGCCATGGAGGTCGAGTTCGCCCAGGCGCTGCGCAAGTTCTGCGACGACAAGGGCATTGTGCTGATTGCCGATGAAATCCAGTCCGGTTTCGGCCGTACCGGCCAGCGCTTCGCGTTCTCGCGACTGGGCATCGAGCCGGACCTGATCCTGCTCGGCAAAAGCATCGCCGGCGGTGTGCCGCTGGGTGCGGTGGTCGGGCGCAAGTCGCTGCTGGACAACTTGCCCAAGGGCGGACTCGGTGGCACTTACTCCGGCAACCCCATCGCCTGCGCAGCGGCACTGGCAACCCTGGACGAAATGACCGATGCCAACCTGCATGCCTGGGGCACCCAACAGGAAGAAGCGATTGTCGGCCGCCATGCAACCTGGCGCGCGAACAACCTGACGCCATACCTGGGACGCCTGACCGGCGTCGGCGCCATGCGGGGTATCGAGTTGATCAACGCCGATGGCTCGCCCGCACCGGCACAATTGACCCAACTGCTGGCTCTGGCGCGGGATGCGGGCCTGCTACTGATGCCCAGCGGAAAATCGCGGCACATCATTCGCTTGCTGACGCCGTTGACCATCGAGGCTGCGGTACTGGAGGAAGGCCTGGATATCCTTGAGGCGTGCCTGGCAAAACTGATTTGAACGCACAATCCCTGTGGGAGCGAGCCTGCTCGCGATGGCGATTTTTCATTCAAGATTGATGTCGACTGAATCACCGCAATCGCGAGCAGGCTCGCTCCTACAAGGTCATCGCATTTTTCGAAGGCACAAAAAAACCGGCCGAAGCCGGTTTTTTCATTTCGACGAAAGCAGAATCAAGCGTTCTGCAGATCGTCGAGGTAACGCTCGGCATCCAGTGCCGCCATGCAACCGGCGCCAGCGGAGGTGATGGCCTGACGGTACACGTGATCAGCCACGTCACCGGCGGCGAAGATACCTTCGAGGTTGGTCGCAGTGGCGTTGCCGTCACGGCCGCCCTGCACAACCAGATAACCGTCTTTCAGGGTCAGTTGGCCTTCGAACAGCGAAGTGTTCGGGGTGTGGCCGATGGCGATGAACACGCCGTCGACTTTTACTTCGTCGAAGCTGCCGTCGTTGTTCTTCAGGCGGGCACCGGTCACGCCCATGTTGTCACCCAGCACTTCGTCCAGGGTCGCGTTCAGCTTCAGCTCGATCTTGCCTTCGGCAACACGGGCATTCAGCTTGTCGATCAGGATCTTCTCGGCGCGGAAGGTCTCGCGACGGTGGATCAGGGTGACCTTGCTGGCGATGTTGGCCAGGTACAGGGCTTCTTCAACAGCGGTGTTGCCGCCGCCGACCACAGCCACAGGCTTGTTGCGGTAGAAGAAACCGTCGCAGGTCGCGCAGGCCGAAACGCCTTTGCCCATGAAGGTTTCTTCCGATGGCAGGCCCAGGTAACGAGCGCTGGCGCCGGTGGCGATGATCAGTGCGTCGCAGGTGTAAGTCGCGCTATCGCCGGTCAGGGTGTAAGGCTTGGCAGCGAAGTCCACGGCATTGATGTGATCGAAAACGATCTCGGTTTCAAAGCGCTCGGCGTGCTCGCGCATCCGCTCCATCAGCGCCGGGCCGGTCAGGCCGTGGACGTCGCCCGGCCAGTTGTCGACTTCGGTGGTGGTGGTCAGTTGACCGCCGGCCTGCATGCCAGTGATCAGCAGTGGCTTGAGGTTGGCACGGGCGGCATAGACCGCGGCGCTGTAACCGGCAGGGCCGGAACCGAGAATAATCACTCGCGAATGACGGACTTCAGACATGACCTGCTCCTGTTGACCGGCCCGGAATACCTGGCTCGGAACGCCGGATTGCCGGCTGGAATAAAAAAGAACGGTTGAAAGCACTTGGGGAAGGCTTGAACCCGACCGTCCTGTAAAAAGATTGGGTGCAGCGTATCGAGGGGGCGAAGATTAAGGAAATACGGTTTAACAATCCAGCTCATAGGTGGTCTCTATGCCATCTCGCCGATGATATCGACGTCTTTGTTACAGTGAATGTCGATACCACCATCGCGCTTTCGCCTGTGAAGCAAAGCCGGTAAGGTCGGCGCGTTTTCCCTCTGCACGGAGCCTCTTATGCCCGCCCCTGTTCTGTCCGGCCCGCAATACCTGCGCGAAGGCCTCAAGCTGGTGCTGAGCCCCAGCCTGCGTTTGTTTGTGCTGTTGCCGCTGGCAATCAACCTGGTGCTGTTCGTCGGATTGATCTACCTGGCCGGCCATCAATTCAGCCTGTGGGTCGACACCTTGATGCCGTCCCTGCCCGACTGGCTGGGTTTTCTCAGCTACATCCTCTGGCCGCTGTTCGTGGTGCTCGTCGTGCTGATGGTGTTCTTCACCTTCACCATGCTCGCCAACGTCATTGCCGCGCCGTTCAATGGCTTCCTCGCGGAAAAAGTCGAAGTGGTGGTGCGCGGCACCGATGACTTCCCGGCCTTCAGCTGGGGCGAGCTGATTGCGATGATCCCGCGCACCCTGGCCCGGGAAATGCGCAAGCTCGGCTACTTTCTGCCCCGGGCAATCGGGCTGTTCATCCTCTCGTTCATCCCGGTGGTGAACATCATCGCCGCGCCGCTGTGGCTGTTGTTCGGGGTGTGGATGATGGCAATCCAGTACATCGACTACCCGGCGGACAACCACAAGCTGGGCTGGAACGAAATGCTCGCCTGGCTGCGACAGAAGCGCTGGCAGAGCATGAGCTTCGGCGGCAGCGTGTACCTGGTGCTGCTGATCCCGGTGGTCAACATCCTGATGATGCCGGCGGCCGTGGCTGGCGCGACGTTGTTTTGGGTGCGTGAACGTGGGGCGGAAAACCTGGTGACCCAGCGCTAAGTCACAAATCCATCATCCTGACGTCACACTGACGACATGGCCCCAGCCGACACTGGGGTCATGACGACAGCTCTGCATATCACCCTGATCACCGAAACCTTCCCACCGGAAATCAACGGCGTGGCCAATACCCTGGGTCGCTTGTGCGATGGATTGCGCGCACGCGGGCATCAAGTGGAGCTGGTGCGACCGCGTCAGGGCTGCGACCAGCAGTTGGGCAGCGACGATGAATTGCTGCTGTGCCGCGGCTGGCCACTGCCGGGCTATCCCGGCCTGCAATGGGGTCAGTCGTCGATGCACAAACTGCTGCGGCGCTGGACGCGTCACCGCCCGGATGTGCTCTACATCGCCACCGAGGGCCCGCTGGGCCTCTCTGCGTTGCGTGCGGCACGGCGACTGGGAATTTCCGTGGTCAGCGGTTTCCACACCAATTTCCAGCAGTACTCCAACCAGTACGGGCTTGGTTTGCTCACGCGCCTGCTGACTCACTACCTGCGCTGGTTCCACAATCGTTCGACCATGACCCTGGTGCCCAGCGTCAGCCAGCGCCTGGAACTGGAGCGACGTCATTTCGAGCGGCTGGCGTTGCTGTCCCGTGGGGTCGACAGCGAATTGTTTCACCCGACCAAACGCTTGAATGCCCTGCGCGAGCAATGGGGACTGGCCGAGGTAGACATCGCCGTCATTCATGTCGGGCGCCTGGCCCCGGAAAAAAACCTTGGCCTGCTCAAACGCACTTTCAATACCCTCAAGGCGAGTTATCCCCAGCGCACGCTGAAACTGATCGTGGTCGGCGATGGCCCGCAGCGCCAGGAACTGGAAAACGAAATGCCCGAGGCGATTTTCTGCGGCGCGCAACGGGGTGAAGCCCTGGCCTGTCACTATGCCTCGGGCGACGTGTTTCTGTTTCCGAGCCTGACTGAAACCTTCGGCAATGTGGTGCTTGAAGCACTCGCTTCGGGGCTTGGCGTGGTGGCCTACGACCAGGCGGCAGCCGCCCAGCATATTCGTCATGGCTACAACGGCGTGCTGGCGATGCCGGGGGATGAAGAAGCGTTTTGCGATGCAGCGGCATGGCTGCTGGAGGAAAGGGAAGCCTTGCGCAATGTGCGGCTCAATGCGCGCCAGCATGCAAGTCGCCAGGGCTGGGCGACGATCATCGAACAGTTCGAGGGACAGTTGCGCGGGGCGTGTGCCGGGGAGATGGTGGTGCCGAATGCACCCACCGTACCTTGAATCCTTGGTGTCATTGAGATTGCCATCGCCGGCAAGCCGGCGATGGCGTCGATGCAGACGCCGCTTAAACCAGCGTCATCAACGCCTCACGGCTGAACGGCAGAATGTCTTCCTCACGGCCGTCGCGCACTTTTTGCGCCCAGTCCGGGTCCACCAGCAAGGCACGACCGACCGCCACCAGGTCGAACTCATCGTTGTTCAAGCGCTCCAGCAGTCTCTCCAGGCTGGCGGGCTGCGCGACCTTGTCGGTATTAACCATGAACTGCAGGAACTCGCCATCCAGGCCGACGCTGCCCACGGTGATGGTTGGCTTGCCGGTGAGTTGGCGGGTCCAGCCGGCCAGGTTCAACTCGGAACCATCGAACTCCGGCTCCCAGAAGCGGCGGGTCGAGCAGTGGAAAATATCCACGCCCGCGTCGGCCAACGGCTTGAGGAACTCGCCCAAGGCTTCCGGGGTTTGCACCAGACGTGCGGTGTAGTCCTGCTGCTTCCACTGGGAGAAACGGAAGATGATCGGGAAACCTTCACCGACCGCGGCACGCACGGCCTGAATCAATTCAATGGCGAAGCGCGAACGATTGGCCAGGCTGCCGCCGTATTCGTCGGTACGCTGGTTGCTGCCTTCCCAGAAGAACTGGTCCACCAGGTAACCGTGGGCGCCGTGAATTTCCACGCCGTCCATGCCGATGCTCTGGGCATCCTTGGCGGCCTGGGCGAATGCGGCGATCACGTCCTGGATGTCTTGTCTGGTCATGCCGTGCACCACGACCTGACCTTCCTTCACTTTTTCTGACGGGCCATAACCCGGCACGCTGGCGTCCGGCTCGGTGCCGATACGGCGCACGCTGCCCACGTGCCACAGCTGCGGAACGATCTTGCCGCCTTCGGCGTGAACGGCGTCGACGACTTTCTTCCAGCCGGCCAGGGCCGCTTCACCGTAGAAATGCGGAACGTTCGGATAGCCGTTGGATGCCTTGTGACCGACGGTGGTGCCTTCGGTGATGATCAGGCCAACGCCCGCAGCGGCGCGACGACGGTAGTATTCGATCACTTTGGAATTAGGCACGCCGCCCGGGGAAAAGGAACGGGTCATCGGCGCCATGACAACGCGGGTCGGCAGTTCGAGGGTGCCGAGGTGGAACGGTTTGAACAGGGCTTTGACGGGCATGGGACGCTCCACGGGAAGTAATTTTATGACGGCGATAATATGGAGAGTCTGACGCCTTGAACAGCATTATTGATCAGCGTGATTAAGGGTCAAAAGGCAGGAGTACTGTAGGAGCAGCCGGTCGACGCTCGACTGCTCGCGATGTTCGTCAACGATAACGTAGCAAGCCAGACACACCGCGGCGCTCTCAGGTTCATCGCGAGCAGGCTCGCTCCTACAGGGGGGAATCAGCTCAGCGCTTTTTCAATCGCATGAACGATGGTCGGATCATCCGGTGCCGTGCGTGGCGAGAACCGAGCCAGTACACGGCCGTCCTTGCCCAGCAGGAACTTCTCGAAGTTCCAGGTGATGTCGCCGGGAAATTCCGCGCCCTCGCCCGCCAGCAAGCGGTACAACTGATGACGGTCATGCCCGTTGACTTCCAGCTTGCTGGACAACGGAAAGGTCACGCCATAGTTGAGGCTGCAGAAATCCTTGATCTCTTGTTCGGTGCCCGGTTCCTGCCCCGCAAACTGGTTGCACGGCAAGCCCAGGACGCTGAAGCCCTTGGCCTTGAATTGCTGGTAGAGGTTTTCCAGCGCCGCGTACTGCGGGGTCAGGCCGCATTTGGAGGCGACGTTGACCACCAATACGACTTGGCCTTTGAAAGGCGCCAGAGGTAGCTCCTGTCCATCCAGGGCTGTCAATTTAAGGTCGTGAAAAGCACTCATGGCGTACTCCAGATTCCCGTGTTCTTCTCGAAACAGCCACTTGGCGGTGTCGTCAGGGACGGCCGCAGACTAAAAAGGCGCCCACAGGGCGCCTCTCCAGTTATCTGAGCTTAGCGCAGAAATCAGTGGTGATGGCCACCTTCGCCATGGACGTGGCCATGAGCGATTTCTTCCTGGCTGGCGTCACGGATGTCGATGATCTTGACCTGGAAATTCAGGCGTTGACCAGCCAACGGGTGGTTGCCGTCAACGGTAACGTCGTCGCCGTCCAGATCACGGATGGTCACGATCTGCATCTGGCCGTCCGGAGCGGAAGCGTGGAACTGCATGCCCACTTCCAGTTCGTCGACGCCTTCGAACATGCTGCGGCTCAGGGTGCTGACCAGTTCAGCAGCGTATTCGCCGTAAGCGTCTTCAGGTTCTACGGCTACAGTCAGCTCGTCGCCGACAGCCTTGCCTTCCAGAGCCTTTTCCAGGCCCGGGATGATGTTGCCTGCGCCTTGCAGGTAGACCAGCGGCGCGCCGCCGGCGGAGCTGTCGATGACCTCACCAGCGTCGTTGGTCAGGGTATAGTCGATGGAGACAGCCTTATTGGCGGCGATCAGCATGGGGCGAGACCTTTTGCATAAGAAGATTGAAAGGCCAAGTTTAGCGAAGCAATCGTCCGAAAGCGAACACAACCCGGACAGACGGGATTCGACGATCACAGGCTTCCACCAGGACGAGGACGGACACTGGGTGGCCGAGCTTTCCTGCGGCCACACCCAGCACCTGCGGCACCAGCCGCCCTGGCAATCCCGCGCTTGGGTCATGGACCCTGCGCAGCGCCAGGAAAAAATAGGCCAACCCTTTGCCTGCGGTTGGTGCGCACAAGGCTCGGTTAGCGATAACCTTGGCGACTGAATTTCGGTAGTTGGCCAGATATAGGCTTTCACCATTGCCATGCACCTTTAGAGAATCCGCATGCAAACTTTTTTTATCGCGCCCACCGATTTTGGTGTGGGTCTGACCTCCATCAGCCTCGGGCTGGTGCGTACCCTTGAGCGGGCCGGGCTCAAGGTCGGTTTCTTCAAACCGATTGCCCAGCCGCATCCAGGCGACACGGGCCCGGAACGTTCCACCGAGCTGGTGGCGCGTACCCACGGTTTGAAACCGCCCAAGCCCCTGGGCCTGGCCCATGTCGAGCGTATGCTCGGCGATGGTCAGCTCGATGAGCTGCTCGAAGAAATCATCGCCCTTTATCAGCAGGCGGCCATCGGCAAGGACGTGCTGATCGTCGAAGGCATGGTGCCGACCCGCAGCGCCAGTTACGCCGCGCGGGTCAACCTGCACCTGGCCAAGAGCCTCGACGCCGAGGTGATCCTGGTCTCGGCGCCGGAAAACGAAGTGCTGACCGAACTCTCCGGCCGCGTCGAATTGCAGGCGCAATTGTTCGGCGGCCCGAAAGACCCGAAAGTCCTCGGTGTGATCCTCAACAAGGTCAAGACCGAGGAAAGCATGGAGGCCTTCGCAACGCGCCTGAAGGAACATTCGCCGTTGCTGCGCAGCGGTGATTTCCGCTTGCTCGGATGCATTCCGTTCCAGCCGGAACTGAACGCCCCGCGCACCCGCGACGTCGCCGACCTGATGGGCGCGCAAGTGCTCAACGCCGGTGATTACGAAACCCGGCGCATGACCAAAATCATCATTTGCGCCCGCACCATGCGCAACACCGTGGAGCTGCTCAAGCCCGGCGTGCTGGTGGTGACCCCCGGCGACCGCGACGACATCATCCTCGCCGTCAGCCTCGCGGCTTTGAACGGCGTGCCGCTGGCCGGCCTGCTGCTGACCAGCGACACCCTGCCCGACCCACGCATCATGGACCTGTGCCGCGGCGCCCTGCAGGCCGGGTTGCCGGTGCTGTCGGTGAGCACCGGCTCCTATGACACCGCCAACCTGCTCAATGGCCTGAACAAGGAAATCCCCATCGACGACCGCGAGCGCGCAGAAATCATCACCGATTTCATCGCCGGTCATCTCGATGCCAACTGGTTGCATCAGCGCTGCGGCACGCCACGGGAGATGCGCCTGTCGCCAGCGGTTTTCCGCTATCAATTGATCCAGCGCGCCCAGGCGGCCAACAAGCGCATCGTCCTGCCCGAAGGCAGCGAGCCGCTGACCGTGCAGGCCGCCGCGATCTGCCAGGCCCGGGGCATCGCTCGCTGTGTGTTGCTGGCCAAGCCCGAGGACGTGCAAGCCGTCGCCCGCGCCCAGGGCATCGAGTTGCCACCGGGCCTGGAAATCATCGATCCGGACTTGATCCGCGAGCGCTATGTCGAGCCCATGGTCGCGCTGCGCAAAAGCAAAAGCCTTAACGCGCCGATGGCCGAGCAACAACTGGAAGACACCGTGGTGATCGGCACCATGATGCTGGCCCTGGATGAAGTCGACGGCCTCGTGTCGGGCGTGATCAACACCACCGCCAACACCATCCGCCCGGCCCTGCAGCTGATTAAAACCGCGCCGGGCTGCACCCTGGTGTCGTCGGTGTTCTTCATGCTGTTCCCGGAAGAGGTGCTCGTCTACGGCGACTGCGTGATGAACCCGCACCCGAGTGCCAGCGAACTGGCCGAGATCGCCCTGCAAAGCGCTGATTCGGCCTCCGCCTTCGGCATCACGCCACGGGTGGCGATGATCAGCTACTCCAGCGGCGAGTCGGCCAGCGGCGAAGAAGTCGAGAAGGTCCGCGAGGCGACCCTGCTCGCCCATGAACAACAGCACTCGCTGCTGATCGACGGCCCCTTGCAGTACGACGCCGCCGCCAACGAAAGCGTGGCCCGGCAATTGGCGCCGAACAGTCAGGTGGCCGGTCGTGCCACGGTGTACGTGTTCCCCGACCTCAACACCGGCAACACCACGCACAAGGCCGTACAGCGCAGCGCCGACTGCGTCAGCCTCGGGCCGATGCTGCAAGGCTTGCGCAAACCGGTGAATGATTTACCGCGCGGCGCGCAGGTCGATGACATCGTCTACACCATCGCGTTGACCGCGATTCAAGCTGCCAACCGACCTATGGATGTGTAAATGCTGGACTTCCTACCTGCTCCGCTGCGGGGCGTGATCGCCTCGCTGCTGTTGGCACTGAACACGATTCTTCTCTGCTCGTTCCTGTTCTGCGTGGCGCTCGTCAAGGTACTGCCGTTCGCCCTCACCCAGCGCCTCGCGGGCTGGCTGATGAGTCATACCCACGAAGCCTGGATCAGCCTCAACAAAGGCTGGATGAACCTGGTGCGCCGCACGCGCTGGCACATCAGCGGCCTGCAAGGTCTCGACTATCAGCACTCGTACCTGATCACCAGCAACCACCAGAGCTGGGTCGACATCTTGGTACTGCAATATGTGCTCAACCGGCGCATTCAACCGCTGAAGTTCTTTCTCAAGCAGGAGCTGATCTGGGTCCCGGTGATCGGTCTGGCCTGGTGGGCACTGGGCTTTCCATTCATGAAACGCTACTCCAAGGCCTATCTGGAGAAGCACCCGGAGAAGAAAGGCAAGGACCTGGAAACCACCCGCAAGACCTGTGCGAAATTCCGCGACAACCCGGTGGGTATTTTCAACTTCGTCGAAGGCACACGCTTCACCGAGGGCAAGCACAAGCAACAACAGTCACCCTTCAAGTACCTGCTCAAGCCCAAGGCCGGCGGCATTGCCTTTGTGCTGGATGCGATGGGCGAGCAGCTTGAATCCCTGGTCAACGTGACCATCCACTACCCAGCCGGGCGTCCTGGTTTTTTGGATTTGTTGTGCGGGAACGTTGCGGACGTCGTGGTGCACCTTGAAGAGCTGAAGATTCCGCCGCAGTTCATTGGCAAGAACTACGACCAGGACGGCGAATACCGCCTGCAGTTTCAGGGCTGGATCAACCAGTTGTGGCAGGACAAGGATGCGTTGCTGGAACAGATGCATCGCGAGTATCCAGCGAAGTCTTGAGGTGCCTGTACCGGCCTCTTCGCGGGCAAGCCCGCTCCCACAGGATTCGCGTCGTATACAAATGGCATGAACAACCCAAAAACTGTGGGAGCGGCGGTGCGGCGATCCGACTTGCCCGCGAAAGCGTCGGAACAGACACAAAAAAGCCCGCAGACAATCACTTGTCTGCGGGCTTTTCCTTGCAGCTTGAAGCTAGAAGCTTGTCGCTGCTATTGCCTTAGATCGCCCCACGCTCACGCAGCAGACCCAGCACTTGCTTGACGCTTTCCTCCAGCGACACGGACTGGGTGTCGATCACCAGGTCGGCATCCAGCGGCACGTCGTACGGGAAGGACTCGCCCGGGATGTTATCCCCGGCCGCCGCGTACAAACCTTGCGGATCACGCTCGGCGCAGACCGTCGGCGAAGCCTGGACGTAGACCGTCAGCAGACGCTCCTTGCCGATCAGTTCCCGGGCTTGTTCACGGCCTTCGGCATTCGGGGCAACGAACGCAGCGAGGGTCAGCAGACCGGCCTCGTTGAACTGACGCGCGACGTGGGCGGCACGACGCCAGTTCTCGGTACGCCCGGCGCGATCCTGTGGCAGACCTTTGTTCAGATCGTGACGCAGGTTCTGGCCATCGAGTACGAACACCGCGCGACCCAGGTCGAACAACTTGCGTTCAACCGCATACGCCAGGGTGCTTTTGCCCGCGCCCGACAAGCCGCTGAACAACACGGTGGCCGGTTGCTGGCCGAAGCGCTGTGCGCGTTCTTCGGTGGCGACGTGAGCCAGTTTGCCGTGGTGCGTGCTGGTGCCATGGGCCAAAGGCTGGGCGACGATCATGCCCGCGCCAACGGTGCCGTTGGTCAAGCGGTCGATGATGATGAAGGCGCCGGTGGTGCGGTTGCTGTCGTAACCGTCGAGGGCAATCGGCGCATCGAGCGCGATCTTGACCTTGCCGATTTCGTTCAGCTGCAACGCGCTGGCCGGCCCCTCTTCCAGGGTGTTCACGTCGACCTTGTTGACGATGCTGGCGATGGAGCCCGGCACGTAACTGGTGGCGCGTTTGATGTCGTATTTCTTGCCCGGCAGCATCGGCTCTTCAGCCATCCATACCAGCATCGCTTCGAAGCTGTCGGTCACCGGCGGCACGTTGTCGGCGTGAACCAACAGATCGCCACGGGAGATGTCGATTTCGTCTTCCATGGTCAGCGTGACTGCCTGACCAGGACCCGCGTGCTCCAGTTCACCTTCGAAGGTGACGATGGACTTCACCCGGCTGCTCTTGCCCGACGGCAGCACGACGACTTCGTCGCCTTTCTTGACGATGCCGCTGGCCAGCGTACCGGCGAAGCCACGGAAGTTCAGGTTCGGACGGTTGACGTACTGCACCGGGAAACGCAGGTCGGTGAAGTTGCGATCGCCCGCCACTTCCACGGTCTCGAGGATTTCCATCAGCGACTGGCCGGTGTACCACGGCGAACGCTCGGACTTGTTCACCACGTTGTCGCCCTTCAAAGCCGACATCGGCACGAAGTGCATGCTGGTCGGCTTGAGCTTCAGGCCTTCAGCGAACTGCAGGTAGTCGGCCTTGATCGACTCGAACACGCCCTGGTCGAAGTCCTTGAGGTCCATCTTGTTGATGGCAACAACGATGTGCTTGATGCCCAGCAGCGAGGCGATGAAGCTGTGGCGACGAGTCTGGGTCTGCACACCGTAACGGGCGTCGACCAGGATGATCGCCAGGTCACAGGTGGAGGCACCGGTGGCCATGTTGCGGGTGTACTGCTCATGGCCCGGGGTGTCGGCGATGATGAATTTGCGCTTGGCGGTGGAGAAATAGCGGTACGCGACATCGATGGTGATGCCTTGCTCACGCTCGGCCTGCAGGCCGTCGACCAGCAATGCCAGGTCGATGTCTTCACCGGTGGTGCCGACTTTTTTCGAGTCGCGGGTAATGGCTTCCAGGTGATCTTCGTAGATCATCTTGGAGTCGTGCAGCAGGCGCCCGATCAGGGTGCTCTTGCCGTCGTCGACGTTACCGCAGGTCAGAAAGCGCAGCAGCTCTTTACGTTCGTGCTGGCCCAGGTAGGCGAGGATGTCCTCGCTGATCAAATCAGATTGGTGGCTCATTGCATTCAAGCTCCAAGCTGTAAGCTTCAAGCGGCAAGCTTGTCGGCGTACAGCTAGTCAGAAATTTTATTGATCAACCCGCTAAGCATTTTTGAAAGCTCGCGAGATTCTGAAATCCAAAGTGCCGCCAACGGTTCTCTGATGTAACCAATTTCACTGCCAATGATTATCTGTGTCCGCAGCTCCCCGCAGGAGGCCTTAGCTATCGACAGAAACCGACATTTTTCTTCTGCAGTGAAACGTTCCATTCCCTCGGCAATATTGCTGGGAATCGAAAGCCCTGAACGAGTGATCTGACTTCTAAAGGCCAGATCACTGCACTCAGCCAGTTCCTTGTAGAGGTTGACTGCCAATGCTTTGGCTCTTTGCCAAACAATCAGTTTCTCGAAATCCATTTCGAAACCCGCTTTTGATTCGCTTGCAGCTTGCCGCTTGAAGCTTGCAACTGCTTCTTAGAAATAACCCTGACGTTTTTTGTCTTCCATCGAGCCGGCGCCATCGTGGTCGATGACACGGCCCTGGCGCTCGGAAGTTCGCGTCAGGAGCATTTCCTGAATGATGTCCGTGAGGCTTTCGGCCTCGGACTCCACCGCGCCCGTCAACGGGTAGCAACCAAGGGTACGGAAACGCACTTTCTTTTTGACGATGCGCGCTTTGTCTTCATCGCTCAGGTGCTCGAGGATGCGCTCGTCGTCGATCATGATCAGCGTGCCGTTCTTCTCGATGACTTCACGCTCGGCGGCGAAGTACAGCGGAACGATCGGGATGCCTTCAAGGTAGATGTACTGCCAGATGTCCAGCTCGGTCCAGTTCGACAGCGGGAAGACGCGGATCGACTCGCCCTTGTTGACCTTGCCGTTGTAGACGTTCCACAGCTCGGGACGCTGGTTTTTCGGATCCCAGCGGTGCTTGCTGTCGCGGAACGAGTACACACGCTCTTTCGCGCGGGATTTCTCTTCATCGCGACGGGCGCCGCCGAATGCTGCGTCGAAACCATACTTGTCGAGTGCCTGCTTGAGGCCCTCGGTCTTCATGATGTCGGTGTGCTTGGCGCTGCCGTGGGTGAACGGGTTGATGTCCTGCGCCACGCCGTCCGGGTTGACGTGGGTGATCAGGTCGAGGCCCAGCTCGGCGACCATCTTGTCGCGGAAGCTGTACATCTCCTTGAATTTCCAGCGAGTGTCGACATGCATCACCGGAAACGGCAGCTTGCCCGGGAAGAACGCCTTGCGTGCCAGATGCAGCATCACGGCGGAGTCTTTACCGATGGAGTACAGCATCACCGGGTTATCGAACTCGGCGGCCACCTCGCGGATGATGTGGATGCTTTCCGCCTCCAGCTGTTTCAGATGCGTCAGTTTGTCGACCATGGCTACTCACGAAAGCTTTCTTATGAACGGCCAGCGGGCCGTGTTCGAGCGGGGATCCTAGCACAGCGACCTCTTCTAATCAGGACGCTAACTAGATCGAAAGAGCATATGAATATGCCTGCCTGTTTGGGCACCCCAGCCCCCTGTGGGAGCGAGTTTGCTCGCGATGACGGACTCACATTCGACATTTACATCAAGTGTTACACCGCTATCGCGAACAAGCTCGCTCCCACAGGAAATGTATGGCGTTCTCAAATCGGATTCGGGCAATCGATGAAGATGTGCTCCAGCGCAAACCGACGGGCCAGATAATCCCCCAGCGCCTGAACGCCGTAGCGCTCGGTCGCATGGTGACCGGCGGCGATGAAGCTGATGTCGTTTTCCCGGGCGCTGTGGAAGGTTTGCTCGGAGGCCTCGCCGCTGAGGTACAGATCGACGCCTGCCAGAATGGCTTGATCGATGTAACCCTGGCCACCACCGGTGCACCAGCCGACGCGGCGGATCATGGCATTGCCTTCGATCAACAGCGGCTCACGCCCCATCACTTCCTGGACGCGGCGAGCGAAATCCCGGGGCATCATCGGCTCATTCAGCGAGCCAACCAGGCCGACAATCTTCAGGTTGTCCGGGTCCAGTGGGCCTTCGACGGTGATGTCGAGCTGCCGTGCGAGCTGCACGTTATTGCCGACGTCCGGGTGCAGGTCCAGCGGCAGGTGATAGGACAACAGGCTGATATCGTGCTTGAGCAGGGTCTTCAAGCGGCGCTGCTTCATGCCGGTGATGCACGGGTTCTCGCCTTTCCAGAAGTAGCCGTGATGCACCAACACCAGGTCGGCATTGGCTTCCACGGCCGCATCGAGCAAGGCCTGGCTGGCGGTGACGCCGCTGACAATGCGCATCACTTGCGGCCGCCCCTCGACCTGCAGGCCGTTGGGGCAGTAATCAGCGATTCTGGCGCTGTTGAGGTAGCGGTCGGCTTCTTCGACCAGGGTGCACAGGGCGACGGCCATAAAAGACTCCTAAATATCCCGTTCAGAGGCGCGTGCGGCCTCGTATAATGCGCGTCATTATGAGCGGTCTCATACCGCCTGCAACTCTCTCAGGAACTGCTTAATGCTCAAGGCGCTGCGTTTTTCCGGCTGGCCGCTGTTGGCCGGCGTGCTTGTCGCTCTTTTGATAATCCAGCGTTACCCGCAGTGGGTCGGGCTCCCGAGCCTCGACGTCAATCTGCAACAAGCGCCGCAAACCACCAGCATGCAGCAGGGCCCGGTGTCTTATGCCGAAGCGGTATCCACCGCGGCGCCGTCGGTGGTGAACCTGTACACCACCAAAGTCATCAACAAACCCAACCATCCGTTGTTCGAAGATCCGCAGTTCCGTCGCTTCTTCGGCGATAATTCGCCCAAGCAGAAACGTATGGAGTCGAGCCTCGGTTCCGGCGTGATCATGAGCCCGGAAGGCTACATCCTGACCAACAACCACGTGACCAGCGGTGCCGACCAGATCGTGGTGGCCCTCAAGGACGGCCGGGAAACCCTGGCACGGGTGATCGGCAGCGACCCGGAGACTGACCTCGCGGTTCTGAAAATCGACCTGAAAAACCTGCCATCGATCACCGTGGGGCGTTCCGACAACATCCGCATCGGCGACGTTGCATTGGCCATCGGCAACCCGTTCGGCGTCGGCCAGACTGTGACCATGGGCATCATCAGCGCCACCGGGCGCAACCAACTGGGCCTGAACAACTACGAAGACTTCATCCAGACCGATGCGGCGATCAACCCCGGCAACTCAGGTGGTGCGCTGGTGGATGCCATCGGCAACCTGACCGGCATCAACACGGCAATCTTTTCCAAGTCCGGGGGCTCCCAGGGCATTGGTTTCGCGATCCCGGTGAAGCTGGCGATGGAAGTGATGAAGTCGATCATCGAGCACGGCCAGGTGATTCGTGGCTGGCTGGGTATCGAAGTGCAGCCGCTGACCCAGGAACTGGCCGAGTCGTTCGGTTTGTCCGGACGCCCTGGCATTGTCGTGGCGGGGATTTTCCGCGATGGTCCGGCACAGAAGGCCGGCCTGCAACTGGGTGATGTGATTCTTTCCATCGATGGCGAACCGGCCGGTGATGGCCGTCGCTCGATGAATCAGGTGGCGCGGATCAAGCCGACCGACAAGGTCGCGATCCAGGTGATGCGCAACGGCAAGGAGCTCAAACTGACGGCGGAAGTCGGCCTGCGCCCACCGCCGGCTCCGGTCAAGGATAAAGAAGAAGAGTAAGCGGCTAATACAAACCCTTGTAGGAGCGAGCTTGCTCGCGCCTACAGGGGGCAGCGGTGGTTTACAGGTCGCCGAGGCCGTCGATCAGCGCCTGATTCTGCTCTGGCGTGCCGATGGAGATCCGCAGGAACTGGGCGATCCGCTCCTGCTTGAAGTGCCGGACGATCACGCCTTGCTCGCGCAACTTCGCCGCAAGCCCCGCCGCATCGTGCTGGGGGTGACGGGCGAAAATGAAGTTCGCCGCCGATGGCAGCACTTCAAAACCCTTCTCCTTTAGCTGTGCAACGACCTTCTCGCGATTCTCGATCACCAACGCGCAGGTCTTGTCGAAATACTCGCGATCGTCGAACGCTGCGGCAGCGCCGACATTCGCCATACGATCCAGCGGATAGGAGTTGAAGCTGTTCTTGATCCGCTCCAGCGCCTCGATCAGGTCCGGATGCCCCACCGCCAGGCCTACCCGCAGACCGGCCAGGGAACGGGACTTGGACAGGGTCTGGGTCACCAGCAGGTTCGGATAGCGGTCCACCAGGGTGATTGCCGTCTCGCCGCCGAAGTCGATGTAGGCCTCGTCGACCACCACCACCGAATCCGGGCTGGCCTTGAGAATCTGCTCCACCGCCTCCAGCGCCAACAGGCAGCCGGTCGGTGCGTTCGGGTTAGGGAAGATGATCCCGCCGTTCGGTTTGGCGTAGTCCGCCGGGTTGATCTGGAATTGCTCGTCCAGCGGCACCGCGTCGAAGGTGATGCCGTACAACCCGCAGTAGACCGGGTAAAAGCTGTAGCTGATGTCCGGGAACAGCAGCGGCTGATCGTGCTGCAGCAAACCGTGGAAGATGTGCGCCAGCACTTCATCGGAACCGTTGCCGAGGAACACCTGATTGCTCTGTACGCCGTAGTACCTGGCAACGGCTTGCTTGAGCAGGTCGCTGTTCGGGTCCGGGTACAGGCGCAGATTGTCATTGAGTTCGGTTTGCATCGCAGCCAAGGCTTTCGGCGATGGACCGTACGGGTTTTCGTTGGTGTTGAGCTTCACCAGTTTCGCCAGTTTCGGCTGTTCGCCCGGCACGTAAGGCACCAGATTCTTGACGAACGGGCTCCAGAATTTACTCATGCTCACTCCCCCTGCTCTTCATTAAAGAGCTCGTCAACGATGCGATATTCGGCACTGCGAGCGTGGGCGGTCAGCGACTCGCCACGGGCCAGCACGGAAGCGGTCTTGCCCAGTACGGACGCGCCCTGCTCAGAGCAGAAGATGATCGACGAACGCTTCTGGAAGTCGTACACACCCAGCGGCGAAGAGAAGCGCGCAGTACCGGAAGTCGGCAATACGTGGTTAGGACCTGCGCAGTAGTCGCCCAGGGCTTCGGAAGTGTGACGCCCCATGAAGATCGCGCCGGCGTGGCGGATTTTCGGCAGCCAGGCCTGTGGATCGGCAACGGACAATTCGAGGTGCTCCGGCGCGATGCGGTTGGCCACTTCGATGGCTTGCTCCATGTCGCGAACCTTGATCAGTGCACCACGGCCATTGATCGAGGTTTCGATGATCGCGGCGCGCTCCATGGTCGGCATCAGCTTGGCGATGCTGGCGGCGACCTTGTCGAGGAACTCGGCGTCGGGGCTGACAAGAATCGCCTGGGCGTCTTCGTCGTGCTCGGCCTGGGAGAACAGGTCCATGGCGATCCAGTCCGGATCGGTCTGGCCGTCGCACACCACGAGGATCTCGGAGGGACCGGCGATCATGTCGATACCGACCTGGCCAAACACGTGGCGCTTGGCGGTGGCGACATAAATGTTGCCCGGACCGACGACCTTGTCGACCTTCGGCACGCTTTCGGTGCCGTAAGCCAACGCAGCAACGGCTTGAGCGCCACCGATGGTGAACACGCGGTCGACACCGGCGATGCAAGCAGCGGCCAGCACCAGCTCGTTGATTTCACCCCGCGGGGTCGGTACCACCATGACCACTTCGGTGACGCCGGCGACCTTGGCCGGAATCGCGTTCATCAATACCGACGACGGGTACGATGCCTTGCCGCCTGGCACATATAGACCGGCGCGATCCAGCGGCGTGACTTTCTGGCCCAGCACGGTGCCGTCGGCCTCGGTGTAGCTCCAGGAATCCTGCTTCTGTTTTTCGTGGTAGCTGCGCACACGAGCCGCAGCGACTTCCAGGGCTTCACGCTGAGGCACGGAGATGCGGGTGAGCGCCAGTTCCAGACGCTCGCGCGGCAGGATCAGGTCGGCCATGGACTTCACGTCCAGACCGTCGAACTGGCGGGTAAAGTCCACCAGTGCCGCGTCGCCACGCTCACGCACGGCCTTGATGATGTCCAGCACCCGCTGATTGACCGAGTCGTCAGACACACTTTCCCAGCTCAGCAGATGATCCAGATGATGCGCGAAATCCGGGTCAGCAGCGTTGAGTCGGCGAATTGCAGTCGGTGCGGTCATAGCGAGAGCCTCATAGGAATGGCAAAAACTCAGGCGCCCTAACTTAGCAGTCGTTTCCGCTTGGGCACCTGAGAATTCTGGCTATGAGGCGGATAGACGGGCGCGACTTAACGTCGCGCAGGTGAATCAGCCGCGGTGTCGAGACTCCACTGCCTTGCGCAGGGTGTCGATCAACGCCTGGATACGGGCGTGCTGCATCTTCATCGAAGCTTTGTTGACGATCAGCCGGGAGCTGATGGCAGCAATGAAATCCTGTGGCTCCAGGCCGTTGGCCCGCAGCGTGTTACCGGTGTCGACCACGTCGATGATCTTGTCGGCAAGGCCGATCAGCGGTGCCAGCTCCATCGAGCCGTACAGCTTGATGATGTCGACCTGACGACCCTGTTCGGCGTAATAACGCTTGGCAACGTTGACGAACTTGGTGGCGATGCGCAGGCGACCCTTGGGCTCGACCGCACCGACCTTGCCGGCCGTCATCAACTTGCACTGGGCAATTTGCAGGTCCAGTGGCTCGTACAGGCCCTGGCCGCCATATTCCATCAGCACATCTTTACCGGCGACACCGAGGTCGGCAGCACCATGTTCGACATAGGTCGGCACATCGGTAGCACGCACGATCAGCAGGCGTACATCTTCCTGGGTCGTGGGAATGATCAGCTTGCGGCTCTTGTCCGGATTCTCGGTCGGCACGATGCCCGCTTCAGCCAGAAGCGGCAGGGTGTCGTCAAGGATGCGGCCCTTGGACAGTGCGATGGTCAACATGGGAAACGTCAGTCCTTATCAAGGTACTCATGCCCGGTCGCAAATGGCGCCGGACACACATCGAGCCGAAAACGGCTCGACTTCAACAAATCAACGGGCATGTCCTTATGCCCATGCAGCAGGTACTAGCCCGGAACGCGACGGATCTTGGCGCCCAGCATCTGCAGTTTTTCTTCGATGCACTCGTAGCCACGGTCTATGTGGTAGATGCGGTCGATCAGCGTGTCGCCGTCGGCGACCAGGGCCGAGATCACCAGGCTGGCCGAAGCACGCAGGTCGGTCGCCATCACTGGCGCGCCCTTGAGTTTTTCGGTGCCGGTGACGATGGCGGTGTTGCCTTCAACCTGGATCTTGGCACCCATGCGGTGCAGTTCGTAGACGTGCATGAAGCGGTTTTCGAAGATCGTCTCGATCACAGCACCGGTGCCTTCGGCAATGGCGTTGAGGGAGATGAACTGCGCCTGCATGTCGGTCGGGAACGCCGGGTACGGAGCGGTCCGCACATTGACGGCTTTCGGACGCTTGCCGTGCATGTTCAGCTCGATCCAGTCTTCGCCGCAGGTGATTTCGGCACCGGACTCACGGAGTTTTTCCAGAACGGCTTCGAGGATGGTCGGATCGGTATCCTTGACCTTCACGCGACCACCGGTCACCGCCGCCGCCACCAGGTAGGTGCCGGTTTCGATACGGTCGGGCATTACTTTATAAGTAGTGGTGTGCAGTCGCTCGACGCCATCGATGGTGATGGTATCGGTACCGGCGCCGGAAACCTTGGCACCCATGGCGTTCAGGAAGTTCGCCAGGTCGACCACTTCAGGCTCGCGAGCGGCGTTTTGCAGGACGCTGCGGCCTTTTGCCAGGGCCGCGGCCATCATGATGTTTTCGGTACCGGTCACGCTGACGGTGTCGAAGAAGAAGTGCGCGCCGCGCAGGCCGCCTTCAGGCGCCTTGGCCTTGATGTAGCCGCCTTCGACGTCGATGACTGCGCCCATGGCTTCCAGGCCACGGATGTGCAGGTCAACTGGACGCGAACCGATGGCGCAACCGCCAGGCAAGGCGACTTCGGCTTCACCGAAACGGGCAACCATCGGACCGAGCACCAGAATCGACGCACGCATGGTTTTAACCAGTTCGTACGGTGCGACCAGGGTCTTGATGGTGCGCGGGTCGATTTCGACGGAGAGTTTCTCGTCGATCACAGGCTCAATGCCCATGCGCCCGAACAGCTCGATCATGGTGGTGATGTCGTGCAGGTGCGGCAGGTTGGCCACGGTCACCGGGCCATCGCACAGCAAAGTGGCGGCCAGGATCGGCAGGGCAGAGTTCTTTGCCCCGGAGATGCGGATTTCGCCGTCAAGACGAGCACCACCAGTAATAATCAATTTATCCATAAGAATCTCGACGCCCTTGGGCTCAGGTGCGCTCGGCCCAGGCCGCGCTGCTGAAAAATTTCATAGTGACCGCATGGATGCTGCCATCGGTGATCCACGGGTTCAAATGGGCATAGACCTGCTGCTGACGCTTGACCGGGCTCAATGCCGCCAGTTCATCGCTAATCACGTTCAGCTGGAAATTGCAGCCTTCGCCCTCGACTTCTACTTTCGTTCCGGGCAGCTTTCCTTCAAGAAAGCTCTTAACTTCGTTGGCCTGCATGCTCAACCTCAATCGGCGCCCTGTGCGCGCGGGTCGGACATCATACAAAAAAGCCCCGCGCCTGCGAACCCCGCCAAGCAGGACTCGGACGGGGGGCTTGTTCATAGATGCGGGTTAGGGATGCGCCAACAGCTCGGTCAGCTCACTGACCTGAGCGATTTCACGCATGTCTTCCGGCATCCCGTGGATGCTCAGGGCCTTGCCGGCCGCCTGTGCATCGCGGATAAAGCACAGCAGCAACGACAAACCGACACTGCTGGACTTGGTCACCGCCGAGCAATCGACCACCAGCGCCGCAGCCTTGCTGGCCTTGATCAGCGCCTTGCCCTGCTCGCGCAGGCCAGGGCCGGTGCGGTAATCCAGCACACCACTGAGTCGCAGCTCGCCCGCTTCGTCCATCTGGACTGCCGACTCACTCATTGGGCTGACTGCTCTGGCTTCTTGTCGGTGGCTTCCTTGGCCTTGGCGACTTCCCCGGCCCAACCATTGATGGTCTTGTCCAGGTCGTTGCCATTGCGCTGCATCGCATCGGCGAACTGATCGCGGAACAGCTTGCCAATGTTGATGCCGTTGATGATGACGTTACGCAGTTTCCACTCGCCGTTGATCTTTTCCAGCGTGTAGGACACTGGGTAGATCGCGCCGCTGCTGCCCTTGACGGTCATGCCAACGCTGGTACGGTCGCCCGACTCGTCTTTGGCCGGTTCAACGGTGATGCCCTGGTTGTTGTACTCAAGCAAGGCATTGCCATAGAACTGGAACAGGCCCTTCTTGAAGTTTACTTCGAAGGTTTTCATCTGCGCAGGCGTAGCTTTCTTCGAGTATTTGACCGTCATGATGCTCTTGGAAATACCCTCGGCATCCACAACCGGCCCGACGATGTTGTCCAGCGCCGTATAGAAGTCCTGCGGGTCCTGCTTGTACTTCTCTTTGTTTGCCGCCAGGTCCGCGAGCATACGGTTGGTTGTGTCCTGCACCAGATCGTGCGCCGAAGGCGCCGCTACGGCATGGGACACCAACGGAAACACCGCGAGCATTACCAACAGGCCACGTCGCAAGGTAGAGATCATTTAACTGTTCCTCATTTAGCTTCTTTGCTAACGGTATTGAGCAGGAATTTACCGATCAGGTCTTCGAGCACCAGCGATGACTGCGTGTCATGGATGGTTCCACCATCCTTGAGCAGGGTGTCTTCCCCGCCCACGCTGATACCGATGTACTTCTCGCCCAACAGGCCAGCAGTCAGGATAGATGCAGTGGAGTCCGCCGGCAGATTATCGATGCGTTTTTCCAGCTGCATGGTCACCCGACCGGTGAAACTGTCGCGATCCAGATCGATGGCCGTGACCTTGCCGATGGTCACACCGGCCATGGTCACCTTTGCTCTGACCGTCAAACCGGCGATATTGTCGAAGTAGGCGTAAAGTTTATATGTGTCGGTGCTCGGAGTCGGGGACAGGCCACTGACCCGCAACGCCAACAGGAGCAAAGCCAGGATGCCAGCCAGCAAGAAAAGGCCGACACCGATTTCCAGGGTGCGGTTTTGCATCAGAAATCTCCAAACATCAAGGCGGTCAGAATAAAGTCCAGGCCGAGTACTGCCAACGAGGCATACACAACGGTCTTGGTAGTGGCACGACTGATCCCCTCGGAAGTGGGTTCGCAGTCATAGCCTTGGAATACGGCGATCCAGGTCACCACAAAGGCAAAGACAATGCTTTTGACGATCCCGTTGAGCACGTCATCGGTGAACGTCACACTGTTCTGCATGTTCGACCAGTAGGAACCTTCGTAGACTCCCAGCCAGTCGACCGCCACCCACGAGCCGCCCCAGATCCCCACCACGCTGAAAATCATCGCCAGCACCGGCAGGGAAATGAAACCGGCCCACAAGCGTGGCGCGATGATGTACTTGAGCGGGTCGACCCCGATCATTTCCAGGCTGGACAACTGCTCGGTGGACTTCATGTTGCCGATTTCGGCGGTCAACGCCGAACCTGCGCGCCCGGCGAACAGCAAGGCGGTCACCACCGGCCCAAGTTCACGCAGCAGCGTCAGGGCAACCATCTGCCCGACAGCCTGCTCTGAACCATAGCTGGAAAGAATGTTGAAGCCCTGCAGCGCCAGCACCATGCCGATGAACACCCCGGAGACCACGATGATCACCAGGGACATCACGCCCACCGAATGCAACTGCTTGACCAGCAGCCCGAAACCGCCACCGATGCCGCCCCGACCAAGCAAGGCATGGAACAGGAACAAGCTCGAACGCCCGAACACCGCCAACACATCGATGCCGGCCTGGCCGAAGCGACGAACGCGTTCTATCAATGAAATTCTGCGCATCAGCGCTTCCCCAGAAGATCTGCGCGGTAATCCGTCGCTGGAAAGTGGTACGGAACCGGGCCGTCGGGTTCACCGGTCATGAACTGGCGAATGCGCGGTTCATCCGAGTTCATCAATTCGTCCGGCGTACCCTGCCCCAACACCTGACCATCGCCCACCACATAAATGTAATCGGCAATGCTCGCGGTCTCGGCCAGGTCGTGGGATACCACGATGCTGGTGATGCCCAGCGCATCGTTGAGCAACCGGATGAGCCGCACCAGAACGCCCATTGCAATGGGGTCCTGGCCGACAAAGGGCTCGTCGTACATGAGGATCTGCGGGTCGAGCGCAATCGCCCGAGCCAGCGCAACACGGCGTTTCATGCCGCCGGAAAGCTCGTCGGGCATCAGTTCGATGGCTCCGCGCAAGCCCACGGCCTGCAGTTTGAGCAGAACGATGTCGCGGATCATCTCTTCCGGCAGTTGCGTATGAACCCGTAGCGGAAACGCGACGTTCTCGAAAACATCGAGGTCGGTAAACAGTGCGCCGCTCTGAAACAGCACGCCCATATGCTTGCGCGCATCGAACAGGTCGCTGCGCGACAGCTTCGGCAGGTTCTGACCGTTGACCCAGACTTCGCCCTTGGTGGGCCGCAACTGGGCGCCCATCAGACGCAAGAGCGTGGTCTTGCCACACCCGGAAGGCCCCATGATGCCGGTGACCTTGCCGCGCGGGATACGGATATCGACATTATTGAAAATGCTGCGCGCACCGCGCTTGAAGGACAGTCCCTTCAGCTCGACCGCGTAGGCGTTATCGGCACTCATCTAAACTCCTTGCGATGCAGCCTCTCACTCGGACGCCTGGCTTTCTCACGAAAGCACATACCTCCCGGGCAGGCCGAACTGGCGGCGAACTATATCACTGCAAAGGCTGCGCGCCCAAGACCAAAGCCAGGTCATGTTCAACTGCATCACAGGTAGAAAGCCCCGTTTAGAAGGTTTCCGGCAACAAGGATGACAATGCGCTACGAACAAGCGTGAGGGATTCGATCATAACCGCTATAATCGCCGCCTTTTCATCAGGCTATACGATTTCTGACATGAGCCAATCCAGCGACCTGATTCAATCAGCACAACGCACCATCCGCCTCGAGGTAGAAGCCGTGCAAGGCCTGCTACCCCATATCGACGCAGATTTCGTACGCGCTTGCGAGATGATTCTGGCCAGCAAAGGTCGCGTGGTCGTGGTCGGCATGGGCAAGTCGGGGCACATCGGCAACAAGATTGCCGCGACCCTGGCCAGCACCGGCACCACGGCGTTTTTTGTGCACCCGGCTGAAGCCAGCCACGGTGACATGGGCATGATTACCCGCGACGACATCATTCTGGCGCTCTCGAATTCGGGCTCCACCAATGAAATCGTGACCCTGCTGCCACTGATCAAGCGCCTGGGCATTCAGTTGATCAGCGTGACCGGCAACCCTGACTCGCCGCTGGCCAAGGCCGCCGAGGTCAACCTGAATGTTCACGTCGAGCACGAAGCCTGTCCATTGAACCTCGCCCCCACCTCGTCGACCACTGCCGCCCTGGTCATGGGCGACGCCCTGGCTGTCGCGCTGCTGGAAGCCCGTGGCTTTACCGCCGAAGACTTCGCATTTTCCCATCCCGGCGGCGCCCTGGGCCGACGCCTGCTGCTGAAGGTGGAAAATGTCATGCACGCAGGGCAAGAGTTGCCGCAAGTACAGCGCGGCACCCTGCTGAAGGACGCGCTAATGGAAATGACCCGCAAAGGCCTGGGCATGACCGTGATCCTGGAAGCCGATGGAAAGCTGGCCGGGATCTTTACCGACGGTGACTTGCGTCGC
Source organism: Pseudomonas sp. GL-RE-26 (assembly GCF_019956275.1). Taxonomy (NCBI): domain Bacteria; kingdom Pseudomonadati; phylum Pseudomonadota; class Gammaproteobacteria; order Pseudomonadales; family Pseudomonadaceae; genus Pseudomonas; species Pseudomonas sp. GL-RE-26. The sequence goes on from NZ_JAHBDI010000084.1 coordinate 143,284, forward strand.
ACGCTGGACCGTAGCATCGACATCCATAGCGCCACCATCGACCAGGTCATGACTGCACACGGCAAGACTGCCCGCGCCGAGATGCTCGCCGCCGAAGCGCTGAAAATCATGGAAGATCATAAAATCAACGCGCTGGTCGTGGTCGACCGCGAAGACCGCCCGGTCGGTGCCTTGAACATGCACGACTTGCTGCGTGCAGGAGTAATGTAATGAGTGCGGACCTGCTGCAACGCGGCAAACAGATCAAGCTGGCGGTGTTCGATGTCGATGGCGTGCTGACCGATGGGCGCCTGTACTTCCTCGAAGACGGCAGCGAATTCAAGACGTTCAACACCCTCGACGGCCAGGGCATCAAGATGCTGATGGCTGCCGGCGTGCAGACGGCCATCATCAGTGGCCGCAAGACCCCGGTGGTCGAACGGAGAGCCAGAAATCTCGGAATCCCGCATCTGTATCAGGGACGCGAAGACAAACTGGTGGTACTCGACGAGCTACTGGCCCAACTCAACCTGAGCTATGAACAGGTGGCCTACCTCGGCGATGACCTGCCGGACCTGCCGGTGATTCGCCGCGTCGGCCTGGGCATGGCGGTGGCCAATGCCGCCAGCTTCGTGCGTGAACACGCTCACGGCATCACCCTCGCCCGTGGCGGTGAAGGTGCCGCTCGCGAATTCTGCGAATTGATCCTGCGCGCCCAGGACCGCCTCGACGCGGCCAATGCGGCGTACCTGTGAGCCCATTATGCTGAGCAAAAAGTTTCGCAACACCCTGATGTACAGTTGCATCGCAGCGATATTCGCCGCGGTTGGCTACTGGAACATCAGCCCGGAACGCTTCCTCGACAAGCCGGTAACGCCGGTCGATGAAAGCGCGATCGACTATTACGCCATCAACGCTCACAGCGTGCAGTACCTGCCCGACGGCAAGCTGCAATATGATCTGGTGTCCGACAAGGTCGAGCACCTGAAAGCGACCGAGGTGACATTGCTGACCAACCCCGACCTGAACGTGTTCCGCGGCACTGAATTTCCGTGGCACGTCCAGAGCTTGCACGGCGAGGTCAATCCTGATGGCACACAGGTCGAACTGATCGATGACGTGCGCATCACGCGCTTCGACGAGAAAAACCGTAAAACCCTGATCACCAGCACCCGCATGACCGTGTTCCCGCAGCAGCAATATGCGCAGACCGAGCAAGACGTTAGAATCGACGGCGCTGGCGGTGTATCGACTGGCAAGGGAATGAAAGCGTATTTGAAAGAAAGCAGGATACACCTGCTATCGAACGTAAGAGGACAGTATGAGGCTCGTTAAAACCCTCCCGATTTTGCTCAGTCTGGGCGCAGCACTGGGAAGCGTGAGCGCCTGGGCTCTGCCGGAAGATCAACAGCAGCCTATCCGCATTCAGGCCGACGACGCCCAACTGGACGACAAGCAAGGTATTGCTACCTATAAGGGTGACGTGATCATCACCCAAGGTTCGATGAAGGTGACAGGCAACACCGTTACCATCACCCGCACCCCGACTGGCGACATTGACGTAGTGACCTCGGTGGGCAACCTGGCGTACTTCGAGCAGTTGCAAACGGCTGGCGATACCAAGCCTGTTCAGGGTTGGGGCGTGACGATCCAGTATCACGCCGCGCAAAATCGCGTCGTACTGATCGACAAGGCCAAAGTTGTCGACAAGGACAACAACGTCACCCAAGGCGAGAAAATTGTCTACGACACGAACAAGAAGCTCGCCAGCGCCGGTCGCGCCACAGGCAGCAAGGTCACCGAGGCGCGCCCGCGTATCGACATGGTGATCCAGCCGAAGAAGAAAACCGACGAGAAAAAGGCCCAGTAATGGCAACTCTGAAAGCTCAGCATCTGGCAAAGAGCTACAAGAGCCGCCAGGTCGTGCGTGATGTCAGCCTGTCCATCGACAGCGGCCAGATCGTCGGCCTGCTTGGCCCGAACGGCGCCGGCAAGACCACCTGCTTCTACATGATCGTCGGCCTGGTGCAAGCCGACCAGGGCCGCGTCCTGATTGATGACCTGGACGTCAGCCACCAGCCGATGCACGGTCGCGCAAAGGCCGGTATCGGCTACTTGCCGCAGGAAGCATCGATCTTCCGCAAACTGTCGGTGGCCGACAACATCATGGCCATCCTCGAGACCCGCAAGGAACTCGACAAGGCAGGTCGTCGCAAGGAGCTGGAAAGCCTGCTGCAGGAATTCCACATCAGCCACATCCGCGACAACCTGGGCATGAGCCTGTCCGGTGGCGAGCGCCGTCGCGTGGAAATCGCCCGCGCCCTGGCCACCAACCCGAAATTCATCCTCCTCGACGAACCCTTCGCCGGCGTGGACCCGATTTCGGTCGGCGACATCAAGCAGATCATTTACCACCTCAAGGCCAAAGGCATTGGCGTGCTGATCACGGACCACAACGTTCGTGAAACCCTGGATATCTGTGAAACCGCCTATATCGTCAATGACGGCCAACTGATCGCCGAAGGCGACGCAGAGACCATCCTGGCCAACAACCTGGTCAAGGAAGTGTACCTGGGCCACGAGTTCCGCCTGTAATCGCTGAGCCGTGCCCGGGCAGTTGCCCGGGCACCTGACCAGCCACTCACCGGCGCCTCGTGCCGACAAGCGTGGTCAGCCCTCAACAAGGGCAGCGCAGCAACACAGCTTTATAGTTTTTTATTGTTACAGCGCTCTAGGCAAACCCTTTAGTTTCAGGCATATAATTTGCTTAAGTTTGGCGCCCCGGCGCCCTGTAGTGGATGGCGCATGTGCGCCGGCGAATAAGGTGTTAAGCCCCAGCCATGAAACCATCGCTAGTCTTGAGAATGGGCCAGCAGCTGACGATGACACCGCAGCTGCAACAGGCCATCCGCCTGCTCCAATTGTCGACCCTGGACCTGCAACAGGAAATCCAGGAGGCCCTGGAGTCAAATCCGATGCTCGAACGCCAGGAAGAAGGCGACGACTTCGACAATTCCGACCCCTTGGCCGACAACGCCGAACAAAAGCCCAACACTGACATCCAGGAGCCCTCCTACCAGGAAAGCGCCCCGACGGTTGATAACCTCGATGAAGGTGACTGGAACGAGCGTATCCCAAACGAACTCCCCGTCGACACCGCGTGGGAAGACGTTTACCAGACCAGCGCCAGCAGCCTGCCCAGCAATGATGATGACGAGTGGGACTTCACCACCCGCACTTCGGCCGGCGAAAGCCTGCAGAGCCATTTGCTGTGGCAACTGAACCTGGCCCCGATGTCCGACACCGATCGCCTGATCGCCGTGACCCTGATCGACTGCATCAACAATCAGGGCTACCTGGACGAAACCCTAGAGGAAATCCTCGAAGCCTTCGACCCGGAACTGGACATCGAACTGGACGAAATCGAAGCCGTCCTGCACCGCATCCAGCAATTCGAGCCCGCCGGCATCGGCGCCCGCAACCTGGGCGAATGCCTGCTGCTGCAATTGCGCCAGTTGCCTGCCAAGACCCCTTGGCTGGCCGAGGCCAAGCGCCTGGTCACCGATTACATTGACCTGCTGGGCAGCCGCGATTACAGCCAGTTGATGCGTCGCATGAAGCTCAAGGAAGACGAGCTGCGCCAGGTCATCGAACTGGTCCAGAGCCTCAACCCGCGCCCGGGCTCGCAAATCGAGTCCACTGAAGCCGAGTACGTCGTTCCTGACGTCATCGTGCGCAAGGACAACGAGCGCTGGCTGGTGGAGCTCAATCAGGAGTCGGTGCCACGGCTGCGGGTCAACGCCCAGTACGCAGGTTTCGTGCGCCGCGCCGACACCAGCGCCGACAATACCTTCATGCGCAATCAGTTGCAGGAGGCCCGCTGGTTCATCAAGAGCCTGCAAAGCCGCAATGAAACCCTGATGAAGGTTGCCACCCAGATCGTCGAGCATCAGCGCGGCTTTCTGGAGTACGGCGACGAAGCCATGAAGCCGCTGGTCCTGCATGACATCGCCGAAGCGGTCGGCATGCATGAATCGACGATTTCACGGGTGACCACCCAGAAGTTCATGCACACCCCCCGGGGCATTTATGAACTGAAGTACTTTTTCTCCAGTCACGTAAGCACCTCCGAAGGCGGCGAATGCTCGTCCACGGCGATCCGGGCGATCATCAAAAAACTGGTTGCCGCGGAAAATCAGAAAAAGCCGTTGAGTGACAGCAAGATCGCTGGTTTACTGGAGGCACAAGGCATTCAGGTGGCTCGCCGCACCGTCGCCAAGTACCGCGAATCCCTCGGGATCGCGCCTTCGAGCGAACGCAAGCGGTTGATGTAGAGCCACGCCACAGCGTTCCAGTGGTAGATCATCTGATCTACCGCTTTATGCACTGGCAACGAAGGAGAAGCTGTATGCAAGTCAACATCAGTGGACACCAACTGGAAGTGACCGAACCTCTTCGCACCTACATCGGCGAAAAACTCGAACGATTGGAGCGACATTTCGACAAGATCACTAATGTGCAGGTCACGATGACCGTCGAAAAACTGAAGCAGAAAATCGAAGCCACGCTGCATATTCCCGGGAATGAAGTGGTCGCCAACGCGGAGCATACCGATATGTACGCCGCGATCGACGCACTCACCGACAAGCTGGATAAACAACTCAAAAAGCATAAGGAAAAGACCCAGAGCCTCCTCCAGGGCGCAACCGGTCGTTAACACTCCCTACCCATGATCCGACTTGAAAGTATCCTGACCCCCGGCCGTTCCCTGGTGAACGTGCCGGGAGGCAGTAAAAAGAAAGCCCTCGAACAAATTGCCAATCTGATCGCCCGCGAAGTGCCGGCCCTGGAGATGCAAGATGTCTTCGAGGCACTGATTGCCCGTGAAAAACTCGGCTCCACCGGGTTTGGCAATGGCATCGCCATTCCACATTGCCGTCTCAAGGGCTGTGTTTCGCCCATCAGTGCATTGATGCACCTGGACGCCCCTATCGATTTCGACGCCATCGATGGCGCGCCGGTTGACCTGCTGTTCGTGCTGCTGGTCCCGGAAGCCGCCACCGATGCGCACCTTGAGCTGCTGCGACAGATCGCCAGCATGCTCGACCGCAAGGAAGTTCGCGAAAAGCTGCGTAGTGCTGCAAGCAACGAAGCCCTGTATCAGGTTGTCCTGGACGAGCAGAACGGTCAGTAATCATGCGCTTGATCATCGTCAGTGGCCGTTCCGGCTCAGGTAAAAGTACCGCCCTCGACGTTCTTGAGGACAACGGCTACTACTGCATCGACAATTTGCCAGCCGGCTTGCTGCCGGAGCTGGCCGAACGCGCCCTGGTTCATACCGAGCTGTTACAGCCGCTGGTCGCCGTTTCCATTGACGCGCGCAACCTGCCCAGCCACCTGTCACGATTCCCCGAGCTGCTCGAAGAAGTCCGCAGCCGCCACATCCAGTGCGATGTGCTGTATCTGGACGCCGACGAAGAAACCCTGCTCAAGCGCTTCTCGGAAACCCGCCGACGTCACCCACTGAGCAACGCCAACCGCTCGCTGGCCGAAGCCATCAGCGTCGAGAGCGACCTGCTCGGGCCGATTGCCGACCTCGCCGATCTCAAGATCAACACCACCAGCCTGAACCTGTACCAGTTGCGTGACGCCATCAAACTGCGTCTGCTGAATCAGCCCGAGCCGGGCACTGCGTTCCTGGTGGAGTCCTTCGGGTTCAAGCGTGGCATGCCGGTGGACGCCGACCTGGTGTTCGATGTGCGCTGCCTGCCCAACCCTTACTGGAAACCGGAATTGCGCGAGCAGTCCGGGCTCGACCAACCGGTTGCCGACTATCTGGCTGCACAGCCGGATGTCGAAGAGATGTTCCAGGACATTTCCACATACCTGCTAAAGTGGCTGCCTCGTTTTGCCGCCAGCAACCGCGCCTACGTCACCATTGCCATTGGCTGCACTGGCGGACATCACCGTTCCGTCTACCTGACCGAGCGTCTGGGGCAGGCGCTGCAAAAAACCCTGAAGAACGTCCAGGTCCGCCACCGCGACCTCAGCTAAAGGATTCACATCGCGATGCCTGCTCTGGAAATCGAAATCATCAATAAGTTGGGCCTGCACGCTCGCGCTTCTGCAAAATTCGTTGGGGTGGCGGGTCAGTTCCCGTGCCAGATCCGGGCCGGCCGTACGCCAGAGTCCATGGTCGATGGCAAAAGCATCATGGCGATGATGATGCTGGCCGCCGGCAAAGGCACCACGATCCACTTGAGCACAGAAGGCGAGCAGGAACAGGAAGCGCTGAATGCGCTGGTGGCGTTGATCAACAATTTCTTCGACGAAGGCGAGTAACCTGTGGCGAGGGGGCTTGCCCCCGTTGGGTGGCGAAGCCGCCCCAAAAAACTGCAATCGAGATTCAACGTGGATCCTGTGTTCGCCGGATTTACGACTGCTACGCAGCCGAACGGGGGTAAACCCCCTCGCCACAAAGGCTCTTTGCCACAAATAAAGCCAGCGCCGTATCCATCACCATCATCAAACAGAACCCCATCAGCAGCCCAAGGCTGGCAAGCTGGTCATGACCATTGCCGCGCGATTCGGGACTGACTTCGCGCCCCCCCAGCAGTATCGCCCCCCGCCAGTAGCTCGCTCCCACAGGAGGACCTGTGTTGTGGTCAATAAAAAAGGCGCGCTCCCATTGGGTAGCGCGCCTTTTTGTACAGCGGCCCTGGCTTAGCTGCCCGCCACCGTCATCCGCTCGATCAGCACCGAACCGGTGCGAATGTTGCTGCGCAACTCAAGATCATTACCCACGGCAACGATCTGTTTGAACATGTCGCGCATGTTCCCGGCGATGGTCACTTCCTGCACCGCAAACTGGATTTCACCGTTCTCGACCCAGTAACCCGCCGCACCACGGGAGTAATCGCCGGTCACCATGTTTAGGCCCTGCCCCATCAATTCGGTCACCAGCAAACCGCGCCCCATGCGCCGCAGCAAGGCGGCCTGGTCTTCGTCGCCATGGGTGACGAACAGGTTGTGCACGCCGCCGGCGTTGGCCGTGCTCGGCATGCCGAGCTTGCGGCCGGAATAGGTGCCGAGGATGTACGACACCAACTCGCCTTTTTCGACGAACGGTTTGGCGTAGGTTGCCAGGCCATCGCCATCGAACGCCGCACTGCCCAATGCCTGCATCAGATGCGGACGCTCGTCGATGGTCAGCCACTCCGGAAACAGCTTCTGCCCGAGTGTGCCCTCAAGGAACGAAGACTTGCGATACAGGCTGCCGCCGGAAATCGCCGACAGGAAACTGCCGAACAGCCCCCCGGCCAACTCTGCGGAAAACAGCACCGGCACCTCGCAAGTCGGCACCGGACGTGCGCCCAGACGGCTTGCCGCCCGTTGAGCAGCGCGCTGGCCGATGCTGACCGGGTCGGCCAGCAGATTGCCCTGGCGGTTCACGTCGTACCAGTAATCGCGCTGCATCTGGCCATCGGCCTCGGCGATCATCACGCAGCTCAAGCTGTGACGAGTCGACGCGTAACCGCCGATAAACCCGTGGCTATTGCCATAAACGCGGCAGCCCTGATGGGTGCTAAGGGTGGTGCCGTCGGCGTTCTTGATCCGGCTGTCGGCGGCAAACGCCGCGGCTTCGCAGGCCAGGGCCTGTTCGATGGCTTGTTCCGGAGTGATGTCCCATTGGTGGAACAGGTCGAAATCCTGAATATCCCGCGCCATCAGCGCGGCATCCGCAAGGCCCGAGGCTTCGTCTTCCGAGGTGTGCTTGGCGATGGCCAGTGCAGCGGCGACTGTTTCGCGAATCGCCTCCGGTCCACTGGCCGAGGTGCTGGCGGAGCCTTTGCGCTGGCCAACGTACAAGGTGATGCCGAAACCCTGATCGCGGTTGAATTCAACGGTTTCGACTTCACGCTGGCGCACCGTGGTCGACAAGCCCTGCTCCAGGGACACTGCCACTTCACAGGCACTGGCGCCCTGGCGTTTGGCTTCAGCGATGATCTGCTCGACTTGTTCCTGCAGTGCCGGCAACGCTTGTGGGCCGACGCTTTCAACTGCACTCATGCTGTTCTCCACTCAAATTCTGCTTTCGGTAACGGTCATCGAGCGACCGGGCCGGACAAGCGGCCCCCGACTGGTTATCATGGCGGCGTTTCTTTGCGGACGGCCACCATGGTTGATTCTTACGACGACTCCCTCGATACGGGAGAAAAAAGCAAATCCCAGGTTAAACGCGAGCTGCATGCTCTGGTTGACCTTGGCGAGCGCCTTACAACACTCAAGCCTGACTTGCTGGCAAAACTGCCCTTGACCGACGGAATGCGTCGGGCTCTGGCCGATGCGCCCAAGCACACCGCGAACATCGCGCGTAAACGGCACCTTCAGTTCATCGGCAAACTGATGCGCGATCAGGACACTGCCGCCATTCTGGTTCTGCTCGATCAACTCGATGCCTCCACCCGTCAATACAACGAACGCTTCCATAACCTGGAGCGCTGGCGCGATCGTCTGATCGCCGGCGACGATGCCGTTCTGGAAAAATTCGTCGTCGACTACCCGGACGCGGACCGCCAGCAATTGCGTTCCCTGATCCGTCAGGCCCAGCATGAGCTTGCGCAAAACAAGCCTCCTGCTTCCAGCCGTAAAATCTTCAAGTACATCCGTGAGCTGGACGAGACTCAACGCGGTCTGCGTTAATTCTCGAATCGGGTGAGCTGCCTCGCAGCTCACCCGCAGCCTCACCTCTTACGAGCCCGTGCCACCCACGGTGATCGCATCAATCTTCAGCGTTGGCTGGCCGACACCCACCGGCACCGACTGCCCATCCTTGCCACACGTGCCCACGCCGCTGTCCAGCGACAGATCATTACCAACCATAGACACCTTGCTCATGGCTTCCGGCCCGTTGCCGATCAGCGTCGCGCCTTTGACCGGAGCAGTGATCTTGCCGTCCTCGATCAGGTACGCCTCGCTGGTGGAGAACACGAACTTGCCGCTGGTGATGTCCACCTGACCGCCACCCAGGTTGGCGCAGTAGATGCCGCGCTTCACCGAGGCGATGATTTCCGCCGGGTCGCTTTCGCCGGCTAGCATGTAGGTGTTGGTCATGCGCGGCATCGGCAAGTGCGCGTAGGATTCGCGACGACCGTTACCGGTGCGCGCCACGCCCATCAGGCGGGCGTTGAGCTTGTCCTGCATATAGCCTTTGAGCACGCCGTTTTCGATCAGCGTGGTGCACTCGGTCGGCGTGCCTTCGTCATCGACGCTCAACGAGCCACGGCGACCGGCCAGGGTGCCGTCATCGACAATGGTGCAAAGCTTCGACGCAACCATCTCACCCATGCGCCCGCTGTAGGCCGAACTGCCCTTGCGGTTGAAGTCGCCCTCCAGACCATGACCAACGGCTTCGTGCAACAGCACGCCCGACCAACCGGAACCGAGCACCACCGGCAAGGTACCGGCCGGTGCCGGGATGGCTTCGAGATTGACCAGCGCCTGGCGCAACGCTTCACGGGCATAGCCCATGGCGCGGTCTTCGCCGAGGAAATAACGGTAATCGGTCCGACCACCACCGCCATGACCGCCACGCTCGCGGCGACCGTTCTGCTCGACGATCACGCTGACGTTGAAACGCACCAGCGGGCGCACATCCGCCGCCAGGCCGCCGTCGGTGGAAGCCACCAGAATCCGCTCCCAGACACCGGCCATGCTCACGGTGACCTGCTGGATGCGCGGGTCGAGGGCGCGGGTCGCGGCGTCGACTCGCTTGAGCAAATCGACCTTCTCGGCACGGGTCAGCACTTCCAGGGGATTGTCCGGCGCATACAACTGCGCGACATCCTGGCTGGTGAATGCCTGTACGGTGCCGTGTTGTCCGGCCCGGGAAATCGAACGGGCGGCACGCGCCGCCGCGCCAAGGGCTTCCAGGGTGATGGCATTGCTGTAGGCAAAGCCGGTTTTTTCGCCCGATTGCGCGCGCACGCCCACACCTTGGTCAAGGTTGAAGCTGCCTTCCTTGACGATGCCGTCTTCCAGCGCCCAGGACTCGGAAATCTGCCCCTGGAAATACAGGTCGGCCGCATCGATGCCCGGCCCGGCCAGATCGCCGAGCACGCCTTGCAGGCTCTCGATCGTGACGCCACCGGGCGCCAGCAGGTGTTCACTGACTGAGGACAACAACTCGCTCATATGCTTTACGCCTTAAATTCGTCGTTCTGATGCAGGTCGCTGGGCGCCCTGCGAGAAAAAGCGCCGGTGACTGGACACCGGCATCCGCGCCCTGATGGACGCCTGTTCGCTGCTGTCGCGTTCGGCCAGCAGCACGGCCTCGCCTTGATCCTGTTGTGCCAGCACACGCCCCCACGGGTCGACGATGGCGGCATGCCCGAAGGTTTCCCGCGGCCCCGGATGCGTCCCGCCCTGGGCAGCCGCGAGCACGTAACATTGCGTCTCTATGGCTCGCGCACGAATCAGCACATCCCAATGCGCCGCGCCGGTAACCGCCGTGAAGGCCGAAGGGGCAGTAATCAGCTCCGCGCCGGCCGCGCGCAATTCACTGTACAGTTCCGGGAAGCGCAAGTCGTAACAGACCGTCAGGCCAACCCGCCCAACCGGTGTGTCCGCCACCACGACCCCACTGCCATAAGCATAGTCATCGGATTCCCGATAACGGCCGCGATTGTCGGCCACGTCGACGTCGAACAGGTGCAGCTTGTCGTAGCGCGCCACCGTTTCGCCCTGGTCATCGACCAGCAACGAACAGGCATGCACTTTGGCCGTTGGCTGATCCACCGGCGGCAACGGCAATGTGCCGGCCACAATCCATAACTTGAGGTCGCGTGCGGTCTGTTTCAACCACGGCAGGATCGGGCCTTCGCCCAGTGCTTCGGCGCGCCCGATGTCGGCAATGTCACGCCGGCCCATGGCGGCGAAGTTTTCCGGCAATACGGCCAGTTTCGCGCCACCGACGGCCGCTTGCTCGAGCAGCCGACGGGCCTGGGCCAGGTTGGCCAGCACATCGCTCTGGCTGACCATTTGAATCACCGCTACAGACATGGCGCACTCCTGGAATCGTATGCGGCCATGCTACTCCATAGACTTGCCGAGCGCCTTTTCAAAAGGATCTCAAAAAGCCTTGTCAAAGATGATTTTCGGTTCTTTCCACGGCCCCTGGACGGTGTACTTCACACTGGCGAAACGGGAGACGCGGTCACCGATCAGCTTGTCGATCAGGAACAGCGCCCCGCCGACCGCGGGTGCACCGACGATCAGTGCGGCAATCGGCAGGTTGTTGGTCACCGGCAAGGTCACCATCAGTTTCGCATCGATCTGATCGGCCACCATGTCCAGGGTGCCGTCGAGTTCAATAGTGCTCGACGGACCCGTCAGCCGAATTGGCTCACGGGTGACGTACACACCATTGGTCCCGACCAGCAGCCCCTTCACCCGGTCATAACTCAGACCTTTGCCGAACAGGTCGGAGAAGTCCAGGCGCAGGCGCCGGCCGATGGAGTTGAAGTTGAGCAAGCCAAATACCCGCAACGCCTGGGCACTGCCCTCAACTTCGACGAACTGGCCCTGATTGAGCGTCGCATCGAGCGAGCCGGAGAAACGCTTGGTCGCCACCCAGGCCGGCGAGCCGGGCCAGCGGCCATCGACATCCATATAGAAGTCCTGGCTGGTGACGCTCGGTGCAAAACCCCAGCCCTTGAGCACGTCGGCCAGGTTCTTGCCGCTGATGCGGCCCTTGTACCAGCTGTTGCTGGCACCCGGCACACCCTCCCAGCCACCGCTGCCCACCAACAGCATGCCCTTGAGGCCCAAATCCAGGGAGTTGAACACGATGCCCTTGGACGTCGGACGAATCTTCAGCGACCAGCCCCCCACCAGATCCTGGCCCTGGAATAGCCGATTGATGATGATGTCCATCGCGGGGATTTTCGTCGGGTCCACCGACGCCAGTGGATCCGGCGAGTTTTCATCGGCCAGCACGGTCGGGTCCGGTGCAGGCAGGCGCACGGTTTGCAGATTGATCGTGATTGGCGTGGCCTTCGAATCGGGAAGGCTGGCGCTGCCCTTGATCTGCTGGCTGTCGAGTTGCAGCGCCCAGGCGGAAGGCTTGCGCGTCAGCTGGATCGAAGCCTGATCGAGTGTGGTACCGATACCGCTGAGCTTGCCCACCTTGAAATCCGCGCCGCTGAGCAATTGCTTGGCACTGCCGCCGGGGTCCTGTCCGGCGTATTTATCCACCAGGTCCTTCCACGGGCCAACGTCCAGCTCCGACAGCACGCCCCGTATCCGCAGGCCTTTGGTGCCAGGCAACACGGCCTCGCCGCCACCGAGGAACAAGTCCCCGCGACCGTCGGATAAATTGTTGGCCGGGGCCGCGAACATGAAACTCGCCAGGTCCCCGTAGTTGAGCCAATAGCGCCGCTCGTCGCCCTGCAAGGTCATGCGGAACGTCGTGTCGCGCCCAGCCTCGGAGGTCATGCCGAACGGTGCAGGTAAATCGACGGCCACTCCCTTGAGGTTGGAATTGACCCTCAACTGGCTGTCGGCGCCGTCCAGGGTCAGTTGCAGTTGATAAGGGATTACGCCACTCACCGGCAGAGGCTGGGTCACCTTCAGCCAGTCGGTCAGTTTCTTGACCTCGACCTGCCCTGACGCGGCCACCCGGGTATTGAGCTTGCCCGGGCTGCCATCGGCAAAAATCTGTGCAGTGACCGGCTTGTCGAACGCCCGGGCGCTGATGTTCTGCCCGCTCAGGCCTTTGCCGCTATCGAAGCGGAAATCACCTTTGAGCTGGCTCAATTCCAGCACAGGTTCTGCCAGTTTCAAGCGTGCCTTAGCGGTCTTGAAATCGACGAGGATCTTCGGCTCCTCGCCTTTTGCCAGGGGAATATCCAGCTTCAACTTACCCTGCAGGTCACCCTCGCCTTCCCAGCCGGCAAAGGTTGCCCCGGTGCCGATCGGCGCTTCCTGGAGGATTTTCAGGCCATCGCCCAAACCGCCGGCAAATCCGCCATCGAGGAACAAATGAGAGTTCTGCCCGGCCGGCACATGGGGAATATTGACGTAGATATCGTTGACTTGGGTGTCGAGCAACTGGCCCTTGCTGGCCAGAATCCGCACGCCGCTGTCTTCGACAAACACATCGCCGCTGACCTTGCTGACATGGGGCCAGCCCGGCTGGAAGGCCAGTTCGGCATCGTGAACCTTGAAGAACAGGCTGATGCTGCGATCGACATCCGCGGCACCGTGGTTGAGCGACCCCTGATACTGGAAGAAACCCTGATCCACCGCGCCCTTGAGAATCGCCGTGCGCAGCCATTCGTCCAGCGCCGGGCTGAGGACCGTCGGCAAGTACTTGGCGGTGTAGCGACCGTCGCCGTCCACCATGCCGACCCGCAGGTCCATGTAGTCTTCCTGGGTGTGATCGAAATGCAGGCGAATCAGGAAGTCGCCGGCGATCTTGCCTTCCTCGCCCAGCACTTTCAGATACGGCGCGATCAGGGTGAAACTTTCTTTATCGAGTTTCCAGGTCAGCCGCGCATTGGCCTGAATGTACTGCCACGGCTTGGCGAAAATTGGGTCCAGGTGCAGCATGAAATCCTTGCTGTCCATGCGCAGCTCGCCTTGCCCCAGGTCACCGCTGATGCTGCCGCTGACATTCCGCGCCGCCGGAGCACCGTGATAGGCGTCGAAGCCTACCTGATCAAGGTTGGCGGCGAACCCGAACTTGCTGTCGTCAGTGGCATTGGGGCGGAAGTCGACCAGCACGTTACGCAGGCTACCCGTGACTTTGAGCCGCTCGACGACCGTGGCCAAACCTTCTGGCAACGGCGCCAGGGCGTTGAGCAGCGGGGTAAGTGGAGTGAGATCAACCCGGTCGGCTTGCAGCTGCCAGAGCTCTACGGTTTTATCAGTGGCGGCGCTTTGCGTGAGCTGCAAATGCGTCTCCCAGCGGGTCTCGCCAAGGTTCATCGCCAGGGAGTCCAGAGTCACCGACGCGCCTTTGGCACTGCGCTGGAAGTATCCATTGAGCGCCAGGTTATCGATCTGGATCGGCTTGCGCTCATCGTACGCGCCCTTGAGTTGTGGCGCGTTCAATCGCACTGCAGCGCTTTGCAAGGTGCCTTTGCCCCAGGTCACCCACAGCTCGCCGCCGGCCTTGATCTCGGAAAAACTCCACTCTTGGGTCAGACGTTCAGGCAACCACTTCGACCAGTCGCTTTGCGGCAGGCTCAGGTAGCCCTCGGCTTCACCGTCCTTCCATTCGCTGGCTCGAATACGGGTACGCAGGCTCATGGCCACCGGTTGCCCGTCAGGCAGGGTCAGCCGCGCGTCGAGCCGCTGCCGCGACGCCCCGGTTTTCAGATTCAGGCCGACATAAGTCAGGGTCAGCGGCGATTCGCCAAACGGCTGCAAGGTCACCTGGCTGTCGAGCACCGACAGTTGCTGGATCATCTGCATGCGATTGAGCAGTTGTTCCGGATCGGTTGGCTGGTCCTGCTGCACCGGCAAACCTTCCAGCGCCCACTGACCGTCCTCAGCTTGCTTGAGGTTGATCTTCAGGCCGCTGAATTCCAGATGAGCGATGCGTACCTGACGGGCCAACAGGCTGGCCCAAAGGTCCGGTACCGCGCGCACCTGATCCAGGCGCAAGGAATTGGCGCCCTCGCCGACCGTCACGTCGCGGGCAATCAAAATAGGGGCGAATCCACTCCAGTTGCCTTCGAGCTCGCCGATCTGCAACGGCATGCCCAAGGCATCGCTGGCTTTGGTTTCGATGTCGGCACGGTACTCGGCGACTAAGGGCGTCAGCTCCCGGCCCAGGCTGACGTAGAGCGCCATCAACACCAAAACCAACGCGCACAGGCCCAGACCCCAGCGGGTCAGTGCGGCCAAAATGCGTGTCAGACGATCCATGTCAGGTGGCTCCCATGGCAAAAGTTTTGCAAAAAGCTGAGGCCAGCCCTTCTCGAACAATCAAAACGAAATGCTTCAGAGCAACACCACGTCGTATTGTTCCTGGGAATACATGGTTTCGACCTGAAAACGGATGGTACGCCCGATAAACCCTTCGAGCTCCGCGACGTTGCCCGACTCTTCGTCGAGCAGGCGGTCCACCACTTTCTGGTTTGCCAATACACGATAGCCTTCCGCCTGATAGGCGCGAGCCTCGCGCAGGATTTCACGGAAGATTTCGTAGCAGACGGTTTCCGGGGTCTTGAGTTTGCCCCGCCCCTGACAGGCATTGCACGGCTCGCACAGCACTTGTTCAAGGCTTTCGCGGGTGCGCTTGCGGGTCATCTGCACCAGGCCCAACTCGGTGATACCGATGATGTTGGTCTTGGCGTGATCGCGTTCCAGTTGCTTTTCGAGGGTGCGCAACACCTGGCGCTGGTGTTCTTCATCTTCCATGTCGATGAAGTCGATGATGATGATTCCGCCCAGGTTACGCAGGCGCAATTGACGGGCGATGGCCGTCGCGGCTTCGAGGTTGGTCTTGAAGATGGTCTCTTCGAGATTGCGATGGCCGACAAATGCCCCGGTATTGACGTCGATGGTGCTCATGGCTTCTGCCGGATCGACCACCAGATAACCGCCGGACTTGAGCGGGACCTTGCGCTCGAGTGCCTTCTGGATTTCGTCTTCGACGCCATACAGGTCGAAAATCGGCCGCTCGCCCGGGTAATGCTCCAGGCGGTCGGCAATCTCGGGCATCAGTTCGGCGACGAATTGCGTGGTTTTCTGGAAAGTTTCCCGGGAGTCGATGCGGATCTTCTCGATTTTCGGGCTCACCAGGTCACGCAGGGTGCGCAGCGCCAGACCGAGGTCTTCGTAGATCACGCTAGGCGCACTGATGGTTTTGATCTGGGCGTTGATCTGATCCCAAAGACGGCGCAGGTAACGGATGTCCATGAGGATTTCATCCGCACCGGCACCTTCGGCTGCCGTGCGCAGGATGAAACCGCCGGCCTCCTTGATCCCTTCCTTGGCCACGCAGTCGGTGACCACTTGCTTGAGGCGTTCGCGCTCGGCTTCGTCTTCGATCTTCAGGGAAATGCCGACGTGAGCGGTGCGCGGCATGTACACCAGGTAACGCGAAGGAATCGAAAGCTGGGTGGTCAGGCGTGCGCCTTTGGAACCAATCGGGTCCTTGGTCACTTGCACCACCAGGCTCTGGCCTTCGTGCACCAGTGCACTGATGCTCTCGACCGCGGGGCCTTCACGCAGGGAAATTTCCGACGCATGAATGAACGCGGCACGGTCCAGGCCGATATCGACGAATGCCGCCTGCATTCCCGGCAATACCCGCACGACTTTGCCTTTATAGATGTTGCCGACGATCCCGCGCTTTTGCGTACGCTCGACGTGGACCTCTTGCAGGACACCGTTTTCGACCACCGCCACGCGCGACTCCATCGGCGTGATGTTGATCAGGATCTCTTCACTCATGGCAGGGTCTCGTTCAGGCATGTTCACGATAATGGCCGCATCTGTTCAGGAAGACGCTTAAAGCGCGTTCCGGGGTTGCCAACAGGGTATGCCGAAATGGCCGAGCAGTTCCGCGGTTTCGCAAAGCGGCAGTCCGACCACCGCTGAATAACTTCCATCGAGCCCGGCGACAAACACCGCACCCAGTCCTTGAATGCCATAACCGCCCGCCTTGTCCCGCGGTTCACCGCTGGCCCAGTAGGCCACGGCTTCTTCACGGCCGATATCCCGAAAACGCACGCGACTGGTGACAACCCGGGATTCGCAACGTTCGCCATCGAGCACGGCAATCGCGGTCAGGACTTCATGCTCACACCCTGACAGCATCATCAGCATGGCGCACGCATCCGCTTGATCAACTGGTTTGCCGAGAATTTTTCCATCGAGCACCACGGCGGTATCGGCGCCGAGCACGCAGAACGGTTCGTCAGACACGATGCTGTCGCGCCCAATCTCGGCCTTGCCACGCGCCAGGCGCTCGGCGTAGGCCGACGGGGATTCTTGAGCTAAAGGAGTTTCATCGATATCCGCACTGATGGCGGAGAACGGAACACCGATCTGCGTGAGCAGTTCACGTCGACGCGGCGAACCAGAGGCGAGGTACAACCGTTTCATCAAGACCTCTCCCTGTCCAATGCCTGAGCGAATTAATTGATTTTGTAGCGTCGACGCAGTCCGCGCAAACCGAAACTGATCCAGGGCCAGAGCAATGCGCTGACCAGTGCCGGCAGCACCAGCGCCAGCGTCGGCTGACGATTGCCGGTCAAGGCACTGAGCCACAGTTGTACCAGCTGGGCGAGGCCGAAGATCACCAGGATCACCAGGCTCTGCTGCCACATCGGGAACATCCGCAGACGTTGCTGCAGCGCCAGCACCAGATAGGTGATGAGCGTCAGGATCAAGGCATTCTGACCCAGCAAGGTACCGTAGAGCACGTCTTCGGCCAGCCCCAGGCAAAACGCCGTCACCATCCCGACGGTCTGCGGCAGGTTCAACGCCCAGAATGCCAGCAACAAGGCCAGCCACAGCGGGCGCAGGATTTCCATGAATTGCGGCAGAGGCGAAACACTCAGCAGCAGGCCGACGGCAAACGTCAGCCAGACTATCCAGCCGTTTCGGGATGCTTTTACACCGCCCATTATTCTCTCCCCACTGGAGTGGCCGGCGCGGAGACTGGCGGTTTGGCGGCAGGCTTCGCGGCAGCGGGTTGCGCCGCCGGCGGTTTAGCTGCCGCAGGCTTGGCTGGCGTGGTGACTGGCTTGGCTGGCTTGGCTGGCGCGGTGGCCGCAGGCACCGCCGTGGCAGGAATCGCCGGTGCGGCGGCCGGTGCAGCGGGGACCGCAGGGCTGACCAGTTTCGGAACCGTCGCCGGAATGATCGGTCCACCACCCTGTGCATCCAGGCTTTCCTGGGCCTGGGCGGCAGCGTTGACGCGCTCCTCGGCAGTCCGGTTGTCGCTGAACACCAGCAGCAGGTAACGGCTACGGTTCAAGGCGGCGGTCGGAACGGCGCGGACAATGGCAAACGGCTGGCCGGAATCGTGAATCACTTCCTTGACCGTCGCCACCGGATAACCGGCCGGGAAACGCTGACCGAGGCCGGAGCTGACC
This sequence comes from Pseudomonas sp. GL-RE-26, assembly GCF_019956275.1. Taxonomy (NCBI): domain Bacteria; kingdom Pseudomonadati; phylum Pseudomonadota; class Gammaproteobacteria; order Pseudomonadales; family Pseudomonadaceae; genus Pseudomonas; species Pseudomonas sp. GL-RE-26. The sequence goes on from NZ_JAHBDI010000084.1 coordinate 161,379, forward strand.
AGCAAGTCGCCCTCCTTGATGTCGGCGGTATCGGCCACATGCCGCAACTCGAGACGCTCCGGGTTGCCGGTGCCGCTGGCAATCGCCCGCAAACCGTTACGGTTCACCTGCACCGGAATGCTGTGGGTGGTATCGGTCAGCAGCAAGACGCGGGAGGTGTAAGGCATCAACTCGACCACCTGGCCCATCAGGCCACGGGCATCGAGTACCGGCTGACCGAGGACCACGCCGTCGCGCTCACCTTTATTGATGATGATGCGATGGGTGAAGGGGTTGGGGTCCATGCCGATCAACTCGGCCACTTCGACCTTCTCGTTGACCAGGGCCGAAGAGTTGAGCAACTCGCGCAGCCGAACGTTCTGCTCGGTCAGGGCGGCCAGCTTCTGCATGCGCCCCTGCAACAGCAGGTTCTCGGTCTTGAGTTTTTCGTTTTCGGCGACGAGTTCGGTCCGGCTGCCAAACTGACTGGCAACGCCTTCCCACAATCGTCCAGGCAGGTCGGTGATCCAGTAAGCGTCCATCAGCACCAGCGACATCTGGCTGCGTGCAGGCTTGAGCAGACTGAAACGGGCATCGACCACCATCAGCGCGACCGATAGCACGACCAGCACCAACAGGCGCACGCCCAGTGAAGGGCCCTTGGTGAAAAGCGGTTTAATAAGCCGCTCCTCCCAGGCAAATGTTCTGTTTATTCATACGGCGGCAATCCGGCCTGGATGCAGACTGACAGAAGATAAACGCGAACAGGCAGCACTGCAAAGTGCCGCCTGCGCGCTCAACAGCATAGAGGCAATCCGGCGACTTACTCGCTGGAAAGCAGGTCCATGGTGTGTTTATCCATCATTTCCAATGCACGGCCACCGCCGCGAGCAACGCAGGTCAGCGGGTCTTCGGCAACGATCACCGGCAGACCAGTCTCCTGGGCCAGCAATTTGTCCAGGTCACGCAGCAAGGCGCCACCACCGGTCAGTACCAGGCCACGCTCGGCGATGTCGGAAGCCAGTTCTGGCGGCGATTGCTCCAGGGCGCTTTTCACGGCCTGAACGATGGTAGCCAGGGACTCTTGCAGAGCTTCCAGCACTTCGTTGGAGTTCAGGGTGAATGCACGTGGAACGCCTTCGGCCAGGTTACGGCCACGAACGTCGACTTCGCGAACTTCGCCGCCCGGGTAGGCGGTACCGATTTCCTGCTTGATGCGCTCGGCGGTGGACTCACCGATCAGGCTGCCGTAGTTGCGACGCACGTAGGTGATGATCGCTTCGTCGAAGCGGTCGCCGCCAACGCGGACGGATTCGGCGTAAACCACACCGTTCAGGGAGATCAGCGCGATTTCAGTGGTACCGCCACCGATATCCACGACCATCGAACCGCGAGCTTCTTCTACCGGCAGGCCGGCACCGATCGCAGCGGCCATTGGCTCTTCGATCAGGAATACTTCACGGGCACCGGCACCAAGGGCCGATTCACGGATGGCACGACGCTCAACCTGGGTGGATTTGCACGGAACGCAGATCAACACGCGAGGGCTAGGCTGCAGGAAGCTGTTTTCGTGAACCTTGTTGATAAAGTACTGCAGCATTTTTTCGCAAACGCTGAAGTCGGCGATCACGCCGTCCTTCATCGGACGAATGGCAGCAATGTTGCCCGGCGTACGGCCCAGCATGCGCTTGGCTTCGGTGCCGACAGCAACGACACTTTTCTGGTTACCGTGTGTCCGAATGGCCACAACGGAGGGCTCATTCAGGACGATACCGCGCTCGCGCACGTAAATAAGGGTGTTGGCAGTGCCCAGGTCAATGGAAAGATCGCTGGAAAACATGCCACGCAGTTTCTTGAACATGGGAAAGGGACCCTAGGCAACGCGTGGGTAAAAAAGTGCGGCAAACTCTAACAACGACAGGGATTTTGGGCAAGGCGCCAATATGTTAAATTGGCCGCTTTTCTGTGCACCAAGCCCCACAATCGCGGCCTTATGACCGTAGAAGTGCGGTAGTGTTCCGACAATCTAACACACGGACGCCGTCCGTTTTGTTTTCCACTGGAGAATCCCTATGGCGCTTGAACGCTCCGACGTGGAAAAAATCGCTCATCTGGCCTGCCTTGGCCTCAATGATGCCGATCTTCCACACATCACTTCGGCCCTCAACAGCATTCTCGGGCTGGTCGACGAAATGCAGGCGGTCAATACCGACGGTATCGAACCGCTGGCCCACCCACTGGAAGCCAACCAGCGCCTGCGCGCAGACGTCGTGACCGAGACCAATCACCGCGAGGCCTACCAGTCCATCGCACCAGCGGTCGAAAACGGCCTGTACCTGGTTCCGAAAGTCATCGACTAATAGGGAAAGAGCCTGCAATGCATCAATTGACTCTGGCCGAGATCGCCCGCGGACTCGCCGATAAAAAGTTTTCCTCCGAAGAGCTGACCAAGGTCCTGCTGGCGCGCATCGTCCAGCTCGATCCACAGCTCAACAGTTTCATCAGCCTCACCGAAGACCTGGCGCTGACGCAGGCGAAAGCCGCTGACGCCCGCCGGGCCAATGGTGAGAGCGGCGCCCTGCTCGGCGCGCCGATCGCCCACAAAGACCTGTTCTGCACCCAGGGCATTCGCACCAGCTGCGGCTCGAAGATGCTCGACAACTTCAAGGCACCGTACGACGCCACCGTCGTCGCCAAGCTGGCCGCTGCCGGGGCCGTGACCCTGGGCAAGACCAACATGGACGAATTCGCCATGGGTTCGGCCAACGAGTCGAGCTACTACGGCGCGGTGAAAAACCCGTGGAACCTGGAACACGTGCCGGGCGGTTCGTCCGGCGGCTCCGCTGCGGCGGTTGCCGCTCGTCTGTTGCCGGCAGCCACCGGCACCGACACTGGCGGTTCGATCCGTCAGCCTGCGGCCCTGACCAACCTCACCGGCCTGAAACCGACCTACGGTCGTGTTTCGCGCTGGGGCATGATTGCCTACGCGTCCAGCCTCGACCAGGGCGGCCCGATGGCACGCACCGCCGAAGACTGCGCAATATTGTTGCAAGGTATGGCCGGCTTCGATCCGAACGACTCAACCAGCATCGATGAGCCCGTGCCGGACTACGGCGCCAGCCTCAACGGTTCGCTGCAAGGCCTGCGCATCGGCGTGCCGAAGGAATACTTCAGCGCCGGTCTCGACCCGCGCATCGCCGAGCTGATCCACAACAGCGTCAAGGAGCTGGAAAAGCTCGGCGCCGTAATCAAGGAAATCAGCCTGCCGAACATGCAGCACGCGATCCCTGCGTACTACGTGATCGCCCCGGCGGAAGCCTCGTCCAACCTGTCGCGTTTTGACGGCGTGCGCTTTGGCTATCGCTGCGAAGACCCGAAAAACCTCGAAGACCTGTACAAACGCTCGCGTGGCGAAGGCTTCGGCCCGGAAGTACAGCGCCGGATCATGGTCGGTGCCTACGCGCTGTCCGCCGGTTACTACGACGCCTACTACCTGAAGGCGCAGAAGATTCGTCGTTTGATCAAGAACGACTTCATGGCGGCCTTCAATGAGGTCGACATCATCCTCGGCCCAACCACGCCGAACCCGGCCTGGAAGCTTGGCGCCAAGAACAGCGACCCGGTCGCTGCGTACCTGGAAGACGTCTACACCATCACCGCCAACCTCGCGGGTTTGCCGGGCCTGTCCATGCCAGCAGGTTTTGTCGACGGTCTGCCGGTCGGCGTGCAACTGCTCGCCCCGTATTTCCAGGAAGGCCGCTTGCTCAACGTTGCGCACCAGTACCAGTTGAACACTGACTGGCACACCCGCACCCCAACCGGCTTCTGAGGAGACACACATGCAATGGGAAGTCGTGATCGGGCTGGAGATTCACACCCAGCTCACCACCCGGTCGAAAATCTTTTCCGGTAGTTCCACCACGTTCGGTTCCGAGCCGAACACCCAGGCCAGCCTGATCGATCTGGGCATGCCTGGCGTTCTGCCGGTACTGAACCAGGAAGCAGTGCGCATGGCGGTGATGTTCGGTCTGGCGATTGACGCCGAGATCGGCCAGCACAACGTGTTCGCCCGCAAGAACTACTTCTACCCGGACCTGCCCAAGGGCTACCAGATCAGCCAGATGGAGTTGCCGATCGTCGGCAAGGGCCATCTGGACATCGCCCTGGAAGACGGCACGGTCAAACGTGTCGGCATCACCCGCGCGCACCTGGAAGAAGACGCCGGCAAGAGCCTGCACGAAGAATTCAGCGGCGCCAGCGGCATCGACCTGAACCGTGCCGGCACGCCGTTGCTGGAAATCGTTTCCGAGCCGGACATGCGCAGCGCCAAGGAAGCCGTGGCCTACGTCAAGGCGATCCACGCGCTGGTGCGCTACCTGGGCATCTGCGACGGCAACATGGCCGAAGGCTCGCTGCGTTGCGACTGCAACGTGTCGATCCGCCCGAAAGGCCAGGTCGAATTCGGCACCCGCTGCGAGATCAAGAACGTCAACTCGTTCCGCTTCATCGAGAAGGCGATCAACAGCGAAATCCAGCGTCAGATCGAATTGATCGAAGACGGCGGCAAGGTGATCCAGCAGACGCGCCTGTACGATCCGAACAAGGACGAAACCCGTCCGATGCGCAGCAAAGAGGAAGCCAACGACTACCGTTACTTCCCCGATCCGGACCTGCTGCCGGTGGTCATCGAGAACTCGTTCCTCGACGACGTGCGCGCCACCCTACCGGAATTGCCACCGCAAAAACGCGAGCGTTTCCAGGAGCAATTTGGTCTGTCGGTCTATGACGCCAGCGTCCTGGCCACCAGCCGCGAGCAAGCCGACTACTTCGAGAAAGTCGCGAGCATCGGCGGCGACGCCAAACTGGCGGCGAACTGGGTGATGGTCGAGTTGGGCAGCCTGCTCAACAAGCAAGGCCTGGACATCGAAGAGTCGCCGGTTTCCGCAGAGCTTCTGGGCGGCATGCTGTTGCGCATCAAGGACAACACCATCTCCGGCAAGATCGCCAAGGTAGTGTTTGAAGCGATGGCCAACGGCGAAGGCAGCGCGGACGAGATCATCGACAAGCGCGGCCTCAAGCAAGTGACCGACACCGGTGCCATCTCGGCGGTGCTGGACGAAATGCTCGCGGCCAACGCCGAGCAGGTCGAACAATACCGCGCGGCAGACGAAGTCAAGCGCGGCAAGATGTTCGGCTTCTTCGTCGGCCAGGCCATGAAAGCCTCCAAAGGCAAGGCCAACCCGCAACAGGTCAACGAACTGCTCAAAAGCAAGCTCGAAGGCTGACCGGAATGGAGCCAGCTCTAAAATCTGGCTCTATTCCCTGTGGGAGCGAGTTTTTGTGGCGAGAGGGCTTGTCGGAACGCCGCATCGCCCCGTTGGGTCGCGAAGCGGCCCCAATTTCCGGATTCGGTTTGTATCTGACAAATCGTGTTCGAAATTTTGGGACTGCTGCGCAGTCCAACGGGGGCAAGCCCCTCGCCACATTGGCTCTAATCCCACAATTGTTTCGGGAAAACCTTGAATGAAACGTCTGTTCGGCGCCTGCGCCCTGCTCTCTCTGTTGGCCGGTTGCGCCAGCACCGACACCGTCGATCCGCACGGCTACGATAAAACCGGCGTGGCTTCGTACTACGGCGCCAAACACCAAGGCAAACGCACCGCCAACGGCGAGCGTTTCAACATGAATTCCATGACCGCCGCCCATCGCCAGCTACCCTTTGGTACACGGGTGAAGGTCACCAATCTGAATAACGACAAATCCTGCGTGGTACGCATCAATGATCGCGGGCCGCACACCCGTGGCCGCCTGATCGACCTGTCCCGGGAAGCCGCCGAGCGCCTGGGCATGCTGAGCAGCGGCACCGCACGGGTTCGCGTGCAAGCCCTCGACGACTGACCGATGGAGCCCCGACCATTTTCGGACTAGCCGATTTACCCCTGATCAGTGTGATCGAATTAGTCAGCGGATTGTTCCTGCTGATTGTCGGCGCCGAATTGATGGTGCGCGCCGCCGTACGCATCGCCGCGCGGTTGCACGTACGACCACTGATCATCGGCCTGACCATCGTCGCCCTCGGCAGCAGCGCACCGCAGATGGCGATCAGCCTGCAAGCGACCCTGGCGCACAATGCCGACATCGCCGTCGGCAGTGTGATCGGCAGCAGCATTTTCAACATCCTCGTCACCCTCGGGTTGTCCGCGCTGATCATTCCTTTGCGGGTTTCCCGGCAATTGGTGCGCCTGGATATTCCATTGATGATCGGCGCCAGCCTGTTGGTGTTCGTACTCGCCTGGAATGAAGAACTGACCCGTGCCGACGGCGTGATGTTGCTGACAGCACTGGCGATTTACCTGGGCTTGTTGCTGCGCCAGTCACGACACTCGGCACGCCCGGTATCGAGCCATGATCACGCCGTGCAAGCGTCATGGCTGAGCAGCGTGCTGATGATCATCGCCGGGCTGGCGATGCTGGTGTACGCCGGGCACTTGCTGCTGGGTGCAGCGGTTGCGGTCGCCACCGATCTTGGGTTGTCGGAGCGGATCATCGGCCTGACCATCGTCGCCGTCAGCACATCACTGCCTGAGCTGGCCACTTCGTTGATCGCGGCAATGCGCGGTGAGCGCGAGATTGCCGTGGGCAACGTGATTGGCAGCAACCTGTTCAACCTCCTGGGCGTGCTCGGCTTTACCGCGCTGGTGGCGCCGTCGCCGCTGTCGGTGTCGCCCAACGCCCTGGATTTCGACCTGCCGGTGATGCTCGGCGTCGCGGCGCTGTGCCTGCCGGTGTTCTACTCCGGCTACCGGGTGACCCGCGCCGAAGGCCTGCTGTTTCTGGGTTTGTACCTGGCGTATGGGCTGCACGTGGTGTCGTTCACCACCGGCATGCCACTGGCCGGCAAGCTGGAACACTTGATGCTGTTTTTCGTCCTGCCGGCGTTGGTGGCGTTTTTGCTGTTTACGTCGCTACGCGCCTGGCATCGCCAACACCATAAGAGGGAAGCCCCATGACCGAGAATAAAAAACCCGGCGTTGAAGTCCGCCGCCAAGTGATGGGCGACGCCTTTGTCGACCGCGCACTGGGCAATGCCACCGAATTCACCCAGCCGCTGCAGGATTTCGTCAATGAACACGCCTGGGGCGGCGTGTGGAATCGCGAAGGCCTGCCGCTGAAAACCCGCAGCCTGATCACCCTTGCCGCCCTGACTGCACTCAAGTGCCCGCAGGAATTGAAAGGACATGTGCGCGGTGCGCTGAACAACGGCTGCACTGTGGATGAGATTCGCGAGGCGCTGCTGCATTGCGCGGTGTATGCCGGTGTGCCGGCGGCGATCGATGCGTTTCGGGCGGCGCAGGAAGTGATCGACAGTTACCAGAAGCCGGAGTGAGTCATTGAAATTCAGGCTGCCTGATCTGGCGCCATCGCGAGCTTGTTCGCGATGGCGCCCTGAAGAACTCCACGAATTCCAGGGTCAGATCCACCCACCCCACTGCAAAAAGAAGATCCCGACATTGGTGGTGACCGCCGCCATCAGCGTGGTGATCACGATAATCGCCGCCGCCAGCTCGTGATTGCCATCCGCCGCCCGGGCCATGACGAAACTGGCTGCGGCGGTCGGGCTGCCGAAGTACAGGAACAGAATTCCCAACTCCGCCCCACGAAAGCCCCACAACCACGCCCCCAGTGTCGCCAGTACCGGCAAGCTGATCATCTTCACCAGGCTTGAACTGAGCGCCATGCTGCCGCTTTTGCGCAGTGCTGCCAGGGACAGCGTGCCGCCGATGCAGATCAGCGCTAGCGGCAAGGTGGTTTGCGCCAGGTACTGGCCTGAGGTTTCCAGCCAGCCCGGCAAGCCGATCTTGAAATAGGCGAAGGGTGCAGCCGCAATCACACTGATGATCAGCGGATTGCTGAACACGCTTTTGCAGATGCTCCACGGATCGGACTTGATCACCGGGCTGTACACCGCCAGCACGATGGTCGAGAGGGTGTTGTAGAACAGGATCACCAGCGCCGCGAGGATCGCCCCGAGGGAAATCCCGTAGTCGCCATACATGCTTGCCGCCAGCGCCAGGCCGATAACCCCGTTGTTACCGCGAAAGGCACCTTGGGTGTAGATCCCCCGATCTTCCCGCGGGCACTTCCAGATCGCCCAGCCCCAGGCGATGGCAAAACACACCAGGGTCGCGAGGGAGAAATAGATCAGCAGCGCCGGCTGCAATGCCGCGTGCAGGTCGGCATGCAGGATGCCTAGAAACAGCAACGCCGGCATGGTGACGTTGAACACCAGGGCCGACGCCGTATGGATGAAGTTGTCGTTGATCCAGTCGATGCGCTTGAGCAGCACACCCAGAAACAGCATGGCAAACACCGGCGCGGTGATGTTCAGGGTTTCGAGGAAAATTGCCAGCATGCCGGGAGGACCTTGGGGGTGAGCGTCGTTAGGGGGCTAATGATAAGCCACCAAGGACGTTGGCGTCTGGTCGACCGCCATCGCGAGCAAGCTCGCTCCCACAGGGGAATGCATTCCAAATATGGGAGCGAGATTGCTCGCGATGAACGATAACGCGGTATCAGGTAATCGGCGCCGGGTTGAACAGGGTGATGTCGTTATGCAGCTTGTGCTGCTCGGCCCAGGTCTGTTTCTTGCCGCTGGCCACGTCCAGGTAGTAGTGGAACAGCTCCCAGCCCAGCTCCTCGATCGATGCACGGCCGGTGGCAATGCGCCCGGCGTCAATGTCGATCAGGTCCGGCCAGCGTTGCGCCAGTTCGGTCCGGGTCGAAACCTTCACGACCGGCGCCATGGCCAGCCCGTAAGGCGTGCCGCGACCGGTAGTGAACACATGCAGGTTCATCCCCGCCGCCAGTTGCAGCGTCCCGCAGACAAAGTCACTGGCCGGGGTCGCACAGAAGATCAGGCCTTTGCGCTTGAAACGCTCGCCAGGGCCAAGCACGCCGTTGATCGCGCTGCTGCCGGACTTGACGATCGATCCCAGGGATTTCTCGACAATGTTCGACAACCCGCCCTTCTTGTTGCCCGGCGTGGTGTTGGCACTGCGATCCGCCTCGCCCTTGGCCAGGTAACGGTCGTACCAGTCCATTTCCCGCACCAGTTCCTGGGCGACGTCCTGGTTTTCCGCACGGGAGGTCAGCAGATAAATGGCATCGCGCACTTCGGTGACTTCGGAAAACATCACCGTCGCACCGGCCCGCAGCAGCAGGTCCGAGGCATAACCGAGCGCCGGGTTGGCGGTGATGCCGGAGAACGCATCACTGCCGCCGCATTGCATGCCAAGGATCAGCTCGGACGCCGGCACGGTTTCCCGGCGACGTTGATCGAGCTTCTTCAAGCGTGTCTCGGCCAGTTCCATGATCTGCTCGATCATCTCGGTGAAGCCGTGACTGGAATCCTGCAAGCGGTACAGCCATGGCTCGCTCAGGTCCACCGAGCTGTCGTTGTCGTGCATCACCTGCCCGGCCTGCAATTTCTCGCAGCCCAGGCTGATAACCAAGGCTTCGCCGCCCAGGTTGGGGTTGCGTGCCAGGTTGCGCACGGTGCGGATCGGGATGTACGCGTCAGTCGCAGTGATAGCCACGCCACAGCCGTAGCTGTGGGTCAGCGCCACCACGTCGTCGACGTGCGGGTACTTGGGCAACAACTCGTCCTTGATGCGCTTGACCGCATGATCGAGCACCCCGGTCACGCACTGCACGGTGGTAGTGATGCCGAGAATGTTGCGCGTGCCGACGGTGCCGTCGGCGTTGCGATAACCCTCGAAAGTGAAGCCTTCCAGCGGTGCCTGCGCGGCCGGCACATCGGTGGACAGCGGCAGGCTGTCCAGCGGTGGCGCGGTCGGCATGCGCAGTTGATCTTCCTTGACCCAACTGCCGCGGGGAATCGGCTGCAAGGCATAGCCAATGACCTGGCCGTAACGAATCACCTGGCCACCTTCGGGAATGTCTTCCAGGGTGACCTTGTGGCTCTGTGGCACGAAGTCCACGGTAACCAGGCCGTCCGCAAACTTGGTACCGGCCGGTACACCCTGATCATTGACCACGATCACTACGTTATCCCGCTCGTGCAGGCGGATGTAGCGCGGCGAGTCGGAATGTTCAATCAACTGCATGACGCCGCTCCTCAGGAATGCGCTTGAGACAATTTGCCAGGGGCTTCAGTACCGTTCGCTGGCGGCTCTTTTAGCACCACGCGCTTGATCGGGCCCACGATCACCAGATAGCTGAACACCGCGACCAAAGCGTTGCAACCGACGAACACCAACGCCCATTTGAACGAACCGGTGGAGCTGATGATGTAACCGATGACGATCGGGGTGGTGATCGAGGCGATGTTGCCGAACATGTTGAACAGGCCGCCACTCAGACCGGCGATCTGCTTCGGCGAGGTGTCGGAGACCACGGCCCAGCCCAGCGCGCCCACGCCTTTACCGAAGAACGCCAGAGCCATGAAGCCCACGACCATCCATTCGATGTCCACATAGTTGCAAGCCACAATGCTGCTGGACACCAGCAGGCCGGCAATGATCGGCGCTTTGCGGGCGAAGGTCAGGGAATGGCCCTTGCGCAGCAGGTAATCGGAAATCACCCCGCCGAGCACACCACCGATGAAGCCGCAGATCGCCGGCAAGGAGGCGATAAAACCGGCCTTGAGAATGGTCATGCCGCGTTCCTGCACCAGGTACACCGGGAACCAGGTCAGGAAGAAATAAGTGATGGCGTTGATGCAATACTGGCTCAGGTACACGCCCAGCATCATGCGGTTGGTCAGCAACTGGCGCACGTAGTCCCATTTCGGACCTTCGCTGCGTTTGGCCTTGTCCTGATCCATGTCGACCATGCCACCATTGTCGGCGATGTGCTTGAACTCGGCATCGTTGATCATCGGGTGTTGGCGCGGGCTGTGGATAACTTTCAGCCAGATCAGCGAGAACACAATGCCGATCACGCCCATGACAATGAACACGTGCTGCCAGCCGAAGGTGAAGACAATCCAGCCCATCAGCGGTGCGAACAGCACGGTGGCGAAGTACTGCGCGGAGTTGAAGATAGCCGAGGCAGTACCGCGTTCAGCGGTCGGGAACCAGGCCGCCACGATGCGCGCGTTGCCGGGGAAGGATGGCGCTTCGGCCAGGCCCACCAAAAAGCGCAGCATGAACAGCGCGACCACTGCGGTAGACATGCCGAACTCGCCGACATAGCCCTGCAGCACGGTGAACAGCGACCAGGTGAAGATGCTCAGTGCATAGATTTTTTTCGAGCCGAAGCGGTCCAGCAGCCAGCCACCGGGGATTTGCCCGGCCACGTAGGCCCAACCGAATGCGGAGAAGATGTAGCCGAGGGTAACGGCGTCGATGCCGAGGTCTTTTTGCAGGCTGGAGCCGGCGATTGCGATGGTAGCGCGGTCGGCGTAGTTGATCGTGGTCACCAGAAACAGCATGAGCAGGATCAAATAGCGGACGTGAGTCGGCTTGGTCGATTGCATGTAGATGTACTCCCACTGATTATTTTTATGCGGGTAAAACATTCAAGAGTCATGTGCCGCGCAAGGCCTTAGGCAAGGACCTTGCGCGGGTGCAGCGGGGTTACGATCCGATGTAGGCAGTTTTTACGACCGTGTAAAACTCTTGCGCATAGCGACCTTGCTCACGTGATCCATAGGATGAACCTTTACGCCCACCGAACGGAACGTGGTAATCCACACCGGCGGTCGGCAGGTTGACCATCACCATCCCGGCCTGGGAGTGGCGTTTGAAGTGGTTGGCGTACTTCAGGGACGTGGTAGCGATGCCCGCCGACAGCCCGAATTCGGTGTCGTTGGCCATGGCCAGCGCAGCTTCGTAATCGGCCACGCGGACGATGTTGGCCACCGGGCCGAAGATCTCTTCCCGGCTGATGCGCATCGAAGCTTCGCTGTCGGCAAACAAGGTTGGCGCGAGGAAGTAACCCTCGGTGTCGCACGTCACCAGACCACCGCCGCTGACCAGACGCGCACCTTCGGACTGGCCGATGTCGATGTACTTCATGTCCTGCTCAAGCTGCGCTTGCGAGACCACCGGACCGATATCGGTACCCGCCTTCAATGCATGGCCGACCTTGATCGACTTCATGCGCTCGGCCATGGCTTCGACGAACTGGTCGTGGATGCCAGCGGTGACGATAAAGCGGCTGGAAGCGGTGCAACGCTGGCCGGTGGAGTAGAACGCGCTCTGTACCGACAGCTCGACCGCTTGCTTGAGGTCGGCGTCGTCGAGAATGATCTGCGGATTCTTGCCTCCCATTTCCAGCTGGACCTTGGCCTGGCGCGATACGCAGCTGACGGCGATCTGACGACCCACGCCCACGGAACCGGTGAAGCTGATGCCGTCGACTTTCGGGCTGTGGACCAGCGCATCGCCAACCACACGACCGCTGCCCATCACCAGGTTGAACACACCGGCCGGGAAGCCTGCGCGGGAGATGATTTCAGCCAGGGCCCAGGCGCAACCTAGAACCAGGTCCGCGGGTTTGAGCACGACGCAATTGCCGTAGGCCAGGGCCGGGGCGATTTTCCATGCCGGGATGGCAATCGGGAAGTTCCATGGGGTAATCAGACCGACCACGCCCAGGGCTTCGCGAGTGACTTCAACGTTGACGCCCGGACGCACCGAAGGCAGGTAGTCGCCGGACAGACGCAGGCATTCACCGGCGAAGAACTTGAAGATGTTACCGGCGCGGGTCACTTCACCGATGGCTTCAGGCAGGGTCTTGCCCTCTTCCCGGGCCAGCAGGGTGCCGAGCTCTTCGCGACGGGCGAGGATTTCAGTACCGACTTTATCCAGGGAATCGTGACGCGCCTGAATGCCGGAAGTGGACCAGGCCGGGAACGCGGCACGGGCGGCGTCGATGGCGGCGTGGACCTGAGCCAGATCAGCCTTGGCGTAGTCGCCGATGGCGTCGCTCAGTTCGGACGGGTTGATGTTGGTCGAATAGTCGCCACCGGCAACCCATTCGCCGTTGATGTAGTTATCGAAACACTTTGCATCTGCCACTTTGAGATCTCCTCACGCAAAAGGCCGCTGATTACTCAGCGGCCTTACTTAAACGGATGTGTTACTGCGCACCCTGCTTGTCGATCAGCGCGGCGAGCATTTCGTACTCTTCGCCGGTCAGATCGGTCAGCGGTGCACGCACAGGACCTGCGTCGTAGCCGGCAATTTTTGCCCCAGCCTTGACGATGCTCACGGCATAACCGGCCTTGCGGTTACGGATGTCCAGGTACGGCAGGAAGAAGTCGTCGATGATCTTGCCAACGGTGGCGTGATCTTCACGAGCGATCGCGTGGTAGAAATCCATCGCGGTTTTCGGGATGAAGTTGAACACCGCCGAGGAGTAGACCGGTACGCCCAGGGCCTTGTAGGCCGCGGCGTAGACTTCGGCGGTCGGCAAGCCACCCAGGTAGCTGAAGCGATCACCGAGGCGGCGACGGATCGACACCATCAACTCGATATCACCCAGGCCATCCTTGTAGCCGATCAGGTTCGGGCAGCGCTCGGCCAGACGTTCCAGCAGCGGCGCGGTCAGGCGGCAGACGTTACGGTTGTAGACCACCACGCCGATGTTGACCGATTTGCACACGGCTTCAACGTGGGCGGCAACGCCGTCCTGGCTGGCTTCGGTCAGGTAGTGCGGTAGCAGCAACAGGCCCTTGGCGCCCAGACGCTCGGCTTCCTGTGCGTATTCGATGGCCTGGCGGGTCGAACCGCCCACACCGGCCAGGATTGGCACGCTGGTGGCACAAGTGTCGACCGCAGTCTTGATGATTTCCGAATATTCGCTGGCCGCCAGAGAGAAGAACTCACCGGTGCCGCCCGCGGCGAACAGTGCCGAGGCGCCGTATGGGGCCAGCCATTCGAGACGCTTGATGTAACCCGCGCGATTGAAGTCGCCCAGGGCATTGAAATCGGTAACGGGGAAAGACAGCAGACCGGAAGAGAGGATGGACTTCAGTTCTTGTGGATTCATTATTCGAACACCCTGGATAACGACGTTGTGTGAGAAAACCGTTCAGCCTGCGCTGAAGTTGTAGGTCATCGTACAACTTAAAATACAACCGTCAACTGCATTTCATCGCCAGGGGATGAAAATTGTTCGACAAGAAAGGCTGTTGGCCTGATTTTTAGCGGGTTTCAGCGGAAGAAGGACAGTTGCGAGCACCGTGATAAACGGTCGCTTGAGAGATACGTTGTCGGAAGATGCGGGAAAACTACTGGATTTGTTTTATAGGTTACGGCCCTATCGCGAGCAGGCTCGCTCCTACAGTGATCTTCAGTGTTGCGAGATCCACTGTAGGAGCGAGCCTGCTCGCGATAGCGGTAGTTCAGACGATGGAGGACAAGGGCAAATTACTTACCCCCGCTGCGCCTCAGCCTCTTCATGGGCATGACGCAACCGCTCACGGCTGTTGGTCAGGTGCAAACGCATGGCGGCCCGCGCCGCATCGGAATCCTGACGGGCAATGGCGTCGTAGATTTCTTCGTGCTCACGGCTCAGGCGACCCATGTAGTGCTGCTGGTCGTCATGGGCCAGGCGCGCGGAGTTCAGCCGTGTGCGCGGAATGATGCTGGTGCCCAGGTGGGTCATGATGTCGGTGAAGTAGCGGTTGCCGGTGGACAGCGCGATTTCGAGGTGGAAGGCGAAGTCCGAAGCCACGGCGTCACTGGCGTGAGCGGCGCTTTCATTCAACGCATCGAGGGCGGCGCGCATGTTGGCCAACTGTTCCGGACTGCGACGTTGCGCCGCCAGCCCGGCGGACTCCACTTCCAGGCTGATGCGCAGTTCCAGGATCGCCAGTACATCGCGCAAGGTCACCACGGTCGCCGGGTCGATACGGAAACCGCTCGGGCTCGGCGTATCGAGCACGAAGGTGCCGATGCCGTGGCGGGTTTCCACCTGCCCTGCCGCCTGCAAACGGGAAATCGCCTCGCGCACCACCGTGCGGCTGACGCCATGGGCATCCATGATGGCCGACTCGGTGGGCAACTTGTCGCCACGCTTGAGATGACCGTCCCGGATCTGCTCGGACAGCACCGTCACCAGTTCCTGAGCGAGGCTGCGGCGCTTGCGTGGGAGGCGTGGTGCGTCGTTCGGGTTTTCCATGGTGAACATCTGTCTCGAAAAATTCGGCGGCTGAAAGCGCATCATAGCGCAACGCGGTTGTACGATCACCTTGTAGGAGCGAGCCTGCTCGCGATAGCGGTACGACATTCAATATTTAAATGTCTGACACTCCGCATCGCGAGCAGGCTCGCTCCCACAGGGATCCAAGGTCTTCAGGCGGTCACAGCCTGATCCACCAGATGGCCATTCTCGATACGAATGTGCCGCGGATGGAAGCGCTTCAGGCTGCTGCGATGGCCGACACTGACGATGCTCAGCCCCGGCAACTCGTCGATCAGCGCCTGATACAGCGTGGCCTCGTCTTCTTCGTCCATCGCCGAGGTGGCTTCGTCCATATACAGCCATTGCGGTGCATAAAGCAGCGCACGGGCGAAGGCCAGGCGCTGCTGCTCACCTGGCGACAACATGCGCTGCCAGTGGTTGGCTTCGTCGAGACGGGCAATCAGGTGCGGCAAGCGGCAGGTTTCCAGCACCTGCGCGTAGCGCTCCTTCGGATAGGTATCGCCGGGCTGTGGATAACTGAGGACATCACGCAGGGTGCCAATCGGCAAATACGGTTTTTGCGGCAGGAACAGGTAGCGCGCCGATGGCAGGCGAATGCTGCCATGGCCGGTTGGCCACAGATGTCCCATCGCCCGCAGCAGGGTCGACTTGCCGCTGCCGGAACGACCGCTGAGCATTACACGCTCGCCCTCCTTCACGGTCATGTCGGCGTTGGTCAGCAGGTGACGACCTTCAGCCAGGTCGAGACCGAGGTTGTGCACCTTCAGCGCCGAGCCCGAATTCTGTACGTCGATGGCCGGCGCACGCTCTTCGTTGTCACGCATGGCCTGGTGGAAGCTCAACAGACGATCGCAGGTGGCGCGCCAGGAAGCGAGGCTCTGGTACGCACTGATAAACCAGCTGAAGCTTTCCTGCACATTGCCGAATGCCGAGCTGATTTGCATCAGCTCGCCCAGTTCGATCTTGCCGGAAAGGTAACGCGGCGCGGCAACCATGAAGGGGAAGATGATGGCGGCCTGGCTGTAACCGGCGGTGAAGAACGTCAGGCGCTTGGACACTTTCATGATGTCCCAGAAGTTATGCCAGACCATCCCGAAGCGGCTGCTCAACCGACGGTTTTCGTTCGGTTCGCCGTTGTACAACGCGATGCTTTCGGCATTCTCGCGAATTCGCACCATGGAGAAACGCAGGTCGGCTTCGAAGCGTTGTTGCTGGTTGTTCAGGCCGATCAGGCGACGACCGATCAAATGCGTCAGCCAACTGCCGACCACCGCGTAAACCAGCACACACCAGAACATGTAGCCGGGAATGGTGATACCGAATACTTCAATGCTGCCCGACACGCCCCACAGAATGATCGAAAACGACACCAGGCTGACGATATTGCGCAGCAGCCCGATACCCAGTTCAAGGGTGTTGGAAGTGAAGTTGTTGAGGTCTTCGGAAATCCGCTGGTCCGGGTTATCGGTGTAACCGCCCTGCTCCAGTTGGTAGTAATTTTTGTCACCCAACCAGCGTGCAAAGTGCTTTTCAGTAAGCCACGCCCGCCAGCGGATCGTTAGCATCTGCGTCAGGTACAGCCGGTACACCGCGCCGACGATCGCCACCGCCGCAATCGCGCAGAAGTACAGGATCAGTTGCCAGAACGCCGCCTCGTCCTTCTTTTGCAGGGCGTTGTAGAAGTCCTTGTACCAGGTGTTGAACCACACCGAGATCCCCACGCTGATCAGCGACAGCGCAATCACCGCGATCAGCAGCGTCCAGGCCTTGACCTTCTCTTCACTGCGCCAGTAAGGCGTGATCATCGCCCACACTTTGCGAAAAAACTGCCCGCGCACGGCGTCGTTGACCGCGGAATACTCAGCGTTCTGATTCATGGATAAGGCTCGATAGAGAAAAGTACGCACACGAACCGATCATAGATGATCGGTCCGGTTTGTCGCGAGATACGGCCCGCATTCGTTCAGCGCTGGTTCAGCGGCGAACCGGACGCTTCTGCAGTTTTCGCTGCAGGGTGCGGCGGTGCATGCCCAGGGCACGGGCCGTGGCGGAGATATTGCCTTCGTGCTCGGTCAGCACGCGCTGGATGTGCTCCCACTGCAAGCGGTCCACGGACATCGGGTTTTCCGGCACCAGACTGTCGAGGTCGGCGTGCTCGGACAGCAGCGCCGCCAGCACGTCGTCGGCGTCCGCCGGCTTGCACAGGTAGTTGCAGGCACCGCGCTTGATCGCCTCGACGGCAGTGGCAATGCTCGAATAACCGGTGAGGATCACCACGCGCATTTCCGGGTCCATTTCCAGCAATTTTGGCAGCAGCACCAGGCCGGAATCGCCGTCCATCTTCAGGTCCAGGGCGGCGTAATCCGGCAGATCGGCCTTGGCCAGTTCCAGACCTTCCTCGGCGGAACCGGCAGTGCTGACGCGAAAACCACGGCGGGCCATGGCACGGGCCATGACGCGGGTGAATGTGGCGTCGTCATCGACCAGCAACAAATGCGGCAGTTCTTCGCCTTCGACTTGGATCTCTTCACTCATGTTCGTCTCCTCGGGCGACACGGGGCAGGCGCAGCTCGGTGAGCGTGCCACCTTCCTCATGACTGTAGAGTTTCACTGAGCCGCCGGCGCGTGTCACGCTGGCCTTGCTCAAAAACAGGCCCAGGCCGAAACCTTTGCCCTTGGTGGTAAAAAACGGTTTGCCGATTTGCTCGGCGATGGCCAGCGGCACACCGGCGCCATGGTCACGAATGCTGATGGTGAGGTTTTCCCAATCCCAGTCCAGCGTCACTTGCAGCCCTTCGGGGCAGGCATCGGCAGCGTTGTTCAACAGATTCAGCAAAGCCTGGGTCAGGTCCGGCGGCGGCGCCATGCGGGGGACCGGGCCCTGGCCGAGGCGCTGGAAGCGATAACTGGCTTCCGGGCGCATCAGGTGCCAGCGATTGAGGGCTTCATCGAGCCAATCGGTGACGTCCTGCATCTCCACAGCCAACCGGCGATTGGCTTCGGCGGCACGCACCAGATGCTGCAAGGTCTCTTTACACAACTTGACCTGATCCTGCAGCACGCTCAGGTCATCCTGCAACATCGGATCATGGTGGTCCTGACGCATTTCCTTGAGTAGCACACTCATGGTCGCCAGCGGCGTGCCCAGTTCATGGGCCGCGCCGGCCGCCTGGGTGGCGACGGCCAGCAGTTGCTGATCGCGCAGGCCTTCTTCGCGACGAATGGCGCGCAGCTCTTCCTGACGACGCAGCTCTTCGGCCATGCGTGCGGCGAAGAAGGTGATCACTGCGGCGGCAAGGGCGAAGCTCAACCACATCCCGTACACCTGCAGGTTTTCCCGGGCAATCGGGAAGGTTTGCAGCGGGTAGAACTGCGCCAGCAACAGCGTGTACATCATCAGCGCGATACCAGACAGGATCACCGAATAACGCCATGGCAACGTCACCGCGGCAATGGTCAGCGGCACCAGGTAATAGGAGACGAAGGGGTTGGTCGAGCCGCCGGAGAAGTACAGCAAGGCACTGTGGATAAACAGGTCGCAGGCCAGTTGCACGGCGTATTCGAGCTCGGTCACCGGCCACGAGGTGCGCAGGCGAATCGCCGTGAACACGCACAGCAGCATTGAACATGCGAGCGTCGCCGCCAATTGAAACCAGGGCAGTGGCAGCAATTCGAGCCAGTAGGCCAGGCCAACAGAACCGGCCTGGGCGGCCAGCACCAACGTGCGGATGAACGTCAGCCGCCAGAGGTTCTGGCGAGTGGCGGAAGTGATTTGAACGGGGGCGAGCATGAGCTCTCCTGATGAGCGCTCCAGGCGGATCGCAGGGAGTATAACCAAGCGCGGGGGCTGACAGGCAAAAGTGCGGCAAACGGCCACAGTGAAGCAGCTGCAAGCCGCAAGCTTTTACTTGTGGCTTGCAGCTTGAAACTTGCGGCTGCTCCATAGAGTCTGATGGTTTCACGCAGGCCCGGATCATACCCCTGCGCACCTTTCAAGGAGCCTTCATGCACACATTCCGCCGCAGCGCCGCCCTCCTCGCCCTGAGCGTTGGCACCGTCGCCAGCCTCCCGGCCCTGGCCGCCGACGAGCTACATTACAACCAGATTTCCCTGCGCGCCGAAGTCAGTCAGGAAGTGGCCCGCGACCTGATGATCGTGACCCTCTACACCGAAGAACAGAACACCGACCCTGCCAAACTCGCCGCCGATGTCAGCACCACCATGAACAAGGCACTGGCCCAGGCCAAGCAAGTCAAGAACATCACCCTGCGCCAGGGCAGCCGTAACAGCTATCCGATCTACGACACCAAGGGCCAGAAAATCACTGGTTGGCGCGAGCGCGCCGAATTGCGCCTGGAGAGTTCGGACTTCGCCGCGCTGTCGAAGCTGACCGGCGAACTGCTCACCGACCTGAAAATGGGTGGCATGGACTTCGCCATCGCCACCCCGACGCGCAAGGCCAGCGAAGACGCCCTGCTCAAGGACGCCGTGACCGCCTTCAAGGCCCGCGCCCAACTGGCCACCGACGCCCTGGGCGGCAAGAGCTACAAAATCGTCAACCTGAACCTCAACAGCAACGGTTATCCACAGCCTTACCTGCGCGCTCCAATGATGATGAAAGCCGCCGCCATGGATAGCGCCCCGGTGACGCCGGATGTCGAGGCCGGCACCAGCCAGGTCAGCATGACCGCGGATGGCTCGATTGAAGTGCTGATGCCTTGAATCGATAGCCCGTAAACAAAAGACGGCGATCACTCAGATGATCGCCGTTTTTTTTGGGCAGTTTTCAGGCATGAGCTATAACTGGAGAGACCACCGGAAAAAGCCGGCAGTTGCACCGGGTGCAACTGAAATTGATTGGCCACCATCGGTGCAACAATAACCACTCTTATTCACGCCATACCCACCGCCCAAAACGGGGTATAAATAAGTAACACCTCGCCCTGATCGGGAGCACTCAGCGTTCGGGATGCACCTTGAAAGTGCGTCATTTGCACCGTAAAAACGCCGCGCAAACGGTCAAATACGTCAGGAATTACACAAATGCGACATTAAGGTACGTTCGTGCCACCGTTTAAGGCTTGTAGTCACTCTGGATCTTGCATTGGGTATGGCCCCTGCATAAGTATCCGCAGGCACGACTCACGAGGTCGTCCTCTAATTCCAAAAATGACAACAAATCATGAGGCCACCATGCTTAAACACGCGGTCATTCCGTTCTTAGTTGGCGCAAGCTTGTTAGCCAGCGCACCGTTCGCCCAAGCAGCGACTAACCTGGTGTTCTGCTCCGAAGGGAGCCCGGCCGGTTTCGATCCAGGTCAATACACCACCGGAACCGACTTCGACGCCTCTGCAGAAACCATGTTCAACCGCCTCACCCAGTTCGAGCGCGGCGGCACCGCCGTTATTCCTGGGCTGGCGACCAAGTGGGACATCTCCGATGACGGCCTGAGCTACACCTTCCACCTGCGTGAAGGCGTCAAGTTCCACACTACCCCGTATTTCAAGCCGACTCGTGAGTTCAACGCCGACGACGTGCTGTTCACCTTTAATCGCATGATTAACAAGGATGACCCGTTCCGCAAAGCGTACCCGACCGAATTCCCGTACTTCACCGACATGGGGATGGATACCAACATCACCAAGATCGATAAAGTCGACGACCACACGGTCAAGTTCACCCTCAAAGACGTTGATGCCGCGTTCATCCAGAACATGGCCATGAGCTTCGCCTCGATCCAGTCCGCCGAGTACGCTGCCCAACTGCTCAAGGAAGGCAAGACTGCCGACATCAACCAGAAGCCGATCGGCACCGGCCCGTTCGTGTTCAAGAGCTACCAGAAAGACTCCAACATCCGCTACACCGGGAACAAGGACTACTGGAAGCCTGACGACGTGAAGATCGACAACCTGATCTTCGCCATCACCACCGACCCGTCGGTACGTATCCAGAAGCTGAAGAAGAACGAGTGCCAGGTCACCCTGTTCCCTCGTCCGGCCGACCTGAAGGCGCTCAAGGAAGACAAGGACTTGAAACTGCCTGACCAGGCTGGTTTCAACCTCGGTTACATCGCCTACAACGTGATGCCCAAGGTCAAGGGGCAAACGGATGCGAACCCGTTGGCTGACCTGAAGGTACGCCAGGCAATGGACATGGCGGTCAACAAGCAACAGATCATCGACTCCGTGTATCAGGGCGCCGGCCAGCTGGCCGTCAACGCCATGCCTCCGACCCAGTGGTCCTACGACACCACCATCAAGGATGCGCCGTACAACCCTGAGAAAGCCAAAGAGCTGCTCAAGGAAGCCGGCGTGAAAGAGGGCACCGAAATCGTTCTATGGGCGATGCCGGTACAGCGTCCATACAACCCGAACGCCAAGCTGATGGCAGAAATGCTGCAGTCCGACTGGTCCAAGATCGGCCTCAAGGTCAAGATCCAGAGCTACGAGTGGGGCGAGTACATCAAGCGCTCCAAAGGTGGCGAGAACCAGGCGATGCTGATTGGCTGGAGCGGTGACAATGGTGATCCGGACAACTGGCTGAACGTACTGTTCGGCTGCGACTCGCTGGAAGGCAACAACTTCTCCAAATGGTGCGACAAGAAGTTTGACGACATCGTCAAGCAAGCCAAGCGCACTTCGGACCAAGGCAAACGCACCGAACTGTACAAACAGGCGCAACACGTCCTCAAAGACGCTGTGCCTATGACACCTATCGCTCACTCGACGGTGTTCCAACCCATGCGCGCCAACGTGCAGGACTTCAAGATCAGCCCATTTGGCTTGAACTCCTTCTACGGCGTCAGCGTCAGCAAATAAGGTTTTGCAACGGCGGCGTTCCTGACGTCGCCGTTGCTTTATCTTCCGAGAAAGCAGGAATTCGCCTACATCCTAATCCGCAGCTGACTACAGCATCGGGCGAGGACGCGTTGCCATTTCCTACGAGTCTTTAGGACTCTACGCATTTACTGCCGGACCCATGGCTCATACCGTCGGGATCTGACCAGTGCACGCGTGGGTCATCGGTTACTGCTGTGTGCATGGCTTGAAATCAGTGATGCCCCTACGTCCGCGGACGGGACGGCGGCTCATTGACAACACTTTGAGAAAAGAGGGAGCGTTATGCGCCATACCTTGGTTTTATCCGCATTGCTGGGCACCGGCCTGTTGGCCGCCACTTCCATCACCCAGGCCGCCAACAACAGCCTGGTGTTCTGCTCCGAAGGCAGCCCCGCCGGTTTCGACACGGCGCAGTACACCACTGCGACCGACAACGACGCCGCCGAGCCGCTGTACAACCGGTTGGCAGAGTTTGAAAAAGGCGCGACCAACGTCGTACCGGGCCTGGCCATGAGCTGGGATATTTCCGAGGACGGCCTCAAATACACGTTTCACCTGCGCGAAGGGGTAAAGTTTCATACCACCAAATACTTCACGCCGACCCGCGACTTCAACGCCGATGACGTGCTGTTCACCTTCAATCGCATGCTCGATCCGCAACACCCCTTCCGTAAGGCTTATCCGACAGAGTTTCCGTACTTCAACGGCATGAGCCTGAACAAGAACATCGCCAAGGTCGAAAAGACCGGGCCGCTGACCGTGGTCTTTACGCTCAATAGTGTGGACGCCGCGTTCATCCAGAACATCGCCATGAGCTTCGCCGCCATCCTTTCGGCCGAGTACGCCGACAAGCTGCTGGCCGAAGGCAAGCCGAGCGACATCAACCAGAAGCCGATCGGCACCGGGCCGTTCGTGTTCAAGAGCTACCAGAAAGACTCGAACATCCGTTACACCGGCAACAAGCATTACTGGGACCCGAGCCGGGTCAAGCTCGACAACCTGATTTTCGCCATCAACACCGACGCCTCGGTGCGCGTGCAGAAACTCAAGGCCGGCGAGTGTCAGATCACCTTGCATCCACGCCCTGCCGATGTAACCGCACTGAAGAGCGACCCGGCCCTGCAACTGATCGAGAAGCCTGGTTTCAACCTCGGCTACATCGCCTACAACGTGCGCCACAAACCCTTCGACCAGCTCGAAGTACGCCAGGCGCTGGACATGGCGGTGAACAAACAAGGCATTCTCAATGCCGTCTACCAGGGCGCGGGGCAACTGGCGGTCAACGCCATGCCGCCGACCCAATGGTCCTACGACGAGACCATCAAGGACGCCGCCTACAACCCGGAAAAAGCCAAGGAGTTGCTCAAGGCTGCCGGCGTCAAGGAAGGCACCGAAATCACCCTCTGGGCCATGCCGGTCCAGCGTCCGTACAACCCCAACGCCAAGTTGATGGCCGAGATGCTCCAGGCTGACTGGGCGAAAATCGGCCTCAAGGTCAAGATCGTCAGCTATGAGTGGGGCGAGTACATCAAGCGCACCAAGAATGGCGAACACGACATCAGCCTGATTGGCTGGACCGGTGACAACGGTGATCCGGACAACTGGCTGGGCACGCTCTATAGCTGCGACGCCATTGGCGGTAACAACTACTCGATGTGGTGTGATCCGGCTTACGACAAGCTGATCAAGCAGGCCAAGGTCGTCACCGACCGCGACCAGCGCACCCTGCTCTACAAACAGGCGCAGCAGTTGCTCAAGCAGCAAGTGCCGATCACGCCAGTCGCCCACTCAACGGTCAACCAGCCGCTGAGCGCCAAAATCGAAGGGTTCAAGGTGAGCCCGTTCGGTCGCAACGTTTTCTCGGGTGTCAGCATAGAAAAATAGCCGATTAGCCAGAAATGCCGGGGGGCGGATTTTCCGCCCTCACGCAGACGCTTTGCCGTCTTTTGCCAATTTGGCTGACAGCAAACGTTTGCGATGCCGTGAATGAGTTCTAAACCAATAGCCGGATCACAAAAAAAGACCGGCATAAAAAAAGAAAGTAAGGAGCTTTACCCATGAAACTGAGCAGCACCGCGTTATTGGCCTTGGCCATAAGCAGCGTAACCGCCACGGCTTACGCAGAAACCCAAAGCCAGGCTTTCACCCCGGTTACCGTGAACGAGAAAAGCGCCCAAAGCGAAGCCACCGGCTTTGTCGAAGGCCAGTCGATCACCGGCACCACGCGTAACTGGTACGCCAACGAGCAACTGCAACGCGGCGCCAAGTTCGCCTACAAGAAGGACGGCGTTTCGACCCCGACCGATCGCCGGATCAACTGGGTCCAGGGCACCATCCTCAAGTACAACTCGGGCTTCACCGAAGGCACTGTCGGTTTCAGCACTGAAGTCGCCGCCTACAATGCCGTTGCCCTGGACCGGGACCGCAAAGACCTTGCGTCCAACAACGGCGGAGCACCGGGCTCTCGTCCTGGCGCGGGCAACAACCGTACCCTGACCAAGGAAGGCGGCGACGCTCAAGGCCAGTGGAGCAAACTGGGCCTGGCCAACGTCAAGGCCCGTATTTCCAACAGCACCCTGACCGCCGGCCGCATGAACTTCAGCAGCCCGATGGTCGACGTGATCGGTAACCGTGCACTGCCTTCGAGCTTCGAAGGTGTGGCCATCCACAGCGAAGAGCTGAACAACCTGGCCTTCGACCTCGCCACCTTCGACCGCAACTCACCGCGTACCGAAGAAAGCCAGCGCAAATTCCGCACCGAATACGCCAACGGCATCGTCGAAACCGACCACATCTACACCGGCGGTATCACCTACAACCCGCTCGCCAGCCTGACCACCAGCCTCTGGGCGACCCAGGCTGAAGACATCTGGAACCAGTACTATTTCGGCGCCTCTCACGTACTGGGCGACAGCCAGGTACTGAGCCTGACCACCGGCCTGAACTACTACAAAACCAAGGAAACCGGTAAAGCCCTGATCGGCGATATCGACAACGACACCTACTCCCTGTCGTTCGGCCTGACCCACCAGGCCCACACCCTGACCTTCTCGTACCAGGAAGTGAACGGTAACGAGTACTTCGACTACCTGCACGAAACCAACGGCATCTACCTGGCCAACTCCCTGCTGTCGGACTTCAACGGCCCGAACGAAAAATCGTTCCAGGTTGCCTACGGTCTGAACATGGCCGAATACGGCGTGCCAGGCCTGAAGTTCAACATCTACCAGGCTCGCGGCTGGGGTATCGACGGTACTCACTACACCGGCAACGGCGGCGTGGCAGGCAAGGGTTACGACGGCATCCAGTCCCAGGATGGCGAAACCCACTATGAATACGGCATCGGCGCGACCTACGCCGTGCAGAGCGGCCCGCTCAAGGCCACCACGATCCGCGGCACCTACACCGCTCACCGTGCCAGCGAAAACCAGGCTGACGGCAGCATCAACGAGTTCCGTCTCGTGACCACGGTTCCGTTCAACATCCTGTAATGCACGCGCCTGACGGCTGATTCAATGACGAATCGGCCGTTCGGCTTTTGTCCTTTAACTGATTGCAGAGGGTTCTTGATGAAAATGCTTCCCCTACGTGCGGCCATCGCGGCCGCGTTGCTCAGTGTCGCTGTCGGCGTTTCGGCCAAGCCCCTGGTGGTTTGCACCGAGGCCAGCCCCGAAGGCTTCGACATGGTCCAGTACACGACTGCAGTCACCGCCGATGCCGTGGCCGAAACCATCTTCAACCGCCTGGCAGACTTCAAGCCCGGAACCACCGACGTGATTCCGGCACTGGCCGATTCCTGGGACATCAGCGAAGACGGCCTGAGCTACACCTTCCATCTGCGTAAAGGCGTCAAGTTCCACACCACCGAATACTTCAAGCCGACCCGCGACATGAATGCCGACGACGTGGTCTGGAGCTTCCAGCGCCAGCTGGACCCGAATCATCCTTGGCACAAGCTGTCGAGCGTAGGCTTCCCGTACTTTGAAAGCATGGGCTTCAAGGAGCTGCTCAAGAGCGTCGAGAAAGTCGACGACAACACGGTCAAGTTCACCCTGACCCGCCGTGAAGCGCCTTTCCTGGCCGACATTGCCATGGCCTTCTCCTCGATCTACTCCGCCGAGTACGCCGATCAGTTGCTCAAGGCCAACAAAACCGGCGACCTGAACAACAAGCCAGTCGGCACCGGCCCGTTCGTCTTCCAGCGCTACAACAAGGACGCCCAGGTACGCTTCAAGGCCAACCCGGAGTACTTCCGTGGCAAGCCACCGGCAGACTCGCTGATCCTGGCCATCGCCACCGACAACAACGTGCGCCTGCAGAAGCTCAAGGCCAACGAGTGCCAGGTCGCGCTGTATCCAAAACCGGATGACATCCCGAGCATCAAGAAAGACGACAAGCTGAAAGTCGATGAACTCAACGCGATGACCGTTTCGTACATCGCCATGAACACCACGCACAAGTACATGAGTGATGTGCGGGTGCGCAAAGCCATCGACATCGCCTTCGACAAAGAGGCGTACGTCAATGCGTTGTTCGGCAAGGGCAATGCAACCGCCGCGGTCAACCCGTACCCGGACACCCTGCTGGGCTACAACCACAGCCTGAAGAACCCGGCCCATGACCTGGACAAGGCTCGCGCCCTGCTCAAGGAAGCCGGCGTACCGGAAGGCACCACCTTCACCCTGTTCACCCGTAACGGTGGCGGTCCGACCAACCCGAACCCGATGCTCGGCGCGCAGATGATGCAAGCCGACCTGGCCAAGGTCGGGATCAAGATCGACATTCGCGTGATGGAATGGGGCGAAATGCTCAAACGCGCCAAAAACGGCGAGCACGACATGGTTTCCGCCGGATGGGCGGGCGATAACGGCGACCCGGATAACTTCCTGACGCCTATGCTCAGTTGTGAAGCCGCCAAGAACGGAGAAAACTACGCCCGCTGGTGCAATGACAAGTTCCAGGCGCTGATCGACCAGGCTCGCGAAAAAACCGACCCGGCCGAGCGTGCAGCGCTCTACGAACAGGCCCAGGTTATTTTTAACCAGGACCAGCCGTGGATCAGCATGGCACACACTAGAATGTTTACCGCAATGCGCAACAACGTAGAGGGCTATCACATTAGCCCCCTCACCACGAATAACTTCGCCACCACCCAGGTGAAGTAATAAGAAAACTCCCGGCATTCCTGACCCAGGCATGCCGGGCACGCCTAACCGGCTGATGAGGTACAACACACGATGTTTAGTTTTATTGCCCGCCGACTGGGGTTACTGATCCCCACGTTCTTCGGCATCACCTTGCTGACTTTCGCGTTGATTCGCATGATCCCGGGCGACCCCGTAGAAGTCATGATGGGAGAACGTAGGGTCGATCCCGAAATGCACGCTCAGGCAATGGAACGCCTAGGTCTGAACAAACCCCTGTATGCCCAGTACCTGGATTACATCGGCAAGCTGGCCCACGGCGATCTCGGGGAATCCCTGCGAACCCGTGAAAGCGTCTGGAGCGAGTTCACCTCCCTATTCCCCGCGACCCTGGAACTGTCCTCGGCCGCGCTGTTGTTCGCCGGTGTCCTGGGCCTCTTGGCCGGGGTGATCGCGGCACTCAAGCGAGGATCCCTGTTCGACCATGGGGTGATGGGGGTCTCCCTGGCGGGATACTCGATGCCGATCTTCTGGTGGGGCCTGATCCTGATCATGTTCTTCTCGGTGAGCCTGGGCTGGACCCCGGTGTCCGGGCGCATCGACCTGCTCTACGACATCGAGCCACGCACTGGCTTCATGCTGATCGACACCCTGCTGGCCGGCGAGCCGGACGCCTTCTTCGACGCCCTGCACCACCTGATCCTGCCGGCCATCGTGCTCGGCACCATTCCGCTGGCAGTGATCGCGCGGATGACCCGTTCTTCGATGCTCGAAGTGCTGCGTGAAGACTACATTCGCACCGCCAAGGCCAAGGGCCTGTCGCCGTCGCGCGTGGTGTTCGTGCACGGTCTGCGTAACGCGTTGATTCCGGTACTGACCGTGGTTGGCCTGCAAGTCGGCACATTGCTGGCCGGTGCGGTCCTGACCGAAACCATCTTCTCGTGGCCGGGCATCGGCAAATGGCTGATCGAAGCCATTGGCGCCCGGGATTACCCCGTCGTGCAAAACGGCATCCTGTTAATCGCCTGCCTGGTGATTGTGGTCAACTTCGTAGTGGACATCCTCTACGGCTTTGCCAACCCACGCATCCGTCATCAGCGCTGAGATCATGAACATGACCACTCCAATTCCATCGGTAGCAGTCGATCAAAGCCTGCTGTACCCGTCTCCGTACAAAGAATTCTGGCAAGCGTTCGCCAAGAACAAAGGTGCCGTCGCCGGCCTGATGTTCATGCTGCTGGTGATTTTCTGCGCCATCTTCGCCCCATGGGTCGCCCCTCACGACCCGAGCGAGCAGTACCGCGATTTCCTGCTGACCCCACCGGCCTGGCTGGAAGGTGGACAGTTGCAGTTCCTGCTCGGCACCGATGAACTGGGCCGCGACCTGCTGTCGCGTCTGATCAATGGTTCGCGCCTGTCGTTGCTGATCGGTTTGTCGTCGGTGGTGATGTCGCTGATCCCGGGGATTCTCCTGGGCCTGTTCGCCGGGTTCTACCCGCGGATTCTCGGCCCGACCATCATGCGTCTGATGGACATCATGCTGGCCCTGCCGTCGCTGCTGCTGGCCGTGGCGATTGTCGCCATCCTCGGCCCTGGCCTGATCAACACCATCATTGCCATCGCCGTGGTTTCGTTGCCGTCCTATGTTCGTCTGACCCGCGCCGCGGTGATGGGCGAGCTGAACCGCGACTACGTAACCGCCGCGCGCCTGGCCGGTGCCGGCCTGCCACGCCTGATGTTCGTCACCGTGCTGCCTAACTGCATGGCGCCGCTGATCGTTCAGGCCACCCTGAGCTTCTCCTCGGCGATCCTCGATGCCGCCGCACTGGGCTTCCTTGGCCTTGGCGTACAACCGCCAACCCCTGAGTGGGGCACCATGCTGGCTTCGGCCCGCGACTACATCGAACGCGCCTGGTGGGTGGTGAGCCTGC